>CAKZLA010000432.1 GCA_937124525.1 uncultured Desulfobacterium sp.
CCCCCCCGAGGGGCAATGGGCCCGGCCCGGAACCGTAGACGGCTCAATTGGCCGGTTCCTATTGCCCCTCGGGGGGGCTCTGCTGAGGTAAACTTGAAGGCTACCTTTTCATATAACTGCCACGGGCAGACCGTATTCTGTACCCGGCCTGAAGGGCCTTGCCAATCACTATCACAAAAGCCCGGACAAATTGTCAAACGAGCAAATTTTGTTTTTCAGATGCTCAAAATTACCTATCCGATTATCATTGGGTATTTTCCCCAACTTCTTTAATAATCATTTCGATCTGTTCAGGTTCAAACCATTCTGAATGAATGATATCTACATCAAATTTTTTGACTTCTCCCTTATAGTATGTCCTGAGCTTTGGAGAAAAGGTATCCACCCAGTTTCTGGAATCAAACAAAAGAACACGACCATGATAAGGAATGGGCATGTAAGGGTTGGATTCGCATGCCGTGTAATATACATTTTCCATAAGCCTGAACTGCACGGCCTCAGGCACAGGCCTTCCAACGGCGGTATAAGCGCGTTCTTTTATGCCATCCAGAGAGGCATAATAATGACGGATTTTGTATTTTATTCTTATTTTTATTTTTTTAAAAAATTCCCGCATTCCCGATGTTTTCATGTCTTTGATTTGTCTCTTGGTAAATGACAATTTTCCCTGTTTTTTATCTTCGATTATTCCCGGGGTATCTTTTTTCTCCCAGTTTTCATCTATTATGACAAGCAACTCCACCTCTTTGTTGGCATTGGTAAGTTGGCAGGCAATCTCATGGGCTACGATGGAATTTTGGCATGATCCGATGAGAATATAGGGGCCTGATGGAAAAAAAAGCGTAATATCCTGGATACATTTCTGTGCCAGCTGCCAGATATCAATGGTATGGGCCCTATTTTTTTCAGCTGAATAAAAATGGACAAAGATGGGCGCATGGTAAAAAGGATGCCCTTTAAGATCCGCTTTCTTGTATGCCTGGGCACTTCCCACAGAATGTCCGATGAGAATAATGGGAGTCTTCTCCCCTTCTTTGCTTATTAATCTGTGGGATTTAACTTTTGAAAGCTGGACTTCTTTTTCAACTTTAAGGGCAAGCTGTCTGATGGTGGCGGATTTAAAAATAGCAATAACAGGAATGGAAACCTTGAATTTTTTCTCAATGGAATTGATAAGTTTAATGGCATAAAGAGAAGATCCTCCGATATCAAAGAAACGATGATTCGGACTTGCCACTTCAAAACCAAGAATTTCCTCCCAGATTTCTTTGAGATCGGTTTCATAGGGGGGATTAAAGGATTTTGTTTCAGTGCTTTCAACAAATACCTTGGTGGATTCCGGAATTTTTAGGGCCTTGTAATCAATTTTACCCGAGGTCGTGTGGGGAAGGGATGCCGTGGTGATGCAAACCGAAGGTATCATGTAGTCTGGCAGTTTGGTTGACAGCCATGTTTTAAAGTCTTTTAGAGAAAATGTCTCTTTATCTGTCTCATTGAGTACTATAAATGCGGTGGTGAGGATGTTATTGTCCGGTTGATTTGAAACCGCCACCGCACATTCTGCAACCCCCTGGTACAGCAAGGCTGTTTTTTCGATCTCCCCGGGTTCAACCCGGTAGCCCCTGATTTTGATCTGCCGATCTATTCTGCCATGGAAAATAATACCATAGCCCTCAAGCAATTCAACATGATCACCGGTTTTAAAAAAGGTCGTGCCTTGATTCAATAGTTCAAATTTCACAAAGGACTGTGCCGTTAGTTCCTCTTTGTTTAAATAACCCCTTGCCGTCTGGGTGCCCCCAATGCACAATTCGCCCAGGGTACCGGGGAGTGCAGGCTGCTGAAAATGGTTCAAAATGCAAAGGCTAACATTGGGAAAGGGGCTACCAATGGATACCTTGCCGTTAACCGATTGGGATCCCGTCGACAGGTCCGCCCAGGTGACGGCCACGGTTGTCTCTGTGGGACCATAGGTGTTGATCAGTCTGACGTCCCCATGGATATGGCGGTTCCATTTGTTAACCTTGTCTGCGTTTGCTTCGTCTCCACCGATGATTATCAATCGTATGAGTTCGGGCAGGGAAAGGGTGTCGATTTCATCGGCGAGCAGGTGCCAGTAAGAGGTGGGAAGGTCCAGAATGGTAAGTCGATTGTCTTTACAGAAATCACAGAATTGAGAAGGGGTGTGGACAATATCACGGGGTTTCATCACAAGTGTGGCCCCGGAAAAAAGGGTGGGAAAGATCTCCTCCGCCGATGCGTCAAAGCTGATGGAGGCAAATTGAAGCACCCGGTCATCCGGGCGGATATCATAGATTTCACTGGCGGATCGGGTGAATGCAACTAAGGAACTGTGATCCACCATAACCCCTTTGGGATTTCCCGTGGAGCCGGAGGTATAGATAACATAAGCCATGCTTTCAGGCTTTACCGAAGCCTTGGGGTTGCTGGCAGGCATTTTTTTTATTTGTGCGTTTTCCACATCAAACAGGATAACGCAGGCATAACCCGGGTTAAGTCTGTGTTCATGGGCAATGGAGGTGATGATGATTTCAGGGCTTGCGTCGTCAATTATATATTGTATTCTGTCATCGGGATAATCCGGGTCCATCGGGATATACGCACTTCCGGATTTTAATACCCCCAGAATAACGGCAATGAGTTCCGCATCCTGTTCGAGCATGATAATGGTTTTTTGTTCGGGTCCGGCCCCATGTTTCAACAGATAATGGGCAATTTGATTGGCATATTCATTTAACGCTTCATAGGTAAAATTTACTCTGGCATCCACCACTGCAGTGGAGCTCATGTCCAGGGATGCCTGGATCTCGATGAGATGATGTATGCAGCTATCTGGTCGGGTATGGATTTTGCCGGTGTTTAACTGAGCCTCTATTTTTTCCTTTTCCGGATTTGTTAATATGGGAATTTCAAACAGTTTCGGATC
>CAKZLA010000433.1 GCA_937124525.1 uncultured Desulfobacterium sp.
ACCATCACCGCAGGCAATCTGTGTGCCTTTACCATGGAGGCTGTGGAGCGCGGTGTGGTGGATTACGATATCAGCTATGGTGACGTGGACGGCACGGTGCGGCTGCTCCATGATATCTCCCAGAGAAACGGTATTGGCGATGTATTATCCCAGGGCATTAAAAAAGCCTCTGCTGCCTGGGGCCTTGAAGACATAGCCGTCCATACCAAGGGAATGGAACCTGCAGGATATGATCCCCGTGTATTAAAGGGTATGGGGCTTGCCTATGCCACCTCGGATCGCGGTGCCTGTCACCTCCGGGCCACCTTTTACAAACCCGAACTTGCAGGGATGATTCCCCCGGATCAAATCAATGAAAAAGCGGACCTGTTTCTGGATTTTGAAGATCGTCTGACCTTGTTTGATACCCTGACTCTGTGTCGTTTTTATCGGGATATGTATACCTGGGAAGGGTTAGGGGAGATGATTCATGCCCTAACAGGATTTGACGGGGACAAGGCCACATTACAGAACAACGCCAAGGCCGTTACCAATATTGTGAGGCAGTTTAATCTCCGGGAAGGGTTACAGCCCAAAGATGACCGTCTGCCCAAGGGACTTTACCGGGAACTTAAAAACACAGAAAACCCACTGACGGAAAAAGAACTGGAACAGATGCTTCAGGATTATTATCGCCTGCGGGGATGGAACAGAAAAGGGGAACTTGCCCCGGACGACTATGTTGCCTGATGCCTTACAGATATCGCTCCATATGGAAAATGCTTTCCACATAAGTGTTATTTAATAACACAATCGTAGATAAAATTTAAAATGCTCGGCAGTAACGCTACTGCCGGGTTTTTTAATGCCCATCACCTCCATGAAACGACCCTGTTTTAATTCGATATGGAATTTTAAATAATTGCCCACCCACTTAGATTTTTATCTCTGATTTTCGTGTTATTTTGGCAAGAGAATCAAAAAACCTTTTTGGCTCTGGCTTGCCCAGGTTAGGAGAGGAAGACGCTATAAGTATGAACAAAATTTTAAAAGCTGAAATATGGCACCCAACCCGGCATTGGTAAAACATGTTATGCCAATGCCAGGCCGGGTCAAAAAAAATGTCGTAAAATCATATCTATGATTTCACAACATATCGAAACCAAAACCCTTTAACAGAACAATCCCAAGAAAGAGGTTAGAATGAAAAGAACTTTGGAATCAGTCTTTGGCAAGTACGATGAAAAGGTGTTTTATCCAGTGGTGGGACTTCTTTTGGTTATCATGGTGGCCATTTTTGTGGACCCCAAGGCAACCCAGAATATTTTCGAAGCCATCAACAACTGGCTGATTTTTAAACTCAGCTGGGCTTTTCTTACGGGTGTGGGCGCCGTTGTTTTCTTTAGCGTTTGGTTAAGTTTCAGCCGGTACGGGTCTATGAAACTTGGAAAAGACACCGACGAACCTGAGTTTTCTTTTATTGCCTGGGTTTCCATGATGTTCAGTGCAGGTTTCGGCTTGTCTACCCTGACGTGGTGTACGGCAGAGCCATTGTACCACCTCTACCAGTCCTCCTGGACCATCGATGCCGGTACGGCGGGCACCGCAGCCGGGGTTCCCAGGGCCATGCTCCTCACCTGGTTTGACTGGGGGGTCCACGGCTGGGCTCTGTTTGCCGTGGGCGGTCTTGCCATAGCCTTTCCCGCCTACCGCCTGGGTAAACCCATGACCTTAGGGATAGGTCTCTACGGGCTTCTCAAGGAGAAATCCATCACCGGCTTTTGGGGCAAACTCACCGATGTCCTGGGTGTCATCTCCACCCTGGGGGGCAACGCCGCATCCCTGGGGTTTGGCGTCATGTCCATTGCCTATGGGATCAAGCACATCACCGGCATCGAGCTGGGTTCGGCGGGAAGTCTGGTGGCCATGGCCATGATCATCGGAGCGTTCACTCTCTCTGCAGCAAGCGGGGTGGAGCGGGGAATCAAATACCTGAGTCTCATCAATATCTACCTCGGCATCGGCATGGTGCTTTACCTCCTGGTGGTTGGCCCCACGGGCTATCTTTTAAACCTGATGACCCAGACCTTCGGAAATTATATCACCGAATTTGTGACCCTCTCATTTTGGACCGACGCCGGAAACTTTGTGGATGGCGAATGGAAGCAGCGCAGCTGGCTGAACTGGTGGGTGGTGTTTTACTGGCTGTGGTATGTGAGCTACATCCCCTTCTGCAGCGGTTTTATCGCAAGGATTTCCAAGGGTCGCACCATCCGTGAGTATTTCCTGGGGACCACCGTGGTTCCCGTGCTCATGACCTTTATCCTGTTCGGTGTCTGGGGTGGCTCCGCCACCCACCTCGAGGTCAGCGGAGCTGCCCCCATCTGGGATGCCATCCAGAACGATTTCGGCAGCACCATATACACAGTTCTGTCACAGTACCCCATGGGGGGATTCCTCTGTGTGGTGGTCTTTTGCAGCATCGTCTGTTTCGGTGTGACCACCAGTGATTCCGCATCCTACTTCATCTCCATGCTGGCCTCCAACGGCAACCTGAACCCCACCATCGCCATGCGGATCTTCTGGGGGATTACCCTGGGATGCATAGGGCTGGTACTTCTGGCCACCGGAAAACTAAATACCCTAAAGACCATGGCCATTGTGGTGGGAACACCTTTCTTTTTCGTGGTCATCGCCTATATGTTTTCCATTGTGAAGATGCTGAAGATGGCGGACAAGCATGAAATGTAATCAAACCGTAAATTACCACATTTCCCTGAAAAAACCTGACGAAATCCTATGGCAGGAAAACGCTTTTTGTTAATAGAGCTTGAATCAGTGGCACACTTTTTGATATATCTTGAAATCATTAAGAAAAATCTATTTATTACCTCACCTGAGAGGTGAAATCCAAAATCAAATTTTTCTAATAATTTCAATACCAATCAATTTTGTGCCACTGATTCAGGTAGAAGTATAAAAAAATTAAAACTTGACAAATAACACCTATCCCAGCATTGCATAACATGTTGTGCCAATGCCGGACTGGGTCAAAAGGAAGGCATCTGTTTTCCATAGAATTCAATAAAAAAGATGGCATCCCTCATAAGTACCCATACATATATTTTTCGGTATTCTATAGAGATATGTCATTGATATTTCTAAATTTTATTTTAAAGACTATATGGTAGGGTACTCATTCATATGACCTCAAAAGTACTTTACAGTCTCTTTTACGGGAGAGGATGGGGGACCCTGGGGAGTATTCCATGAGGTAGAAGCCAATATTGGGGGAATCACGCAACTGAAACACACCTAATATTCAAAGATTTTTTTCACGAATAACCCCGAGGAATTTACAATTTGGTCTGCCACTGCCTGTTAAGGTGTAAATTATTGCTCTTTAAGAGTTAATAACGAGTTAATGTTATAATATTTACACTTTATAAAAACAAATTGCATTACCATAGAATATGGTTTATAGTGCTTCTTATTTAGTCCTTTAACTTAATAAAATGGCTATAACATACATTATAGGTAACATTATGGTGCTCGATAAAATGTCTCCAATCGCTATAGCTGAACAATTGGGAGAGAGACTAAAACAGGCAAGGCTGAATGCCGATTTAACCCAGGCTGAATTGGCATCAAGAACCGGTTTGAACAGGAGAACTATTCTTAATGCTGAGAAAGGCAACGTCCAACTAAAAAATCTGGTTGCAATATTGCTGAGCCTAGGCATGGTGGAGCAAATCAATATGTTTTTGCCTGTACAGGAAATATCTCCCTTACAATTGGCTAAATTAGCAGGGAAAAAACGGCAACGAGCTTCAAGATCCCAAAAGAAAAAACTCCAAATCAGGGAAGATAAATCTTTATGGTAATCGAAGTCGTTAAAGTAAAATATAACGAGCAAGACGTCGGTGCCGTCAGTTTCAATACGGAAACAGGTGTTGGTGCATTTGAATTTGAATCTCGCTTTATTAAGTCTGGTATTGAAATTTCACCTGTAAAAATGCCTTTATCTAAAAAGATTTATTCCTTTCCAGAAAACAATAATGAAACCTTCAAAGGTTTACCCGGAATGATCGCAGATTCTTTGCCTGATGATTTTGGTAATGCGGTGATGAATGCCTGGATAGCCAGTCAGGGTAAGTCAACAACAGACATCACCCCATTGCAGCGCCTTCAATATACTGGGAGGCGTGGTATGGGTGCATTAACTTATTCTCCGGCAATCCAACGCAAAAACCTGAACAGATCACAACATGTTGAAATTCAGTCTTTAATTTCCATCGCCCAGGAAATTTTGAACAAACGGGAACAATTTAAGGTAACTCTTGGTGCACAAGGCAAGGAAGATAAAGATGCAATGATGGCACTATTATCTGTCGGTATGAGTGCCGGTGGTGCCAGACCCAAAGCAGTACTTGCATTTAATAATGATTTTACCCAGGTGAGATCAGGGCAAACCAATGCTCCTGAAGGGTTTACTCACTTCGTAATCAAATTTGACGGTGTCAGTGAAATCCACAAAAACAAAGAAACATTTGGCGATCCAATGGGGTATGGCACAATGGAGTATGTCTATCACCTCATGGCCAAAGCTTGCGGGATAGATATGATGCCCTGTCAGTTGCTGGATGAAGGAAACAGACGTCATTTCATTACCCAGCGGTTTGACCGGAAAGGCAATCAGAAGATACACGTACAAACTTTAAACGGCATTGCACATGTAGATTACAAAAAAGTAGGGTCGTACTCATATGAAGAATTATTTTCGCTTGCAAGGGAGCTTAAATTAACTCCGGATGATGCAATGCAAATATTTAAACGAATGGCCTTTAATATTATTGCACGTAATCATGACGATCATTCTAAAAATTTTGGATTTATGCTTGATCATCAACACAAGTGGCAATTGGCCCCTGCCTACGATTTAGCTTACAGCTACAAACCGGGAAGTCCGTGGGTAAGCAGTCATTGGATGAAGCTCAATGGAAAGAGAGACAGCTTTATCCGAGAAGACTTTTATAGTCTGAAAAAAATAAGCCCTATATTTACCAAACGAAAAATTGATCAGATCATTGAAAAAATCACAGAACACGTTTCAGAATGGAATGATCTGGCTATTGAGCATAGCGTCCCACAATCATTAATCAAATTAATAAGTAGCAATTTACGATTAAAAATTCAGTGATCAAGCATATCGAGCAACCCAATTAACTTTGAATTCGATCTTAATAGGCGGTGTACCGTGCCAAAAGACTCATGACGAGATGTATTAAAGGCTGCCTTACGGGCAACCTCCACTCATGAATCAAAGCATTTAAGGTTCGATTTGATGACATTCAAAAAAAACATCTTGACATCACGAGCGTGAATACGTACGCTGACGTCAGGAGGTGTAAACATGAATATTTTAAATGCAACAGAAGCCAGATCTAAATTATATAGGCTCATTGATGAAGCAGCCGAAAATCATCAACCAATTATCATTACAGGAAAAAGAAAAAATGCAGTCTTAATTTCAGAAGACGATTGGAATGCTATATCAGAAACTCTCTTCTTGCTTTCTATCCCTGGAATGCGTGAGTCTATTAGGGACGGTTTGAATGAAAATATTTCAAATTGCTCAAAGGATCTTGATTGGTGAGTTGGGAAATCGTTTATACAAAACTAGCACAAAAGAAGCATCTCTAGAGCTTGCAAATACTATAAGAAAAAATATAGAAGATTTGCATATAGAGCATACTAAAAATAGTGCAAGTAAATATATAACTGCTTCAATGGGTCTTGTTTGTGAAAATTCAAATGATATCAAAAATGAAGATGAAGTTTATAAACATGCTGATGAACTTCTATATGAAGCTAAAGAGTCTGGAAGAAATAAAATCATCTATAATTAAAAAAAGTAAAACACAATTAGGAGTTTACACATGCCAACAACATTAATAGTGATAGGTATTTTAGCCGTTATACTTATCTTGATGTACAATTCACTTGTATCTAAGAAAAACCAAGTTGAAAATATTTTTGCTTCAGTTGATACACAACTTA
>CAKZLA010000434.1 GCA_937124525.1 uncultured Desulfobacterium sp.
GAAGAATTTTGCACATCCTGGTATATTCTTATCCGGTAATCGCCTAATCCCCGCCTGGATAAAAGGGGAGGTTTACCATGGAAATAGTTGATCAGCATGTAAAGGCCATTATGGAGGGGTGTAAAGAGCGGGCCAGGGATGCGGGCCTTTCCTTTGAAGATGAGACCCTGGAATATATCGTCACAAACCGGGATATGGTGGAGTTGAGTCCCAAGGTAATGATGCCCACCCTATACGATTATTGGGTGCATGATGTTCGGGTGCTTTCGGGCAAGGGGATGTATGAACTTTATCCCAATAACCCCTACGAGACCGTTATTAACACTCGTCCTGCCATTTCGTTTTACAATGACAATAACCCGGACTGGCTCAATGTGATGATTTTTTATCATGTTCTGGGGCACATTGATTTTTTCCAGAACAATCTGTTTTTCAAGCACACCTGGGACATTGATTTCAATGGGCAGGCCCTGGCAGATAAAAGACTCATTGCCAGATATAGGTCGGAAAAGGGACGATGGGTGGATTATGTCATTGAGTTTGCCAGGGGCATTGATAATCTGGTGGGGTATCATGACACCATTTCCCGCACCACCCGCAGGGGCCAGGCGAGATATCTAACCCCTTTTGATTATTATTTTGATATTTTCCTCCAGCGGGAAAAGGGGTTTTCCCACAATGAATATTTAAAAGAAATTGAGCGCTATAATCAAACACTTGCCACCCACCCCGATGACACAGAAGATCAGTTTTTCATTGATGTGAGGATAAAGTTCCCGGAATTTGATGCCTTTTATAAACGTTACATAGAGAAAAAAGAGCGGGGCAGGCCGGATGTCCTGCAATTTATCATGGATCACTCCACCTTTTTAAACAAGGAGGAGAACAAATGGATGAAATCGGTGATCTCTGTTGTGAGAAAAACCTCTTTGTTTTTCCAACCCCAGATTCGCACCAAAATTATGAATGAAGGCTGGGCCAGTTACTGGCATGAAACCTTGTTCATGGGGGATGACAGAATCAAGGGCCATGAGGTGGATTTTGCCAAGGTCAATGCCGGTGTCACGGCCATGCCCAAGGTGGGGCTGAACCCCTATGCCCTTGGTATGCGGCTTTTGTATCACATTGAAAAGATGGAAAACAGAGGATGCTATTCCCTGGAATATGATTTGATCAAGGATGAAATAAAGCAAAAAGCCTATGACAGCGGCTTTTCCATTGGCCGGGAGCGTATTTTTTCCATCCGGGAGAACATGTGTGATTTCACCTTTATAAATACCTACATTGATCAAGAGTTCATGCAACGCCATAATTTGTTTGTCACGGGTAAACGCCTGAACAGTCAGCGCAAATCCTGGGAGTATTATGTTAAATCCAGAAGTGCGGATGCCTACCGGGACATGGTGGTTGATACCCTGTACCATCCCCCAGGAATAAAGGTCAATGTGGAAAAAACCGGCCAGGGCCCCCTTTACCTGGAACATGCCTTTGAAGGAAAACCCCTGAAAACAGATTTCATTGAAAACACCATGGTGGGAATTGAGTATCTCTGGGGGCGGTCGGTGCGCCTTGAAACCAGTGAACCGGTGAAGGCATCCACGCCCCATCAGCGATACGTTGATTTCTGGAGTCCGCCATCCCCTGTCAGCTCCACCAGTGACCACGAAAAAGAGCCAGTGGAGTGGAAGAGGGTATTGTATGTGATGGAAGACAGAAAAATGCTCAAAAGGGGGGTGTGACCCATGAATAAAAAATCCCTTGGAATAGAAATTGATAATGAGGACCGTGCCCGGGAAGCCCTTGCCTTTTTAAGTGATAATATTGGTGAGTATGAAAAATTTAAACCCATTGATTTTAAACAATATTTGGGGATGGTGTCACAAAATCCCATCCAAATGATTCGAAATATTTTCCAGGTATTTCATGATATGATGACCTCCCATGTGGACCGGTTGGAAGAGTCCGAGGGGCTGGACGATCTGAACAGGGTGGATTATGACTGCACCCGGCTTTTTGTGGAGGGGTCGGAAAACCCCTATTTTACAGATCGGTTATTTGCCAACCGGCTCATGAAACACATGGAAGGATTGCGCCATGGGGCCCAGCAGAATCAGATTTATATTTTCCATGGCCCCCATGGGTGCGGTAAAAGTACCTTTTTAAATAATATGCTGAAAAAATTTGAAAGTTATGCAAACAGTGAAGAGGGTATTCGATACGAAATCGTGTGGCGTCTTGACATGGAGCAACTGGGGGATGGACGCAATGTGGAATCTGTGTCCGCCATTGAACGTCTGGTGAATTTCATTGAACATCCCCAGGGTGATGTTAGCAAAAAGGTGACCGAAGAGTGCATTGCCAAGGGATTTCATTCGGACTTCATTGAGATCCCCTGTATTTCCCATGACAACCCCATTCTGATCATTCCTAAAAAGCATCGTCGCAAGGTGTTGGATAAACTGATACCCAACGACGAGGTTAAATGGAGGATTTTCACCGAAAAAGAGTACGAATGGGTCTTCAGCCATGAACCTTGTACCATTTGTGAATCCATCTACCAGGCCTTGCTGGAACGCTTGGGATCTCCGGAAAAAGTCTTTGATATGGTGTATGCCAAACCCTACTATTTCAATCGGCGACTGGGAACCGGGATTTCAGTTTTTAACCCGGGGGATGTCCCTTTAAAGCAAAATGTCATGAGCAACCAGATGCTCCAACATCGCATCAATAATCTGTTCCGGGACAGTAATTTAATCAACTACATCTATTCTCGTTTTTCCAAGACCAACAACGGCATCTATGCGTTGATGGATATTAAATCCCACAACGTCGAACGCATGGTGGAACTTCATAATATCATCAGTGAAGCTGTGCACAAGGTGGAAGACATAGAAGAAAATGTGAATTCACTTTTTCTGGCATTGATGAACCCGGAAGACAAGAAAAATATCCGTGACTTTCCCTCTTTCACCGACCGGATCAGGTATATCAATATCCCCTATGTTCTGGATATTGAAACGGAGATGAAAATTTACAATAATATTTTTGGTCGTCATGTAAAGGATGCATTTTTGCCCATGGTCATGGATAATTTTGCAAGGATCATCGTCTCCTCCCGATTGAAACCTAAATCAGACGCCCTTGTGGAATGGATTAAAAGCCCTCCAAAGTACCGGCTATACTGCGATGAACCACTGATGCTGCTGAAAATGGAAATTTATTCGGGACATATTCCCGACTGGCTGGACGATGCAGACCGCAAAGCCCTTGATGGTAAAATGTGGCAGAAAATTTTTAAAGAGTCGGAAAATGAAGGAAATTATGGGTTTTCCGGGCGGGATTCCATTCGTATTTTTGATCAGTTCTACTCCATGTATGCAAAGGAGAATCGACTGATCAACATGCCCGTGCTCTGCTCATTCTTTAAAGGGGTGATGAAGGATTATCCCAAGATGGTGCCAGAAGGATTTCTGGATTCTCTCCTGCGCATGTACGATTATAATGTACTCCAGCAGGTTAAGGAATCCCTTTATTATTATAATGAAGAGCAGATTTCAAAGGATATTAAAAATTATATCTCGGCCCTTACCTTTGAACTGGGTGCCCAGGGACAATGCCTTTTCACCGGTGAAGAAATTCATGTGACCGAATCATTTCTAAGCTCCATTGAGAGTCGTCTTTTCATTGAGGGCATCACCATGGAAAGGCGCATGGAAATGCGCAGTGACGTCTTAAATCAATATACCACCCATGCCCTTCCCCGGGAGATGATGGTGGAAGAAAAGGATATCACAGAAACCAGGCTCTTTTTGTCCTTGTATGAGCGGTATGTCTATAACCTTAAAAAACGGGTTCTGGAACCCTTTTTGAGCAATGAAAATTTTCGACGGGCCATCCGGGATTTTGACACTTCTGACTTCAAAGCCTATGACAAACGCATTAGAAGTGATGTGAAATTTCTCATTAAAAATATGGCAGATAAGTTCGAGTATACTGAACAGGGGGCCAAAGAGGTATGTATTTACGTCATCGATTCCAAGCTGGCCGGTAAGTTTAAATAACGGCCTACAAATTTTGATCATTGAGTGATAGGACTATTTTCATAGCTTCAAGGGCGGCAATGTAGCCAAAAATTCCGCTGATCATGGACAGGCTGCCCATGGGATTTCGTTGTCTGCCACTGTTGAAAAAATTTTCTTCGGTTTCCTGGGACACTGACGTTTTTTCCACGATCTCCGTGGAATAAACGGTGTGGATACCCGATGACACCCCCATGCGTCTTAAGCGTTTTCTCACCGACCGGGCCAGGGGGCAGGCAAGGGTCTGGAAAATATCCCCGGTGGTGATGGCCGTGGGGTCCATACGTCGGGCCGCCCCCATGCTTGATACCACCGGGATATTACGCTGCACCAGCTCGAACAGGATATTGACCTTGGGATTTAAGCTGTCAATGGCATCCACCACCACATGGGTGGGGTTTTCAAAGACTTCATCAAAGGTCTCTTTATGACACAAGGTGTTAAACACCTCCACGGTCATATCCGGGTTGATCTGCAACAGGCGCTCCCGGGCCGCATGGGTTTTTAATCGTCCCACATTGGGTTCAACAGCCAGTAACTGCCGATTAAAATTACTGACACCCACCTCATCAAAATCCACAATCCTCAATGTGCCCACCCCGCTTCTTGCCAGGGCTTCAATGGCGTGGGAACCCACTGCACCCAGGCCGATGACGGTTATGTTTGACCTTTCCAGGCGATTCATGGCGTTTTTGCCCAGGAGCAGTTCTGTGCGTTTGAATTTTTCTGTGTTAAATCCCATGGATTTTTTTGTGCTTTCCTTTTTGGGGAATCTTTCATATGACCCCAAAAGTACTTTATACTTTTGGGGGAATGATTGCCGGGAAATGGGCTCATTTTTTCAACAAGTATAAAATTGAAAATAAAGGATGCCTTATTTTGCGGGAAACTTCTTGTCCAGAATAAGGTTCCACTGGTCGATTTTATCCTTGCACTGTTTAAACAAAGGGGCAGTATCTCCCTGGATGGTAATGGAAATGATGGTATCTCCCTTGACAATTTGGTTCACCACGGCCATGTCCTTGCCTGAAACAACGGCCCCGAACACCGTGTGTTTCCCATTCAACCAGGGGGTTTTTACATGGGTGATAAAGAACTGACTGCCATTGGTGTTGCGACCTGAATTGGCCATGGAAAGAATGCCCGGTTGATCATGCACAAGGCCCTTTACAATCTCATCTTGAAATCTATAACCAGGCCCCCCCCGACCCGTGCCAAAGGGGCATCCTCCCTGGATCATAAAGTTGTCAATAACCCTGTGAAACTTAAGGCCGTTGTAGTAACCGCGCTTTGAAAGGTTGGCAAAGTTGGCCACGGTATAGGGGGTTTTATCGGCAAAAAGGTTCAGGTGAATAATGCCTTTGCTGGTTTCCATGACCGCTGTAAGAGTGCCCTTTAAAGGGGGCGTAACTGCATTTGCACCCAGGATGTTAAACCCAAGAACACCCATCGCAATAATTAGAATCAAATTAAATAGTTTGTTTAATGTTCCCATTTGAATACTCCTGAATATTTTGTTAAAATCAACCCTGCCACCCCGCCATTGCAGGGATAAACGGGTTATTAACTTTTAACCGAGAAGCCCCCTCCTGAATCTGTGATTCAGAAGGGGAACATTCACAAAGATACCTCTATACTACCAACTCGGAGTCTGTATCAACAAAAAACAACTTTATTTAAGATCAGACCCGAAGAGGGGGCAATGAACCTTAATGGGTGGGTATTTTTTCCATTAAGGCTTTCTTTGATGTTATTGAGACAAGTTTCACCCCTTCCAAGACAAAGCAGTTGCCCCATGATTAAGCGTACCTGATATCTTAGGAAGCCCCTGGCATGAATGTGGTAGACATAGCTTCTTTTGGGGAAAAAATTGGCTTTTAAAATGGTGTTTTTCTCAATTTTACTGACCAGAATTTCTCTATCAAATGTGGTTTTAGGCCCGGGTTTTGTGCAATATCGTACAAAATTATGTTTTCCTTTAAATACCTGTGCGCCTTGTTTCATTAATTCAATATCAAGGATATCTTTGGACGAGTGCATAAGGGGGGCACAAAAGGGGTGAATTTTTTCCCCATGGGAAAACAGATACAGATATTCCTTGATCCTGGGGGCCTGGATAATATTAAACTCTTTGTTAACGGATTCGATTTTTAATATTTTAATGTCGTTGGGTAAATTTTGATTAAAATTTACAAGCAGGGTATCCATGTCCAGAGGGACGTCCACAAACAGTTCAAATGCGGAGTGGTTGGCAGACACCTTTGCATCCGTCCGGCTGGTTCCCAGTATTTTGAAGCGGGTATGCCCCAAAACAAATTTTGCTGTTTTTTCCACCATGGATTCAATGGTCTTCAATCCAGGTTGCTTGAGCCAGCCATGGTATCGAAATCCAAGATATTGAATGTGAATCAGATAGAAGTACATCTTCATTATTGTGTTTTCCTCTTGGGGGCTAAAAACAGATGTTTGTAGGCCGGTTTTAATGGGTGTTGGCATCCTCTTTCAACACACTGTGGTTTGGCAGTGCCCATTCACCATCATATCATTTTTTATACTTTTGTTGACAAAGAATATCTTTCTATCTATTGAATAGAACTTATGATCGTAAAAGTTTGCAAAGGAGAATTGTGAAATATATCAACTTTTTTACTTCTTGCCTTGTTGTTTTTTTCCTGATTATGGGAATATCAACGGCTTTTTCCGCAGAAAATTCCCAGGAGTTGAACTATGGTATGGGCATCCTCAATACCCGATCCCAGTCCATTGCCCAAAGTTTCAGACTCACCCTGCCGTTTTTTGTACCCGGAGATATCAAGCAAGGGTGGCAAACCTTTGCGCAAGCCAATTGGACCAATATATGGGCCCAGGAGAAAGGTTATGTTCTTGATTATGAAATGGCCGATTCCTCCCTGGGGTTTAGCTATGGCTTTAATCAGCGCCTGGGCATGGGTGTTTTTCTGGATGCTCGTTCCTGTTTTGGAGGAGAGATGGATGGTTTTATCCAGGGCTTTCATGATCTTCTTGATATTAATCAGAATAATAGAGATAAATATAAAAAAGGAAGGGCAGCCATCAGCGCCTACGACCCTGAAACAGGGGAATTGATAAGCCAGCATTCAGCACGGGAGCTTAACAACAACGGCCTGAATTTTTTTATGAACTATAACTTTATCCACAGTAACAGGGTTTTGCCTGCTCTTAATATCTATTGTGTCGCCAGGTATGCCTTGGAAACCCCTGATATCATAACCAGAGGAAACGGGCTGGACCTGGGGTTTGGTCTTGGTCTTGCCAAAAAATGGAACTCCAGCTTTTATACCTATGGTATTGCTGGATATACATTGTTTGATGATGATCAGGATGCATTACAAAAAGATATATTAGAACTAAAAGGCCACCTCTTCACCGGTCTTTTTGCCATGGGGTATTCTCTGTCACAAAATATTACCATCCTGGCACAATACCTCTATTCTACGTCAGTGGTTGAAGGTCTTACCGGCCTGGATGAACCCTCCCATGAGGTCCAGTTCGGCTTGAAGTTCAGGCTCTGGGAAAAATTAATGATAAATTTTTCCTTCATTGAAAATATCATCAACATGGATAACGGCCCTGATTTCGGCATTCATTTGGGATGGAGCCTGGAGCTTTAACTCGGTATCAGGGTGTAATTAAGAGTGTTAGGTCTGCATCTTAACCCTTCCATCTCTTTCTCCTTTTCCCAGAAAAGGATAACCGGAATGTAGGGTTTTGGTGCACTTGGTACTGGGGAAAAATCTAATCTGTGGAGCATCTCTGGGATTTTGATCATGAATGAATATGCCGGACATGAACGGAGATGAACTGGCCTTTGCCATCCAGGCGATCACACCGGACCTGCCAATCATACTCTGTTCCGGCTTCAGTGAAAAAGTGTCTCCTGAAAATATGAAAAAGCTTGGGATATCCGAGTTTCTGATGAAACCTTTCTCTTCCCGGGATATGTCGCGCAGTGTAAACAACTGCCTGTCAACTCGATCCTGATGATTGACAAATTCTTTTTAGTCAGCAGCGGTGAAAGTGGATCATCTATATCCTTTCCGTAATTGTGCAGGGTAAAGGAGGTGGGTGGGCAATGAAAGTGTATGATCTTGCCCGGTGAAGAGTCGTCTGATGTGGGCCGTTGTAACCGCGGCAGCCAAGTGTTCAGATGAAGCCATAGTAAAACCGACAGCCTATGAAGATGCTGTGACGTATCCGAGGATAATACTGTCGGAAAGTGACCAGAACAAGGAGCTGGGCCGGCACTGCGGTTATAGCCAAATGGAAAACAAAATG
>CAKZLA010000435.1 GCA_937124525.1 uncultured Desulfobacterium sp.
CTTTACATAAAAATTCAATAAAGTCTCAACATATGTCCCAAAAAATCGTTGATACTTTTTTATGGCAAACTCCCAATGAATATGGGTACAACCTGGAAAAGCGTCGAACTAAAAGTGAAAAACATAAAATTTATCAAAAAAAATTGAATCATCATTCATAGCTTGTCAATAGTCAATAACGCCAAACTTGCATTGTGAGAATTATGCGAACTTGTCAATTCATAAAGTCATATTGACGTTTGCAGACGTCATTCAAAACAATTCAATCAATATAGACACATGTTTTAATTGTCAATATATTTCTCAAACTTCCTACACAACTCTCCTTGTATAACTGCCATGAACAGATCTGAAATTCCACATAGGCTTATCCAGAACAAAACATAAAAAAACAAATATTATGAACTTATTGTGGAGCTACGACATACCCGGGAATTCACCACGACAGATGCTGCAAACAAGGTCTATATAGCTGCCACGGGCAAACCGCATGGGGGACCTGGGCCTGCCACAACGAAGCATGAAAGAATATTAGGCATGCCCACTCTTTCATATAAACCCACATGGCTGTAACCACCAGCACAACGAAAAATAAAACTCTAATAATATCAGTGTTTTTGGACGGAGTTTCATATAAACACCAGATGCAAATCCAATTATATATTAACCTAACCTGGACAAGCCAGAGCCAAAAAGGTTTTGTTGATTCTCTTGCCAAAATAAGAAATAAGAATCCAAGGAAGGGTGTTGGGTCTCCTCAGTCGAGTTTTTTAAATTCATGCGTCAGCACACTGATTAAACTCGTATGCCATTGAAAGACGGTAATTACTTGTGCTATAGTAAAGGCTGACAGAGACTAAGGACGCTGATACAGCATCCATCGTTCTTGCAATGCAGTAAACCTTATATGCTGGTGAGTAAAACATGCTTTTAGTAGAATTATTTCATGACATCATCCGAGGTCCCTTGGCCCTGTCGGCATTCCTTATCTTTTTCACAGGAACTACATACCAGGTATTACGTTTTTTTTCACTCAGCAAAAAAATTCATAAACCCCAATCCAAACCCTTCCAGCTATCCAAAAACTTCTCCATCACCAAACCTGTGATAAAATCCAGGGCCCAGCGGCTTGCAGCCATCAAGGTCTCCGTTATAGGTGTACATCCAGTAATGACTATAGTAACGTCTATTTTTCATCTCTGTCTTGTTGCCACCCCGCTCTTGCTTTTGGGGCATAATGAACTTATTCGTGAATCATGGGGAATAAGCTTTTTCAGCCTGCCGGAGAGTCTTACGGATATAATGACACAGGTGGTTATAGGCTGTACCCTGTTTTTTCTTTTCCGGCGAATACTTATTGCAAAGGTCAGATCCATTACTACGGTTTCCGATTATCTTATTCTTCTTTTAACGGCCGCGCCTTTTATAACCGGATTTTTTGCCTTTCATCAAACCCATGACTATGAACCGGTTATTCTCCTGCACATGCTCTCTGGCGAATTGATGCTTATCCTGTTACCTTTCACTAAATTGGCACATATGATATTTTTCTTTATCAATCGCTTTATCCTCCCCCATGAAAACAGTTTCGGACGCGGAACCAGAACATGGTATTTCGGAGGACCCAGATTCAGCTTTAAAAGATGGTATTTTGGGAAAGATAAATTTGATATCGAAGAGTGGTGATATTTTCAGGGGGATTTGATCTTGAACGAAATAGCAGATGCAGTTGATGTTAAAAAAATTAGGAAAACCCTTAACAGAAACAAAACGCAAATCAATTTATCGCTTAAACTATGCGTTCATTGTACCCTATGTGCTGAAAGTTGTTTCCTATATATGCACCGGGGAAAAGACCCCGTTTATATGCCTTCCCATAAATTTATAAATTCCCTGGGCAGGCTGTATAAAAAAAAAGGAGATATCGACAAAAAAGGCCTGGAGGAGATAAGAGAAATCGTCTGGGACAGGTGTGTACTCTGCACCCGGTGTTACTGCCCCATGGGTATTGATATCCCCGGAATGATTGCTCTTACCAGGGACATATGCCGTGGTCAGGGTGTACTGCCTCAATTTGATGAGGAATAAACGGCCTCTTTTCCACCTTGTGTGCCTTGAGGCAGAGACTGCAGAAAGAGTAGGTAATAATGTATCTTAATAAAATAAAATTCTGGACAACTCTGATTCTATTTTGTGCTGTTTCATACTTCCCGGCATCATTTGCCCAATCAGAAAACATAGTACTGGATAATGACATCTCCTGTTTTCAAGAAAATGCGGACGGCACAAAAAAACGTTCGCCGGTCGTGCTTACCCATGAAGCCCATATGGATGAATTGGAATGCCTGGATTGCCACCACATCTATAAAGACGGGGAAAATATTTTAGATGAGTCAGACCTGGAAGAGGGAAATCCAGACATTGCCTGCTGCTCCTGCCATAATTCCAAATCAAAGATGGGGCTTGCGGAGGCATTCCATAATTCATGCATACCATGCCATAATGAGATCGGTAAAAAATTCTGGATTCCCCGCAAGGGAATTCAATGGAAAGCCTTTATATCTGCGAAAGGCCAGCAAGCTCCCACCCTCTGCGGAGAGTGCCACGTAGTGCCCAGACCCTCACCTCCAAAGTGATCCAGACATCAAAATATTAATTTTCAGGTTCATACCCGGCAGGAATAAGGAATTCCGGAGTCAAGACTCAATCCACCGGATTGGTGAGGCTCACCCCCTTCCACTGCAATTAAAAATGGACGATTGTCCAGGAGGCATAATTGGTTAAAATAGAAAGAAAACCCTTTGAAGAGATCAAATCCTTTGTAAAAAAATATGACAAAATTTTAAACATCGGATGCGGAGGATGTGCATCTGTTTGCCTGGGAGGCGGCCAGAAAGAGGTCAACACCCTGAACACCGAGCTTAATTTAACTTTTAAAGCTGACCAGCTACGGACCCGGCTGAACGGCTATACTGTCGAAAGAGCATGCAACCTCAGATATCTTGTTGAACTTGAAGAGATCGTAACCGATTATGACTGCTTGATCTCCATGGCATGCGGTGCCGGTACCCAGCTCCTTGCCGAAAAATTTTCCGATATACCTGTTTTTCCGGCGGTAAACACGGTAGCCATCGGGATAGACAGGGATATAGGGGTGTATGAAGAAAGATGCCGTGCCTGTGGAGAATGCGTCATCGGCTATACCGGCGGCATATGTCCCGTGACCCGGTGTGCCAAAAGCCTTTTTAACGGTCCCTGCGGCGGCGTATCCAACGGCAACTGTGAACTCAACGCCATAGCGCCCTATGATATAACCTGTGCATGGTGCGATATCTATGAACGCCTTAAAAAACAAAACCGCCTCGAAGATATTTTGAAAATTCATCAGGCGCCAGAGTGGGAAAACCAGATGCAGAGAACTATTATTCAAGAGCCCTATCGAAACAGATATTGTGAAAAGTATTAATTAGCCAACGAGGAAGATATGATCGATAAGGAATCCGGAAAATCAACAAAAAAACATCCATTAGGTCTTAAGATAAATCCACCGGTCTTTTGGATATCTGCAATTATTATAATCAGTTCCATGGTTATTAAGATCGTCTACGGTAAAAGAATCGACCCCTTTGTTTCATTTCTCCGGTTATGGGTATGTGAATACACAGGCTGGTTTTTTGTCCTTGTGGTCAATGTGATTCTCTTCTATATTATTTTCCTATTTTTTTCCAAATATGGAAAAATGAAACTCGGCGGCCAGGAGAGTCAGCCGGAATTCAACTTTTTTTCATGGTTCTGCATGATTTTTTGTGCTGGCATTGGCATCGGCCTTGTATTTTACGGCGCTGCTGAGCCCATTTTTCACTATCTAACCCCGCCTCCCATGGGAGTCGCAGCCAAATCAATCGAGGCGGCAAAACTCTCCATGGCTTTGACCTTTTTCCACTGGGGCTTACATGGCTGGTCCCTATATTGCCTGGTGGGACTTGGAATGGGCTTTTTTGCATTCAGCAAAAAATTACCCCTGACCATCAGCAGCGTTTTTTATCCACTTATGGGTAAAAAGATTTACGGCCCAATGGGAATTGCCATTGATATCTTCGCATGCGTGGCAACACTTTTCGGTCTGGCAACCTCCCTTGGCATGGCTGTATCCCAGATCAACGCGGGGGCAAACTATATTCTGGGAATACCTATAAACCCCACCGTCCAGATCATACTGGTTGTCGCCATCACCATCTGTGTCATCTTCTCCGTTATCGGAGGCGTCTATTCAGGGATAAAAAAACTGAGCATTATCACCATTGTTGTGACATTTTTCCTGATGGCATTTGTCTTTGTTGCAGGCCCCACATCATTTATTCTTAACGCCATCCCCCAGAATATGGGAAATTATTTCAGCCGCTTCTGGGAAATGTCCCTCTTTACCGAAACCTTTACCCAAACCCATTGGCAAAACTCCTGGACCATCTTCTACTGGGCCTGGTGGATCACTTGGGCACCCTTTGTGGGAATGTTCATTGCCCGAATTTCCAAAGGAAGAACAATAAAAGAATTTATCCTCGGTGTTCTGGTCACCCCCACCCTGCTGGCATTTTTGTGGTTTACTGTTTTCGGCACATCTGCGCTCTACATGGAGATAATATCCCAGGATATGGGTATTTCCCTGGTAATGGACAAGGATATCTCCACCGTTATTTTTACATTTTTTGAAAACCTGCGCCTTTCAGGCATCAGCTCCATTACCGGTATTATCCTGGCAGCTTTATTTTTCATAACTTCGTCCAACTCGGCAACCTTGGTCCTCAGCATCATGACGGCCGGGGGTAAGACCAATCCGCCCAATATTCAGCGTGTTTTCTGGGCTTCCATCCAGGGAGGTGTCGCCATAGCCCTTCTTATATGCGGACACCTGGAATGCCTGCAATCAGCAACCCTGATTACCGGTTTGCCCCTTGCCGGGATACTGCTGGCAATGCTTTTCAGCCTTAATAAAGGGTTAAAAGAAGAGTATGATAGCGTTTATCAAAAACACTAAATCGAGGGGCAAAAAAATCTTGAATGAAAATTTTTCCCCTTCAAATACGCCGCAATTGTTCTGCCTGGCAACCCTGTCAAAATCAGCAAGCGCATCCTGGGACATGCCCGAACCGTACTGATGCCATAATTGAGGGCATGAAAAATGCGTTGGCGGGCATTGACAAGGCTTAGTGTATTCCACATTTGGCCTTTGCAGATAAATTATTATTGACAACCCTTCCAGGAAAGAGCATATAAAGAAATTCAATAATGTTTGCTGGGGGAGCTTTCAAAAGCTGAGAAGGAAAATTATTTCCTGACCCTTGGAACCTGATGCGGTTAATACCGACGTAGGGAAGCGAATCATGTCTTATATAAGTCATTTTTCCCTATAAAAATTTAACGGTATTTTCTGCACCGGATATTTCCCCCGGTTTTGTCTGCCCCATCGGCAACCCCATCCATGGATTGGGATACACGGTTGGGCTCTCAATAATAAGGGGAAAAATGGATAAACAAAAAGACCTGGCCGCACGAACTCATGAACTATGCCAAAAAATCAGGGAACAGCGGCCCCTGATCCATGTGGTAACCAACTTTGTGGTCATGAACCAGACAGCCAATGCCCTGCTGGCCCTGGGAGCTGCCCCCACCATGTCCTGGGCCAAAGAAGACCTTGAATATATGTCCAGGATTTCAGACGGGCTGTGCGTGAATATGGGCACCCCCACCCGGGAAAGGGTTGAATCCATGGCGACCCTCATGAAACTGGCTGAAGAATCGGGAAAACCCACTGTTCTTGATCCTGTGGGATCTGGTGCCGGCCCCCATAGAACAGAAATCGCCAGAAGGTTATCCGCCCTGGCTCCCCACAAAATCATCCGGGGTAATGCCTCTGAGATCTGCTCCCTTACGGATAAAAATTCATCCACCAGGGGGGTGGATACGACCATCTCCCCGGCAGAAGCAAAAAAAATTCTCATAACCCATGGCCGGGCCGGTGAAGACTCTGGATCAACCCAGAATCAAGCCATCAGTTCAAAGGGAATTAAAACCTTTTCAACCATGGCTTCCTGTCTTTTAATCAGTGGGAAAGAGGACATGATCCTGGGCAAAAACCAAACATTAATTTTAAAAAACGGCTCCGATCTCATGAACCTTGTCACAGGCACAGGATGCATTCTGTCGGCAATCACCGCCGCTTTTTATGCGGTGAGCCAGGACCCTTTTGAAGCAGCCACCACAGCCTGCGCCACAGCAGGCATTGCAGGAGAACTTGCCGCAGAAAAGGCATCAGGGCCGGGCACCTTTCTTTCCCATTTTATGGACTCCCTTTATACTCTTAACGCAAAAACCATTAACATCCGACTCAAAGCCGAATTTCCCCTTTTAAGCCCTGCAGATAATGAATTCAACAAGGATGGAAAATAATAAAATGGAAAATATCAACTCCCTTCCCCGATTTAAAAAAATCGTTCTCTCCTTCGGACCGGCCTGGATCATCAGTGCCGTTGCCGCCGGTCCCGGAACCACCCTCAGCGTTGCCAAGGCCGGTGGCACTTATGGATATGGCTTTTTGTGGGTGATACTTCTCAGCGTCCTGCTTGCCTTTGTGTGCCAGTACATGGCAGCCAAAACCGCCCTGATCGGGGGAAAGGGCATCGTGGGCATTGTCCGGGACAAATGGGGAAAGGGTCTGGCCTTTTTTGTTGCCCTTGATGCCCTCATCGTCATCTGGCTGTGCAATGTGGTTCTTTTAAAGGTTCTGGTTTCCATAACCGAATTTGTCACAGGGATAAACAGCCCGCTGTGGGGAGTATTGTTTGTGGCCCTGTTTTATGGTCTGGTGGCCCATGGAGGCTATAAAATCATTGAGGCTGTGTGCAAGGTTATTGTCTCACTGCTGGTGACCTGTTTTATATTCACCCTGTTTATTGCAAAACCTGACTTTACCGCCGTATTAACCGGCTTGATTCCTGATTTCTCCAATTTCGGGCAAACCGAAGTGTTAATGATGACAGCCATCATGGGCGGTTCCATCCACGTTACCATTCTTTCCATGCAGACCTACACCGTGCATGAACGAGGATGGACAAAAAAAGATTTAAGCCTGGCCCTGGCTGATACGGCGGTTTCCCTTCTCGGAGCATTTGGCCTTTATTGCACGGCCATTTACCTCACCGGGGCAAGTGTTCTCCATCCTGCTGGCATAAAGGTGAACAGTCTTTTTGAGATGGCAGAGGCCATAAAGCCGCTCTTAGGGGAATATGCCTATGGTTTTTTCTGCCTGGGGATCTGGTGTGCTGTTTTTTCCACCATCATGCCCACCTTTATTGCCGCTGCCTATGTGGTCGGCGACCAGATGAACCAAAAATTCGGGCCGGAGGACAAAACATACCGGCGAATCATCCTCATCGGTTGCCTCATTGCCCTGCCCGGTGCTTTCTTACCTGGAAAGCCAATGAATCTTCTGATGCTCATGCTGGCCCTCTCCTTTGTGGGTACCCCTCTTTTTGTGGGTATTTTCATGACATTGCTCAATGATAAATCCTTTGCAAAGGAAAATAAAAACAGTCTTCTTCTCAACGCAGGGGGTGCCATGGCCCTGGCTGTCACCATATTTTTGGGGGTGAAATGGGCCTGGGAAATGATGTAATGGGGAGATGGATTGCATTTTTTTATGACAAGCTTCCGGGAAAGCGGGAATGTTGCTTTTAAATAACCAGCAGATGTCAACGAACATCAATAATTTCAGAAGATAAATATTTCTTCTTTTTGATTTCTGTTAAAGATAATAAATTTTTAATAATCAGACTCATTCTGGCACACTGCTCTTCCATCCTTGTCAAATTTTTTAAACTTGGAACTTTCAATTCTTGGGTATCAAGTTTTAATAGTTCTATGCCACTCATGACTATTTGTAATGGTTGAGACAGTTCATGACAAACGGTCCCGGCTGTTTGAACGGCTGTCTCCAACTCAACATGTTTAAGTTTTAGTTGTTCAATCATTTTTTCTTCAGTGATATCGATTGCATAATGAAGGATAACAGAATCATATACCGGAACCCAATGAGTTCTCCAGATCTGCGCCCCTATTTGAACATCGGCCACTCGGCTTCTTTTATCAGAAATCGCTTCATCTGCTTCGCAAAAAACACACTTAATACTATTGTCTCTTTTCCTGTCAGGATTTATTGTAATTAAACGTTTGTGCTCATCGCTTATCGTTTCTC
>CAKZLA010000436.1 GCA_937124525.1 uncultured Desulfobacterium sp.
ATTCATCTACCTCTAGCTTCTTTGGCGTAGCCGGATCATTTTACGGCGGAGCAGGAAGGGGGTTTGTTAACTCCTTATATAGAGCAGGCCATGGAATAGGCCAGATGGGAGCGAATGTTGTTGACTTTGCAAACATGAGTTCAGAACTCACGACCGGGCATGCAATCTATAAAGGTGATCTGGGAAATGCAAATAAGGCACTGACTCAGAAAAAAGTGGCTGCCTTTGATTACGTATTGGACTCTAGTGCCAATACTGTAACTATGGGAATTTACGGTCAGGCTAAAGCTTGCTTGGATTATGCTCAAGGAGATATTTCGGACGATGAATTTTCCGCAGAGGTAGGGGGAACTGGATTATTTCAGTTGGCTGGTTATGGATTGTTTAAAGGCGCTCAAAAGCCGAACAGCTTTCTGAATAAGAATATTACCGCTGTCAGTAAATTGAAGGTAGAAAATATTGGACCAGTTGAAAATGGTGAATTTGGTTATTATGGAGATTTACAGAGTAGGTCAGTAATAGGCGATAATTTGGATATTCATGAAATGCCATCTTTTGCATCTCAAGTTAAAGCTGCAGAATTGGAAGCGGGATATAAATTAACGAGCGCAGAGATAAAAGCGTTAAGGAGTCAAAGCAAAGCCATCGCGATAAAGAATTCTATCCACAAAAAAACAAATACTTATGCAGGGCGCAATACACAAACAAAAATTAAGAATGATGCTTTAAATCAGAAAAAAGCATATAAGCGAGACTATGCAGAAATAAAACAGCTACTAAAAAAGGATCAAGAATAAAATGAATATACAAAATCAACATGATCTCATATCTCTGCTGGGGAAAAAATATGATGATGCTTCAATTTCGTCTTATTTAGAATGTTTTAATGAGGAGATAATCATCAATGACAATATAAATAAGGACGAGGGAGGCTACTTTATTGAATTTCATAACTATGGGATATCTTTTTTCTTCGATAAGGAACATAGACTAGTAACAATACATCTTTTTTCAAAAGGGAAAGACAACTTTGACCAGTTTTCAGGGAAAATACCTTTCAAAATAGAATTTGATATGACTGAAAAAGGCGTTATTGACATATTAGGGCAACCCAGCATTCATGGAGGAGGAGGTAAGTCTACTTTCTGGGGAACAGTTCCTTATTGGATACGTTATGATTTTAACGAATACTCTTTACATTTTAAATTTAAAAAAAATAAAAAATCAATTGAATTGATTACGTTTATGACTCCTGATGCAGTCCCCTGTAGGTAACTAGCGAGTTCCCGTGATGTCTAAAAATACGATTCACAGAAATGACGGAATTGTTGAGCGAGGGTCTGGTGTAAGCGAGGGTTGTAAGCGAGGGTATTGTAAGCGAGGGTCTGACCCGAATGGCGCTAAGTTAAGGGTCTTAAATAATTAACAATGTTCTGTTTTTGAGCTTGAAATTTGTTTTGCTCGTAAAGTTTTACGTATTGGAAAATGGTAGAGATTATCATAGCTTTGGAAACTCTTTTTCATGCATCTGATTAAGTACAAAAATCAAGATTTTAATGGTATTATATAATTGATAAAAAAATGCATATTGGCATTGAACTTTAGTACAAATATTAAAGAACTAAAACAAGGCAATTTGAACTTGAAAGGCTCTATTTATTGGTCTTAACTTAGTGCCATTCGGGTATGACCCCATTTGGGGTCGGAGCATTGGCGAGGGTCTGATATACATATAAGGTTCCAACATTGACGGTGTATATTACCGTTAGTGAAAAAATCAACGAAAGGAACCTTATATGCAAGAACCAATTTACTGCGGGATCGACTTACATTCAAGTAATTTGTACGTCGGAATCATCGATAATGCTGGAAAACGTCTTTACCAGAAGCGAATTCGCAATGATCTGGAGTTGCTATTGAAAATATTGTCTCCGTATTCTGATCATTTGAAATCCATCGCGGTGGAGTCGACCTACAACTGGTACTGGCTAGTTGATGGATTGATGGATAACGGTTATGAAGTTAAGCTCGCCAATCCTCACGCCATTCAGCAGTACAGCGGGTTGAAGCACACCGACGACAAAACCGACGCATTCTGGCTGGCGGAACAGTTGCGTCTTGGGATATTGCCGACCGGTTATATTTATCCCTCCAAGCAACGGTCGATACGTGATATGTTGCGTCGAAGGAGTCGTTTTGTCCAACAAAGGACCTCTCATATTCTTAGCGTGAAATCGGCCCTGGTCCGTCATCTGGGCAAAGCTCCGTCGACCAACTGCATGTTGAAGATGAGCAATGATGAGATGCGCAGCCTGGTTGCTGATGACGAAGATTTATACATGACGATAAGTTTAAGCATGTCGACGGTCCGGCTACTGTCGGAAAAGATCAAGCAGTTGGAGATGTATGTTGAAGCGAAAATTAAACTCAGAGATGATTACAAGGGGCTTCTGGAAGTTCCCGGCGTGGGGAAGATACTTGGACTGACCATCATGTTGGAAGTGGGGGATATCAGCCGCTTCAAACAGGCGGGAAATTTAACCAGTTATTGTCGCTGTGCAAATGCCGAGCGCTTTTCAAACGGCAAAAAGAAAGGGGAAAACAACCGTAAAAACGGGAACAAATATTTATCCTGGGCATTGGTCGAAGCAGCGCATCACGCCAGTCGGCACTATCCGGAAGTGCAACGTTTTCATCAACGGAAACTGGCCAAGAAAAACAACACTCTGGCAACCAAGGCGACTGCGGCAAAATTGTCTAAAGCAATATATTTTATGCTCAAAAACAATGAACCTTTTGATATTAAAAGAGCATTCGGGTAACTTTATGGAAGCGGCGGGGAACCATTGTTGGGGTTGATTTCAATCCTCGGGTCTGATTGGAAGCCGCCGCTTCCTCTTTACGATACTGATCTATGTTTCCGCCCGGATCGTGAGTCACGCAGGGTTGACGCCATCAGGCAGTCCTTGAGTCTGAAATTATCTCATTTGAACACGAAACGGCAGACTAATGTATTTCCGGGACCGCAAAAGCGGTTAAGGAGTTCCGGTTGCGATTGTTAAATCGGAATATCCAGATCCAGATGGATGACTGAGCGGGATTTTTTCCTTGAATCACTGAAAAGAAGTAAGAGTCGCGGAAGGTAGACAGGGCGTATTCGTGGGCATTATTCCTGACAATCAAACTTTTAGGAACCTAATATCAGAAAATTAGGATAAAATCTCTATATTTAAACGTGACAGGAACCTTAATGGACGCCCCTTGCCTACTGGGCCCCTTGCCTCCTATTTGTGAACCGTGAAAAACATCCTTCTTAAACGACTTTGCCTATCGTATTTTATCCTGTCAGGTCAGAAACAAAGCCTTGCAGTGGATTTTCACCTCTGCAAAGGGGCTACATTGACGTTGTAGCCCACCTCCAGTAGCAGTTGCCTTGTGATATGCAAGGTAGAATTATTTTTCATCCTGACATATTCCAGTCAAGCCAACTATATAAACATTGGCAGGCTGTTCCGGCCAGGTTATTTCCAGTTCACTAATCTCTTTGTTTGGATATGGGTTCTGCCATTCCATCATGTAGAGACAGGCATCGTCTTGTGGATTATGCCAGGCTATCCTGCCATTATTACCACTCCATGGCTGAGAATATTCAACTTGACTATTCCCAATATGATCCCCTACAATAATTTTTACTTCTTCTATTTTATCTTGATATTTGAACAGATAACTGTTCAAATATCCTTTGACAGGCATTTCACAGCAATGTAAAAGATATAGAGACTTCAGCTTTCTCCTAATGTCCAGTCGCACTCGACTAGGAGAATCGCTGGTGCTCAATTTTATTGCGCAGTGATCTGGAGGGAAATTGAATGGAATTCCGAGGATTTGCATTTCATTAACGAGCCCGTAACAAGAACCTCGCAACATACCCAAAGCTGTAAGCCGGTTGAAACGTATTGGACATTTTGCATGACTCTCTAGAGGAATTTCGACAGCTTCACCTTTATATTGATAGTTTTTGCCAACAATTGATTCAATCATAATGTCAGTATCAATATTCATCACTCTCAATTGATATCTCAATTCTTCAAAGCAACGATGTCCAACATATTTTAAGCATATCGAAAAGTGTTGATAGAGGGTAGCTGAAATAATTCCGTCCGACCCCTTCAAGGTTTTGTTCAATCGAGCATCAAACAAAAATTCCCCATCTATAAAGCCTCCTAGCTGCATTTTCTGCTCCTCTTCCTGCCAGTTGAAGAGGTATATATATACCTCATTGTTATTACAACAAATATAACAACTTGGAATATAGTTTTCATCACCTCC
>CAKZLA010000437.1 GCA_937124525.1 uncultured Desulfobacterium sp.
CTGCTGCAATGTCAAAATGATGTTCCATGTTTTCAATGAGCCACATCAACGCTGCCGCCAGACCCAGATCGGCGATCACCGTGGGGGTTAAATCCCGGCACAGTCGTCGGACATTTTCAATGGTCATGTCTATGTACTGCACCATTTCTTCACATTCTTGTTTTGCGGCATGATCTTTGGAAGTAAGCCCTTCTTCCACCATGATCATTTTAAGCTTCATAACGGTGAGGGATTGCCCCACCTCGTCGTGGAGTTCTGTGGATATTCTTTTTCGTTCATCCTCCTGGGCCGTCAGCAGTTGTGAATTGAGATAATGGAGTTGCTGTTCCGATGTTTGAAGGGTTTCCAGGTTTTTTTTCATCTCCTGGGCCATGGCATTGAATACCCGGGAGAGATTGCCCATTTCATCGGTGCTTTTTATGGGAATTTGAATGTCCAGCTCGCCTTGTTTTACCATTTCCGCACCCTTTACAAGCAGCTGGAGGGGGTTAAAAATTTTTCGTGTCATCACAACAATGAAGAACGAGATGAGTATGGACCCCCACAGGGCCATGCCCAGGAGATAATCCCTTGTTTTATTCAGTGACCCATAGATTTCGTTGTAGGGGTCCGTTGCCACGATAAACCACCCCCAGGGTTCAAAATAGTCAAATTTTCCCAGATGTTTTTCCCCTTGCCAAGTATAGTTAAGTTCACCTTTTTTTTGTTGTTGAACAAGGGAAAACCACGACGTCTGACCCATGAGGGTGCCAATGAGTTCCGGACTGGGATGGAACAGGATATTACCCTTTACATCAAGGATGTAAACGTAGCCATGCTCCCCGATTTGAATGGTGGCAAGCCCCTGCATGGCATCGTATTGTGCCTTGTGGGTCCCTGCATGGATGTTGGTGATGCCGTACATTCTCAGGAAGGTTTCCTGCTGGTGAACAACATTGACGGCCTCATCCAGACGGGTTTCCAGCCAGCGCTGGGCAATTTGGTGCAAAGCCTGCCGGGAAAGATGAAAGGTGACATAGGACCCCATGAGAAGGGCAACCAGAGCAATGGGCAGGGTGACCCCCAGTAGTTTGTGATGGATTTTCATTGCAGGCTGTTCCTGTGGCGTTGAATACTTGTTTGCTCGGTGAACTGGGGGTAAAGGGCCATGGTGGAAATAATGGGGTGGCCATAGTCCACGGTGTCCCAGCGGACATAAATTTGATTTTTGTGGTGAAGGGGATAGACCACCATATCTTCTAAAAGCTTTATCTGGGCATATTCCCACAGCTTGATTTGGCGGGAGGTGAACCGCTCCAGCCGGGCCGTTTCAATCAGTTGATCAATGCCTTTGTAATGGCTGAAGTTGGTGGCCGGGCTTTTCCCCGACGATATGGTGGCGCTGGAGTGAAAAAAACGGCTTAAAAATTCGTCGGTGTTGGGCCGAAATGCTTCGTAAATCACAATGGGATTAAAATCCTGGCGGATGAGGCGGTGCATGGTGGCATGGTCCACCAAGTGCAGGGTCATGGTGATATTGATGGCGGACAGCTGGGCCTGGAGGGTGTGATAGTTGTTGGAAAAAGAGCCCACCTCGGATACCACCACATCAATATTAAATCCATGTTTTAATCCTGCCTCGTCCATCAATTGTTTTGCCCTGTTGAGGTTTGTGTCATAGTCCAGGCCCAAGGCCTTTATTTCTTGTTCCCTTAATCCACCGGGCATATAAGGGGGAACAGGGGAAAAAACAGAATAAACCAGTCCCGGGCCAAAAGGGGCCAGGAACTGGTTGCGATCCACGGCATAGGCCACGGCCTTTCTCACCCGTATGTCGGAAAAAGGGGAGCTTGAGGTGTTAAAGTGGATGTTGACAGTTTCCGACACCCCGAAACTGTCCAGCCTGAGATCCTTTTTATCTTTGATCCGTTGCAGCCATCTGGCGTCGGTCTCTCCCACAATGACGTGCATTTTATTGTCCACAATGGCTGACAAACGTTGATCTGCATCGGGTAAAAAATAAATGTCCACGCCGCCCAGAAGGGGTTTCCCACGGAAATAATCATCATGGGCATGAAGAAAAAGATGGTGGTCATCGGGGGGATTTATAAAGTAGAAGGGGCCGGTGCCCTTAAGGCGGAGCATGCCCCTTTCATCAACGGTCTCCTTGACAATGAATCCCCCGGCATAATTGGCCACCTTGGGAAGAAAGAGCAGGGGAGACTGGGGCGGGTCCACGGTGAACCTAAGGGTATGAGGTCCGGTGACCACCACGGAAATGCCCTCATACCCCCCGGCATAGGCCGATCGTTGGGGATCAGCCGCCTTGATAAAGGATTTACATACATCCAGGGCCGTTAATTTATCTGATGTTTCTCCGGGGAATCCCTGGAAAAAAATGTCTTTTTTTAATTTGAAGGTCCAGGTCTGTTTCCCCCGCACCATGACGGGCTCTGGGATTTCAACGGCCAGGTCCGGTTCCATCTGCCGGGAGTTGCCGGGCTTAAAACGAATGAGCCCGTTGTACACCATGTCCGCCAGGATTCTATCACTGGTGGAGGCGGCCTTGTGGGGATCCAGGGTGTTAAATTTTGATACATGGAGTCCCATGCGCAGGACGGGGCGGGCGGGGCTTATCTGGCTTGGGTGCTGTGGGGCTTTTTCTTCCTGGGTATCCCCTGTAGTTACAGGATAAGGGGATGCTCCCAAGCATAGCAGTATAAAACATATGAGTGTTAAAATCTGCTTCAATAATCTCTCCAGAGTCATAAATTATCATAATCGATGGAACGGCCACGGACAGGCTTCAACAGACCATGGGGACTAAATTTGCATTATGATGGTTTCTATGCAAAAATCAACCGCAGTTTTGAAATTAATCGTATTATGGGAGGAGATAATGAAGATAGTTCAGATGCTGTCCCGGGATGGTTGGGCTAATTATTCCTATGCAGTGGTGGGACAGAATAAAAAGGCCTGGTGCGTGGACCCCTGGGACGGGAAAGATGTCTATGATCAACTGGATGGACAGTCCATAACCATTGAGGGGATTATCAACACCCATACGCACCCGGATCATACCCGGGGCAATGACGAGCTGGCAAGGCTTTCGGGTGCCCCCATCCTGTCCCGGAAGACGCTTCTGGAAAAAACTCTTATCCCCCTGGATATTCACACTACCATTGAGGTGAAAGCCGCCAACGGACACACCATGGATCATCTTGTGTTTCTGCTGTGGGAACGGGGCGTCCTCACCGGTATTATCTCCGGGGATGTGCTGTTTAACTTTGGGGTGGGAAACTGCAAAAACGGTGGGGATGTGGCAACATTGTTCCAAACCATCCAGACCTTTAACGATCTGCTTCCCGATGATTGCATCCTTTATCCCGGCCATGATTACATGGAGACCAACCTGGGATTTGCCATGGCCAATGGGGTTGAAAAGGCAAGTGTGTTCATGTCTCAATTTGAAGACTGGGCCGGTAAAAATACCACCATGGGCCTTGAACGGGAAATCAATCCCTTTCTCCAGGCCCAGACCCTTGAAGAATTCAGTGCATTGAGGGCATTGCGGGACAAATGGTAATCGCAATTGGGGTCAGGCTTGGCTTATGGGTGGTCTTCCCAATAAAACAAGACTGGCCCCGTTCAGCTACGCTTAATCTCGAAAATTGAATTATCCATGAAATCGTTTCCCTTGCCCGATCCCGTTTCCCGGGAACTTCTCTTCCACAGGCTGTTAGGAGCTTGATTCTAATTTCCTTCACCGCCTGTTAACGTCAGCCATGAAAGCCCCCCATAATCCCCGGCGATAAATCAGAGGAGGACGATTTCGACGAAGATGATTTCTTTGATAGATAAAACCCGGAGGTTCGGTTGTCATTGTTCCTGAAGGAATACAAGGGGTGAGACATTGAATTTATCACTTAGTTTTTTGATTTGACTGATATTTAAAGCCCTTTTGATTTTTAATACTTCAGACACGACACCCTGACTTCCAATTTCCGGAAGTTCAGATTGTTTTAAATTGTGTTCGTTCATCAAATAAAGCAATAATTCCACAGGAGAGCCATGTACATGCGGAATATTTTTATTTTCATAGGTTTCTATCAAGTTACCAAGGGTTTCCATCAAGGAGGATAACGGGTGATTTTCATATTCACCCACCTCATCTATCAAATGATCCAGCATGGAAACAAGATATTCATATTCTGATTCAGAATGAGGGATGGAAAAAACGAACATCTTTGTGGCACGATTTTTAAAATGAATAATGTCAAGTACAAATATAGTCTCACAAAAATTTGAACATCGAGTGTTAGGGCGTTCATGATAATAAAACTACCCTCCCATTTTGCTATTATTCGTTTATATTTGTGTTTTTTATTGATCAACATAAATGTAATTTGTATGGTGCTAACAATGCAATAATGTCTTTATTTGATTGGGCTTAGAAAAATTGTACCCAATAATTTTAAATTTGCTGATTTTTATAACTCGCTGAATTTATTAATGCCAAAAGTCGGTGGTGGAGTCTATAAATACTTACCATCCCAGGCACTGTCAGGATAAAAAAATTGGATCATCGCGTGTCGAAAGATTCAGGTGTCAATACAAAAGTATGCCCCCCACCCTCCCAGAATGGGCCTGCAAAACTGAATCATTGAGGTTGTGGTACATTCATTGCTTTATTAAAAAGCAATAATGGTGGTGGTTTGTGAAATATTTCATACAAACGTTGGTTTAATGAATCCCACAAAAAAAAGGAATTTGATGATCATGGGCAGTTCTGTTCTGGATAATTTATGGGTGATTGTTTCATCAGTCCTTGTTTTTTTAATGCAACCGGGATTTATGTGCCTTGAATCGGGTTTGACCCGATCCAAAAACAGCATCAATGTGGCCATCAAGAATCTTGCGGATTTTGTTTTTTCCGTCATGGGATTCTGGCTCCTGGGGTTTGGTTTGATGTTTGGGGCTTCCCAGTCTGGAATCATCGGAATTTCAGGATTTATGGCTGATTTTGGCGATGATTTTCAGCTTTCCTCTTTTTTTCTTTTCCAGACCATGTTCTGTGGTACTGCCACCACCATTTTTTCCGGTGCAGTGGCGGAACGCATGCGCTTTTCCTCCTATCTAATTATTGTGCTGCTGCTGTCTGTTTTTATTTATCCTATTTTTGGCCATTGGGCATGGAATGGGATTGATTCAGGAAATCCTGGCGGATGGCTTGGTGCCTCTGGATTCATTGACTTTGCCGGTTCCACCGTGGTTCACAGTGTGGGCGGATGGGTGGCATTGGCCACTCTTCTTGTGGTGGGACCCCGGAAGGGAAGATTTGATGGGGATGGAAAACCCGTGGAGATCCACGGCAGCAATCTGCCTCTCTCTGTGCTGGGCACTCTTTTACTGTGGATCGGCTGGATCGGCTTTAACGGAGGAAGTACTTTGGCCATTGATCAGAGTGTACCGGGAATTATCGTCAACACAGTTATGGCAGGGGCTTCAGGGGCTGTATTTGCACTGTTTGCAGGTTTTCTTTATAATCGTGTTGCAAAAACATCTTATCTTATCAACGGGTCCCTCGGAGGTCTTGTGGCAGTGACGGCATGCTGTCATTGCGTGAGCATTCCCCAAGCCATTCTAATAGGTGCTGTTGCCGGTGGTGTCTGTCTTTTGGTGGAAGAGGTTCTGCTTTATTATGGTATTGATGATGCCGTTGGTGCCGTTCCCGTGCACCTGGGGTGTGGTATCTGGGGAACCCTTGCCGTTGCCCTTTTGGGAAAACCTTCGATTCTCCATACAGGTCTGGATTTTTACTCCCAGTTAGTGGTGCAGGTGGAAGGCATTGCCGCGGCCTTTGTGCTGTCCTTTGTGATCCCTTTGTTTATTATTCGCAGGATTGACCGGATAATGCCGCTGCGGGTTTCATCCCACAGTGAGGAAATCGGTTTGAATATCTCCGAGCATGGGGCAAAGACCGAAACAGCTGACTTTTTTAGAATCATGCAGCTCCAGGAGGAGACCGGAGATCTTTCACTTCGGGTACCGGTGGATCCCTTTACCGATACAGGTGTCATTGCCGCAAGATATAATAAGGTGATGGCAGCCCTTCAGAATGCCATTGCCGGTACCGAAGCCATTGTTTCCGGGGCAAAGGCTGCGATTATCACCTTTGCCGGGGATGATTTCAGGGTGATGAGCATGAATCCAAGCGGGTGTGCCATGTTTGGGTACGATGGCACCAATGAGGTGTTTTCCAGATTGCGTATGAACCATCTCATTGACACCGATTCAAGGTGTTTCAGAGATGGTGGAGAAAATTCATTGAACAACGAGAGCAAAGAAAGCAATAATTCGGCGGATACCGGCCGAAAAAACCATGGAGACATGACTTCTTTGATGAAAACTCTTCTTTCAGGATGTCGTATGGAGATCACGGGGAAAAAACAGAATGGAGAGACATTTCCCATGGATGCCGTGGTGACCCGGGCCGTTGTGGGAGATGAGTCCTTTCATGTGGGTATTTTTAGAGATATCACCGTTCCCAGGCAGAAAGAAGAAGAGATATCAAGGCAGAAAGCCTATTTTCAACAGTTGTTTGATGGGTCCCCCCAGGCAGTTATTTCCACGGATATCCATGGAAATATTATTCGGGTTAACAGGGGTTTTGAGCTTCTTTTCGGATATTTGGCCCATGAAATTTCCCATCAAGAGAACTACCGTATCATTGTTCCAGATGACCTGCTTCTGGAAATGACAAGCATTCGCCAAACCATTCTTTCCGGTAATACCGTCCACAAGGAGACCAGGAGAAAACATCGTAAAGGCAGGACCATCCCTGTGTCACTTCTGGGGTTTCCCATATTGATCAACGGGAGGGTTGAAGGACTTTTTTTCGTCTATCAGGATATTACCCTGAGAAAAGAACTGGAGGATCAGCTCTATCGCAAGGCCTTTTATGACAGTCTCACAGGGGTTCCCAACAGAATTCTTTTCATGGAGCGCCTGGGCCAGGCTGTGGCCCGGCAGAGGCGTAAACCCAATTTTCACTTTGCTGTATTCATGATTGATCTGGATCGATTTAAATGGGTCAATGACACATTGGGTCATTCTGCCGGAGACATACTTCTGGAAAAAACAGCCCAGCGCTTTCTCACCTGTGTCCGTTCCATGGACACCGTTGCCCGCATTGGTGGTGATGAATTTGCCGTTCTCCTGGAAGATATCGGTGATTCAAAGGAAATTATGTACATTGCCAAGCGAATGAAGGAGCAGGCGGCAGCGGTTTTTAATATCAATGGCAATGATGTGTCCATCAGCTCCAGTATTGGTATTGTGATCAATACTGCCCTTTATAACAAATCAGAAGATATTTTAAGGGATGCCGATATTGCCATGTACCGTGCCAAAGTCATGGGAAAATCCAGATGCAAGGTGTTCAGCAGAAAGCTCCACAAAATAACCCACGATGCCCTGCAACTTGAAAATGACCTGAGAGAGGTGGTGGATCGCAATGAACTGGTTCTCTATTATCAACCCCAGGTGTGTGCAAAAACGGAAAAAATAAGAGGCTTTGAGGCGCTTTTGCGCTGGAATCATCCCCAAAGGGGTCTAATTTCTCCAGATGCATTTATTCCCCTGGCCGAAGACACTGGATTGATCATTCCCATTGGGCAATGGGTAATCCAACAGGCATGCCGTCAGCTGAAAATATGGCACACAACAATACCTGATGGTGCTCATTTGAGCATGAGCGTTAATATTTCATCCCGGCAGTTCATGCACAATGATCTGGAGCAAATTCTGCGCAATGCCCTTGAAATCGTTGATCTGTCGCCACATTTTTTAATCGCAGAATTGACGGAAAGTGCTGTGATGGAAAAACCGGAATCGGTGATCGGTCAACTCAATCGGCTTAAAAAAACTGGTATTCGCATTGCCATAGACGATTTTGGAACCGGATATTCCTCTTTGGCTTACTTACGACGGTTCCCTTTGGATTATTTAAAAATGGATAAACGGTTTGTGGACGAAATTAATAAGGATCATGAAAACCTGGCCATTGCAAAGGCCATTATTGCCCTGGCCCATAATCTGAAACTTGAAGTCATTGCAGAAGGAATTGAACGATTTGAGCAGCTTGAGGCGCTCCGGGGGTTGAAATGCGATTATATTCAAGGTTTTTTTTACTCTCGCCCGGTGGATGAGATCCAGGTAGCACGGCTCATGAAAACCGGGTTTCACGAATTCAAGGTCCTTGGATAGGTTTTTCTCCCATGGGGGCATGGGAGAAAAACAAAAGCCGGTGAATGTTCCTCCCCTGAATCACAGATTTGGAAGGGAACTTTTCGATTAAAATTTAAAAGTGGTGAACCCATCGAACATTAAAACGGTTTCCCTCGGGGCGGTTTTCGGCGTCGGTTTCAAAATAGGTATTAAAAAACAGGTGGTCATCCTGGGAAAAATGGTAGACCATACCCGGCCCTATGGCAAAGACCTGTTCTTTGCTGTCGGTGACATCCTTGCCGTCCATTTGGGTTTCTGTGATCTGTTTCAGGTAATAGCCATTAATTCCCAGCCTGAGCCGGTGGGGGAGAATTTCATATGCCATGGTGAAGTTGGCATGGAAGGCCTGCCCGGCCTGGGTATCATCGGCCCCCATGGCCTGGTATTGTCTGCCGGGATCATCGTTTTTCCCATTCCACAGATAGTGAAGGCGGCCACTGGCGGTGAGTTTGGGACTCAAAAAGGCGGTAAAGGCCCAGTACGGATTAAAGGAAAAGAAATTACTGCCAGGATTGAGTTCTTTGTTTTCGTCATATTTACCTGTGGGAAAAATCATTTGCAGCTCAATTCGATGCATGAACAGAGGTCCTTTGGCTCCCATGATGGGATCCCATTGGAGAAATGGCCCTACAATAATATCGCCGATTCCGTTGCCGTTATCCTGGGGAAAGGCTGTATTCTCTGTTCCGTAATCCAGATCCAGGCCCACCTCGGGGATCATCACATTCATTCCCCATTTCCCCCCCAGTAAAAGCGTTTGATTGGATTGGTATAAAAATTGAGAAAGGCCGATCCATGCGGTGAGGTCTTCGTCGGCAAAGCCGGGCAGGGCATCATCCCCATTGGCATTGGTAAATTTATCGGATTTCCATAGCTGTAAATATTGGGAAAAATAAAATCCAGGCCCGGCCGGGGGGCCGCCGTCCAGAAAACTTGTGAATCCAAGGTTCATCGATGGCAGGTCATAGGCCCGGGCAGCACCAGGGGGTGTAAGGATGATGCCGCATAGCAACAATAAAATGAATAGAACAGATCGTTTCATCTGGCTCTCCTGTTTAGAACGTAAAGCCAGAGCACGCCTAAGGGATTTGTCCGGAAATAGCCTACCAAATATCAATGCGCCTTGTCCGTTGATACTCTGTCATTTCTGTAGAAATGGGTAGATTAATTAAAGCAAAGTCCCCAAGTGCCCCAGGGTTACCTTCAAAAGTAAAAATCATTTGACAAAAAAACTGAAAACTGAGATTTTGTTTCTACCAAAAGAAACGCAGAATGTATAGATAATTTTTTTATTTAAAGGAGAGCAGCGTGGCCGTAAAAATATTCCTGGATGAAACAGACATCCCCAGACAATGGTACAACATTGCAGCAGATCTCCCCGGAACTCCCAACCCCCCCCTGGGTCCCGACGGAAACCCCATCAGCCCGGATATGCTGGCACCTGTTTTTCCCATGAACCTCATTGAGCAGGAGGTTAGTCAGGAACGCTGGATTGATATCCCCGAAGGCGTTTTAGATCTTTTGTATCGGTGGCGTCCCTCTCCCCTGCGCCGGGCCGTTCATCTTGAAAAATATCTGGGAACCCCGGCTAAAATATTTTATAAAGATGAAAGTGTCTCCCCGGCGGGCAGCCATAAACCCAACACCGCCGTGGCCCAGGCCTGGTATAATAAAGAATTTGGCATCAAGAAACTCACCACCGAAACCGGGGCAGGGCAGTGGGGAAGCGCCCTTTCCCATGCCTGTGCACTTTTGGGCATGGAGTGCAAGGTGTTCATGGTGAGAATCAGTTTTGATCAGAAGCCCTTTAGAAAGGCCATGATGGAGACCTGGGGGGGCACCTGCATTGCCAGCCCTTCCATGGAAACCAATGCCGGCCGGGAGATTCTGGCCAGAATACCTGATACCCCGGGAAGCCTTGGCATGGCCATCAGTGAGGCGGTGGAGGCCGCAGTGACCGATAGCACTGGCCAGACCCGTTATTCCCTTGGCAGTGTCATGAACCATGTGATGCTTCACCAGACCATCATCGGCCTTGAGGCCCAGAAACAGCTCAAAATAGCAGGCATTAAAAAGGTGGATACCGTCATCGGCTGTGCCGGTGGCGGCAGCAATTTTGCTGGCCTTGCCTTTCCCTTTACCCAGGACAAAATAAACGGACAGGACATTGAAATTATTCCTGTGGAACCGGCCTCCTGTCCCACCCTGACCCGGGCCCCCTTTGCCTATGATCACGGCGATGTAGCCAAAATGACCCCCATGCTCGCCATGCACTCCCTGGGACATGATTTTGTTCCGGCCCCCATCCATGCTGGTGGGTTGCGCTATCATGGCATGGCCCCCCTGGTCTCCCAGGCCGTGGCCCATGGATTGATGAGCCCCATGTCTATCAAGCAATTGGAGTGTTACGAAGCGGCCATGATTTTTGCCAGAACAGAGGGGATGATCGTGGCCCCGGAAACCAGCCACGCCATTGCCGCCACCATTAGAAAAGCAAACGAGGCAAAACAGGAGGGGAAAGAAAAGGTCATCATCTTTAACTTGAGCGGACACGGTCTCATGGATCTCAACGGCTACAGTCGCTACATGGCAGGGGATCTGGTCAATCTTGAACTCTCCCAGGAGGAGTTGGACGAAACACTTGAAAGAAGCATCAAGGGTAATCCTGTTCCCAAACTTTAACAAGGGCAACCTCGACAGAGTGTTACAGAATGCACGGCAGGGCAAAAGGGCTGATCGCCTTTGGGTCGGCCAGCCCCATCCCCCGCCGGGGGCTCTGCTGTGGCACTCCGGTGCTCATTCTCTTATAAAAAAAATTAAAGAAATGCTGATTTGCCATGAATGAAAATAAATTTGACGCACAACGAGGCTATTGCAGACGGCTGGGCCATGATGTTGATTTTTCCTATTGCCGCATTGCCGGTGAGAGCGCTCCCTGTTTTAAAATTTTTGACTGCTGGTATGAGCGTTTTGATATCAAGGCCTTCATGGAGACCAACTACTCATCCGAGGAGATAAAAGCCATGCTGGCCCCTCCACAGGATAAAGTTTCCACCTTGTACGACCTCATTGAAAAGGCAAAAAAAGCCAGCCAATAATATTCTCCAAAGTCATGAACTCTCATAGCTTTTCATCGGCAGTTATGCTCTTTTCTTTCCCCCCGCAGATCAAGCAGATCCCCAAGTAAATTGATAAAAGCATATCATGGGAATATTCCTCCATGGTCCAGTTTTGTTGCTCGGGTTATGTAAACAAAGCAACAAAACTGGATCATTAGACATTATCGGAAATAAAAAATTTTCATCATTCCCATGGGATTTGGAATCCAAAGCTCCTAAAAATAATGGATACCCGCTTATGTGGGAATGGCGTTTAATAGGTAAGTGCTTATTTCCGATAATCTCTAATGAGTTATACTAATTGTTTGACCACCTCCTTAAAAAAAGTATATGGTGTTGGATATCTGCCGAATCGCTGTAAAAAAAACAGTGGCAGGTGTCGGTTGGCGGCATAATGAGATGCTTTGTTCGGTCAATGGCCAAGCATATTCGACAACGTGCTAAAGCTCTGTTTTTCCCAGGGATTACCCTTGGGTTTTCATAGCCAGACGAAGGACCCATGAAACGATTAAAAACAGTTAAAACCTTTCATTCAAAATTCAATGGGGTGCCGGAAGCAACGGTGACATCCCTTGCCAATCCGGAAACTGTGGCCTTGGTACCTGTCACAGCTCCTTTTGTGAAACTAAAACTCCTGGTGCGGGAAAACGATGGCGTGGATGTGGGGACTCCCCTTCTACAAGACAAGCGTGATCCCCAAGTTCAGTTTGTATCTCCAGGTACTGGAACCGTTGAAGCCATTGTAAGGGGCCCCAGACGGGTGGTGCAGGAGATCGTCATACGCCTGGATCGAAATAGCCAAGGGGCGAAAAAAATGACACCCATTCCCCTGGAAAATCTTGATGCCATGCCAAGAATGGAGCTGATTGATTTATTAAAAAAGCATGGTATTTGGCCCTTTATCCGTCAGTTTCCCTTCATGGATGTTCCCGATTCCCAATCCCCTTTTCCCATGGCCGTGGTCTCCCTTTGTTGTGGAGACCCTTTTGTTCCGGCACCCTCTGTTTTTTTAAAGGATCAGCAGGCTTCTTTCCTCCATGGGCTTGCCATTCTTGAAAAGCTTGCGGAAAAGGTGATTGTGGCAACCCCCCAAAGATTTTTTTCATCATTGAAACTAATGGGCCTGGCCAAGCAGATCACCCATGTCACCCAGGATGAATATCCTGCAGGAGATCCTGGTGTGATCCTTTATCAGATTAAGAAAAATGTTGCTGACAATGCCAGCTGTACCATGGACCCCCAGGAACTCATTGCCATGGGGCACCTTTTTGCCACGGGCCACTATCAAACAAAACGATTTTATGCAGTGGGCGGCACTCCAGCAAGACTGCCAGCCCATTATCACGCCCGCATGGGCAGTCCGTTAAAACACCTTTTGGGGGATATCAAAGAGGGCACAGGCGTGGTCTCCGGGGGGCTTTTTACTGGTACTTTAACCCACCAGGATGCCCACATGGATACCGGAGTTTCATCGGCAATTGTGTTGGATGCCAGGGATAAAGAAGCCTTTTTCGGATTTGCATGGCCGGGTAAGAATTTGCTCTCGGAATCAAGAACTTTTGTGTCCAGCCTGGGATCAGCCTCCCTTAATATAGATGCCACCCTCCATGGAGAGGAGCGGGCCTGCATCAATTGCGGGTGGTGCGATAAAAAATGCCCAGTGGACCTACTTCCCCAGTTTATCATGAAGGCCATGGGGGCAGGGGAGATGGAAGAGGTCCTGGAACTGGGGCTGCTGGACTGCACCGGGTGCGGCCTTTGCACCTTTGTGTGTCCATCAAAAATTGACCTGGCCGCCATCATGGACCTGGCCGCACAGACCTGTTACAGGGATCGGATGATGTCATGAATCCATTAAAAAGTTTGTTTGAAAAAACAGATCCCCATTTTAAAAAACACGGACGATTTTCACGCTTCAAGG
>CAKZLA010000438.1 GCA_937124525.1 uncultured Desulfobacterium sp.
GCTAAGGGATATCCATCTGGCATTGATCCATGCGGGCATGCGTCAGCAGGTCAACATTATAGCCACAGGCGGCATCAGCATGGCCGAGCATGTGAACAAGACCATCATTTGCGGTGCCGACGGGGTTTCCATTGATCTGCCCCTGCTCATTGCCATGGAATGCCGATTGTGCGACCGATGTAAAAAAGATCTGCCCTGTCCGGTCTCACTGGAGACCATTGATCCTGATTATGGCAGCAACCGGATCACAAATCTCATGGGAGCCTGGCGGAACCAGATGCTTGAAATGCTTGGTGCCATGGGGTTGAGGGAAATCAGACGACTGAGGGGTGAAGTGGGACGTTCCATGTGGTTTGAGGATCTTGAACGGGAAAGCTTTGCACCGATTTTTGGTGAGCGCAAGGTGTCTATAGACGTGGGATAGACATGGGATAATTTATGGGACTTAGGATAATTTATGAACCGGACAAAAAATCAATTGCCTGAAACCTGCGAAATGCCTTCCCGGTTTCGCAACACTATTGGTAAATATATCATTAAACGAAATTCAAACTGCATTTCCTGCGGGAAATGTGCCGAGCTCTGTCCCCATGGGGTTCACATCAAGCCCAAACATCATGCGTCTCCATTCCGGCCCATCGAACATAAATGCATCGGGTTTGACTGCAAAAAAACAGACCATTACTGCATTGAACACTGCCCGGAAGACGCCCTGGTTCTAAAGGAAAATCCCCTTCTTGACACCATGGGGGATTACCGTTGGCCCCCTGAAATGCTCCTGGGTCATTTTGCCATGGCAGAGACAGGGGCCGCACCCCATGTGAATCTTGAGTATAATCTTGGCAACTCCGGCGGCGGGTTTGATATGATGCGGTTTGTTCAACCCGATCCCGGCCTTGCCATTAAGATCAGTGATGAAGAGATTGATACCAGCATTGACCTGAACAAAACAGGGGATGGTCGATCCCAAAAAACCATTTCCATTCCCTGCTACGGGGGCGGCATGTCCTATGGATCCACGGCCTTATCCGTTATTGTGGGCCGGGCCCGGGCTGCCAAAAGAATGAACTCGCTTACCTGTACGGGCGAAGGGGGGTATCCCCCGGAGTTTCTCCCCTATAAAGAACATGTCATCACCCAGGTGGCCACGGGGCTATTTGGTGTCAGGGAAGAGACCATTCAAAATTGCCCTGTCATGGAATTTAAGTATGCCCAGGGGGCAAAACCCGGGCTTGGCGGTCATCTTCTCGGCGAAAAGGTCACGGAAGCCGTGGCTAAAATGAGGCAAACCGTGGTGGGCAGTTCCCTTTTCTCCCCCTTTCCATTCCATTCAGTATATTCGGTGGAAGACCATAAAAAGCATGTGGACTGGATGAAGGAGATCAATCACAATGTGCTGTGTTCCATAAAAGTCTCCACCCCCACGGATGTGGACATGGTGGCCATTGGTGCCTATTATGCCGGTGCCCACATTATCCACATTGACGGCAGTTACGGCGGTACAGGGGCCGCTCCTGACATTGCCAAAAAGAACATTGCCATGCCCATTGAATATGCCATTCCAAAGGTTCACAGATTTCTGGTGGAAGAGGGGGCCAGGGACAAGGTCTGCCTCATCGCAAGCGGCGGCATCAGGAACGGCCTTGACGTTGCAAAGGCCATTGCTCTCGGTGCAGATGGATGCGTCATAGGCACGGCCGATCTTGTGGCGGTTGAATGTGTCAGGTGCGGAAATTGTGAAAGCGGTCGGGGCTGTGCCAGGGGAATCGCCACCACTGACCCGGAACTTGGATACATGATTGATGAAGCCTATGTGGAACAGCGTCTGGTAAACATGTACATGGCCTGGCGCAAACAATGGTGCGATATTTTAAGATCCTATGGGCTCAAAAGTATCCGGGAACTGCGAGGTCGTTCAGATCTTATGGTACATCTGGATTATCTGGATGAAGAGGAAAGAAAACAATACCAGGCCGCCCCCAGTTTCAAAATGGTTTTATAATGACCGGCACAACAAACAATGAAAATGGCATCATGCCGCCCCCGGCGGACGAGCGGCCCGGACCGTCGGCGGCCCTTTTGCCCTGCCGGTCTAAAGCGCAGGAACTGCGGGCAAGTTTGTCCTCAAACAGCCTGCGCTTCTTAACGCCCGGCAGGGCAAAAGGGCTTATCGCCTTTGGGTCCGAATGGGCCGGACCGCTCGCCCGCCGGGGGCTCTGTTCTCGGCACTCCGGTGCTGCATTTTCGTATAAAAAACTCAATTTTCGGCATTGGCTGTCAAGCAAAATTGAAGTCCAAACATTGAGATAATGAGGAATCTAAGAATGGCAAATATGAATACGGATAAAATCATAAAAAACATATTGGACTCAAGGGGGCGGCTTCCCAACATTAAAACACCTGTGAACAAGTGCGATGAAGAGGGCGGCTGTGGTGTAACCGGGTTCATGGCCTCCATTCCCATTGCAGGGCGACATATTTACGAGCCTTCGGTTCAGATGCATAACCGGGGCAACGGTAAAGGCGGCGGCATTGCTGCTGTGGGGCTCAGTGCCAGTGACCTTGGGGTTCCCCGGGATGTGCTGGAAGACCATTACCTTTTGCAGGTGGCGTACCTGGATGACAATGCCATCCCAAGGGTGGAGTCCACCAACATCACCCCGTTTTTTGACGTGTATAAATCCCAACAAATACCCACCATTGATGATTACACCTCCATAGGTCTTGAGGTCAAACCACCCGATGTCTGGCAGTATTTTGTAAGGGTAAAGCCCGGGGTGCTTGAAAAATTCATCCAGGCCAATAAATTTTACGAAATGGACAAAAGAAAGGCGGAAGATGAATTTGTGTTCCAGAATTCCAACCGCCTGAACCAAAGCTATTATGCCTCCCTTGGGGAAAAGCAGGCATTTGTCCTGTCCCAGGCAAGAAACGTGATGATCCTCAAGGTGGTTGGCTATGCCGAGCAGGCAACCCAATATTATTGCCTGGACGATTTCAGGGCCCATGGCTGGATCGCCCACCAACGGTATCCCACCCGGGGAAGGCTGTGGCATCCAGGAGGAGCCCATCCTTTTTCAGGCATGCATGAAGCCCTGGTTCACAATGGTGATTTTGCCAATTACCATGCCGTGTGTGAGTATTTAAACCAGCACAATATCCACCCCCAGTTTCTGACAGACACGGAAACCTCGGTTCTGTTGCTGGATTTATACAACAGGGTGTTCAACTATCCCCTGGAATATATTATCGAAGCCCTGGCGCCGACCACTGAGTATGATTTTGACTGTCTCTCCCCTGAAAAGCAGCAGGTTTATCGATATATCCAGTCCCAGCATATGACGGGTTCCCCTGATGGGCCCTGGTTTTTCATCATTGCCAGAAACGACCCCTATAATGATCTCATGCAGCTCATCGGAATCACAGACACGGCCATGCTGCGTCCCCAGGTTTTTGCCCTCCAGGAAAGGGACGAGGTTCAGATCGGTCTTGTCTGTTCTGAGAAACAGGCCATTGATGCCACCCTGGAAAGTATTGCCAAAGAAGACAGCAGATTCTGTCCCATTGCCGACAAATACTGGAATGCAAGGGGTGGAAGTTCAACCGACGGGGGGGCATTTACCTTTACCATCAAGGATTCCGGAAAAGGGGATGGTTCAAAAAAGCTCATCACCCAGAACAAGTTTGGAGACATAGTTCAAACGCCTGAGGGCCAGGTTCATTTTGCCCCCTGTGTGGACACGCACATTTTGTCTGATAAGACAGACCAAACCCAAAAAGTAACGGCTTTTTTTGAAAAAAATGATTTAGCGGGTCTTAAAAAATACTGCACCTCAGAATTTGCAGAACTTGATTTCCAGGAGATCCAACAGGTGTGCTTGACCATTGAAGCCCTTGCACAAAAAAACGATGACAAAAAAGCCATGGCCATCAATCTGTTGACCCATTTAAACGACATGATTTTTCCCGTGGCCAATAAAAAACGAAGCTCTGTCCTCCAGATCATCAGGCAGAGCCTCACTGCTATTTTTAAAGCCTCTCCAAAAATAGGAGAAGATAAAAACAGTCTGTACGCCTATATCGACCGTGGAACCAGTAAAGATTTAAGGGCTCCCCTGGAAAACGAAAAAATTCTTGTGGTGAATGCAAAGGAATTTGAACCAGAAGGCAAGGATTGCGATTCAAGAATGATCAATCGAGCCTACCGGATGGGATGGAAAAAGTATATTTGTTTTGGCTACAAAGGCCAGAGATTCACCGGATGCGGGTTGGGCCCTGACACCGATGATGTTCGATTCGATGTGTATGACAGCTCAGGGGACTACATGGCCTCTGGGATCGACGGCATGGAGATCCACGTCCACGGCAATGCCCAGGACCAGTTGGGACAAATCATGAACCGTGGCAAGTTTGTGGTCCATGGGGATGTGGGACAAACCTTCATGTATGGTGCCAAGGGAGGCGAGGTATATATCATGGGCAATGCTGCAGGACGGCCGCTGATCAATGCCACGGGCAGCCCAAGGGTCGTAATCAACGGCACCTGCCTTGATTATCTGGCAGAATCTTTTATGGCAGGAGATCCTTTAAACGGCGGCGGTTTTGTCATTGTCAACGGAATTGCCTTTGACGATAACGGAAAGGTGATTGATCTTTCCATGCCCTATCCCGGATCCAACCTCTTCTCCCTTGCTTCCGGCGGTGCCATTTATCTGAGGGACCCAGGCTGCAAGGTGGTGGATGAGCATTTGAACGGCGGCGTTTTCGCCAAATTGTCAGATGCGGACTGGGAGCTGATCCGTCCCTATCTTGAAGAAAACGAAGCCCTGTTCGGTATTTCTATTCAAGAGGATCTTTTAACGATAAACGGTAAAAGCCTGCCCTTTGATATGGTTTACAGAAAAGTGATGCCCTTGCAGTCACAGGCATTGGGAACCAAACAGAATTAGACCGGATCTCCATCCAGGTGCAGGCCAGATAGGAAGGTTGCACTGTCCCCCAAATTATCCCTGGGGACAGAGAAGCCTCCCTGTCGAGCGTCTGTATATTTTTCTTTTAACGTTCCATTTGAAATGGTGCAATAGTTAAAGGCTCCTTTGGGAACGATATTTTCCCAAAGGGGCCTTTTCTTTATCAGCAGATGTTCCCGTATTTTCATCCAGCCTGCTTCCGGGCACCTACCCCCACCCCCTTCTCAAAACAGCCTGGCACTCTCTGGATTATCCATTACCATCTGTGTTAATGCAAGTCAGACACCAGCCTTTTGAAAAATTCAATTTAGTACGACATTGTCCCGCGTCAATGGGCGCCTTAATTCCTCTACGCCTGTTTTGGCTTCTTTTTTATATTTTTATAAATGTGAAGGTTCAACACCATATTGACACAAAATGCCCATGGGTATAAGGGATAGTAAGTTTGCCGCAGGCCCAGAGCACTGAATCACAATTTGGGCAATCAGATTAACCAAATAGCTCCAACGCTCAGCGCTATGTGGCTTGATATCGAGTGTTACCCTTAAAAAAGCATTAAGAAAGAATAAACATGAATCATGTAATACAAAATATTGTGGTGAATTTTGTCTGGAATATAGCGGATGATGTTTTAAGAGATATGTATGCCCGTGGTAAATACCGAGACGTTATTTTACCCATGACAGTTATCCGTCGCCTTGATGCCCTTCTTGAACCCACCAAAGAAGCGGTACTTAATATGAAAAAGCATCTTGATTCGGCGGGAATCGCCAATCAGGACGCTGCGCTTTGTCAGGCTTCCGGCGGAGCATTTTTTAACAGCTCTCCCTTTACCCTCAAAGATCTGAAAAACCGGGCCAGTATCCAGCAGTTGAAAGCAGATTTTGAGGCTTATCTGGATGGATTCTCACCCAATGTCCAGGAAATTCTGGACAAGTTCAAATTCCGTAACCAGATCCAGACACTGGTGGATGCTGATATCCTTGGCGCACTGATCGAAAACTATCTCAATCCCGGCATTAACCTAAGTCATAAGCCGGTTCTTGATGCCGACGGCAACGAGAAGCTCCCAGGGCTTGACAATCACAGCATTGGAACTGTTTTTGAGGAGCTGATTCGCCGATTCAATGAAGAAAATAATGAAGAGGCTGGAGAACACTTCACCCCCCGCGATGTGGTCAAACTCATGGCAGATTTAATTTTTCTACCCATTGCCGGGGAGACGCCATGATGAACATTGAGAATAATTCAAACTACACCTCCTGGCTCAGAGAAATTAAAGAAAAAATTTCCCGGGCTCAGATTCGCGCGGCCCTTGCTGCAAATCGTGAGCTTATCCTCTTTTATTGGGACCTTGGACAGTCCATTACCCAAAAGCTGCAAGAGAATGCCTGGGGTAATAAAGTGATTGAACGACTTTCAAAAGACCTCTCGTCCGAATTTCCAGGAATCCAGGGATTTTCCCGGCGTAACCTTTACTATATGAAGAAGTTTCATGAGTATTTTTCCGAATTTTCAGGTGTCGGGAAAATTGTGCCCCCGGCCGGGGCACAATTGAAAAATCAAATAGTGCCCCCAACGTATCACCAACATCGGCCCGACAGATTTGAGTTTCCTTGCCATCTCCCCCCCCCCGCTTTTTAGATGATGCTTATGAAGATATTAAAGAGAACCCGGACGATTCCAACACGTCCGGCTGATCCTTCATTTTCATATTTTCATATCTCCTTTTTCCATGAAGCGCTGGTGAAAGGAGAAGGCCTCTCCCAACAGATGGGGTTCATGCCCACCAACCTTGTGCACGGCCCGGCTGTAGTAATCCCACAACAGATCCCGGTAATCGGGGTGGGCGCATTTCTTAATAACCGCTTCTGCCACTTGGCGGGGGGTGAGGTTCCGTGTGTCCACCAAGCCCTGTTCAGTGACAATGACATCCACGGAGTGCTCTGAATGGTCCACATGACT
>CAKZLA010000439.1 GCA_937124525.1 uncultured Desulfobacterium sp.
CTGTCGGGCGAAGCGCCGCCTGCTGGTTCATCTGGCGTGGAAGTTCTCTGGTTGGATACTCTGTGAAGAGCTGCAAATCGACCATATCAATCAGCCGCTCAACTCGTTGCCGGATTTGATCCTTATTAAGCTGGAATGTTTTTAAACCAAATGCAATGTTTTCTTCAACTGTCAACCAGGGGAAAAGAGCATCTTCCTGGAAAACCACACACCGGTCCGGGCCGGGCCTGGTTATCGGATTTCCATTCAAGCAAATTCGGCCTGATGTTGGAGGAATAAACCCGGCCACCAGCTTTAGCAATGTTGATTTTCCACATCCACTATGGCCCAGGATGCAGATAAATTCTCCGTCCCTGGCCTTGAGACTGATATTTTTGAGAACTGACAGGGTTGAGCCGTTGATACAAAACTGCTTGGATAAACCATCAATGTGAAGGGCCGCAGTGTTTTTCTGTTCCTGCCCGGCATGGCTGTCATCTGTGTTTTTTGTCTTCATATCATCCTGGCTGCACTTTTAAAGCAGATTTTTAAACCAGATTGCAGCAGCAGATCACTTGCCCGGCCAATAATTGCGATCAGGATAATCCCCACCACAATCATATCTATCCGGCCCAGCATTCTGGCATCCATAATAACGGCACCCAAGCCGTTGGACACCCCGGACAATTCTCCCAGCACCAGATAAGCCCATGAAATTCCCAACCCCAGCCTGAGTCCGGTAATAATATTAGGCATGGCTGCCGGAAGCAGGATAAAAAAAGTGCCCCTGATCCGATTTACCCCCATCATGGCACCGGCCTGGAGCAAAAGCAAATTCACCTGAGCAGCGCCAGCGGCCGCATTCAGGTATATGGGAAAAAATGCAGCCATGGCTACCAGAAAAATCGTTGTTTTCATTCCGATTCCGAACCATACCATGGCCAGCGGAAGCCAGGCAATCCCAGGCACAGCCCTTAATGCATTGACCGAAGTCCCCAACAATTGCTGAATCACCTTGACTCGACCGGAAATAATCCCCAAGGGAAGTCCGAAAATAACGGCTATGGAAAATCCAGCCATTACCCTCACACAACTGACCATAGCATCCTGGGCAAACCGACCGGAAAAAGGCGCCTGCCCGGATTCGCCGAAAATATACTCCTGGCCCGTGGCAATGATTTCGGTTGGTGGTGGCAGCAGATATGGTGGAACCAATTGAGCATGGCCGGCAATAAACCAAAACCCTATCAAGACAGATGGCAACACCCAGGGCAGCAGATAATACCATAATTTTTTACTGGATAATTGCCTGGATTTCATCATTTACAATAAATCTTCTTTTTTAATTTTATTTATAAATTTCAAATCAAACAACCGGATATAATCTGGTTGTTTTTTAATCAGCCCCAGGGCCTGCATTCGTTCTCCTAATGCGCGGGCTTTTTTGATATAATTTTCATCCATTTCCCAGGCCAGCTCCATATTAGGTGCTGCTGTTTCAAGAACCTCCATGGGAGTTCCAAACCCGGCCGCTTTTTTGAGCCATTCATCTGGATTGTTTTTCAGATATTGGGTGGCTCTGGCATGGGCCTTCACCAGAAGGTAAACCTGTTCGGGATTTTGTTCAATAGTTTTTCGTTTGACCAGCATTCCTGCATTAATTGTCCCCACAGAGTCGCCATAATAAGGATAAGATAAAATTTCTCCATATCCTTTGAGCACGGTAAGGCTGGGAAAGGGTTCACCTGAAACAAAGGCATCAATTCCGCCCTTTGCAAGCGCAAGACCCATGTCAAAAAAATCCACCCGTATCAGCTGGACATCTTTTCCCGGGAAAAGACCATTGCGGGCAAGGGTTTCTCTGAGCAAAATTTCGTGCATGGTGCCGGGCACATACCCGATCTTTTTTCCCCTGAGGTCTGGAATCGTTTTAACTATCCCGTCAGCTTTTGTTACAAATGCCGAACATTTATTACAAAGAGAGGCCACCACGACCACTGGCTGGCCCTGGGATGCTGAATGAATGGCATGGGCAAGGGTAGTCCCACACATATCAAGACTGCCTGCTAAAAGAGCCGTTTTCTGATCCGCTGGATTGGTAAACGAAAACACCTCTCCCTTGTCCATTCCCTGCACAAAGCGATTATAATAAAAAGGTGCAATTGTCTGGGCAGTTTTCCAGGTTCCCACACGAAAAGCGTTGCCCATAGCCGGGGCTTGACCCATTATTAAAAAAAGCAATCCAGCACAGAGCACCATGGCCTGCAGGCGAATCATTCTGTTCATTATCAATTCCCTTTATTTTTACTTTTAACAGACATTTGAAGACAAATTAGGATTCCAGCCGCTTTCCCTGAAAATATGCTGACATGCTGCCACGTCCAATGCCCGTCCCTTGGCGGTATCTGCCTCACAATCTCTGGGGCTTGACCCCTTTTCAGGAAAAAACAGATTTGCCCCGGCCAACAAAGATGCGCTATGGGGTTCATGTGTACAATGGGCTTTTGGCACCCTGCCCATGACCAGGCGACTGACTGCAACAAGTTTGGCCATTTCAAATTCAGTGATCATTCCGTATTTTTCCATGGGGCTGCCTGGGAAATTAATTCTGCGCATCACACCTGAGTAGGTGGCCCTATATTCTCTTGCCAGAAACATTAGTTCCACCAATTCATCAGGGGTATGTTCAGGGCCGACAGGTTCAACACAATTCATCCATTTGAGTCCGACATCGTTAAGAACCTGGATGGTTTTAATCCGTTTTTCCTTTGACAAAGGAGTTACGATTCCTTCTCCCAGGCGAACGGCATGATACGCCCCGATAAATCCTGCATCCAAAAGTTGTTCGCCTTCCTTATGACTGATATCACGGGTATTGGCAATTAGCGGGGTTTTTACTGTTTTCTTCAAAAGCCTGCCCATTTCAAGCAGGCCTTTGAATGAATAGGTACCCGTGGTCATAATATTCAGACCGTCAGCCCCATCCGCTTCTCCCTTCCTTGCCCAGTCAAGTATCTGTTGTGTTTCAAATTCAATATTATCTGTGAAAATTCCGGCATTCTGGGCCAGGGAACAAAAGCTGCAATTAAGAGGGCAGGGTTCTATATTAATACCTATATGCAGGTGGCTTTCTCCTTTAAGACCAAAGGATTGCCTTGATAGACGATCTGCTGTTTCCATCAATGCATAGGTTTCTTTTGAATGTAAATCTAATTGAATCAATGTGTGTGCTTCAGACCTGCTGATCCCGTCCTGTTGTGATTTTTCAAGGATATCTCCGATTTTTGATTTTATTTTCCAGCCCATAAATGATCCTTTTGGTGTACTCTATAATTATTTTTTTCGTTACAGTATTTTGCCAATCACTCATGTGAGCCGGGTAAGCCTACAAGTATTGACCTATCTTAACGTCCTGAAATAAAGTATTATTATCATCTCCAGATCTAAATTTTCTTCAAGTTGTCAACCGGTATTGCCTCTCGATCACGGTGGCCAGATCCGGGCCTTTCCAATAGGGGCTTATCCATCTTGGACGCTGATCTTTCCATTTGGCATTTGCCCTGCGCCAGTGGCCGCGAACCATAAACTTCACCATGAGTTTGCCGTCGGATTCACTCTTTTCCACAGCCTGCATTTTTTTAACATGAGAGATATTGATTTTTCCTGGAAGATAGATCACTTCCTGTGAAGAAAGATATTCGGTATCAGCCGGCTCCGTGTCCGATGCCTGCCGGTACCGGCTGACCAAGGAGCCTGCTATCGTTTCGGTTACCACATCTGCACTGGTGGTATAAAGAATGGCATTGATCACCAGGTGAACCATTTTCCGCATCAGTTCCGATCTGAGAATCGGATCTATTTCCTTCTCCTCAGCATTTGGAAAATGGCTGATCAGGATCTGGTCCAGATGGTCACTTGGATCAATTTTTAAATCCCGGATCAAAAGATAGGGCCATTGCTCAATAAAGGCATCAAAAGAAAAAACGATTCTCAACCCCTTTGTTTCATCGGATGGAATTTGCGTCACATATACGGTCATTATCTTAAGCTTTCGCCCGCTCATTGGACAGTCCGGTATTTGTGAAAGCATTCTTTCGGCAATCTCAAGGGTGAAACGATCCGTAGAAACAAGGGCAAAGGAAGAATATGGCAATTTGAGCATGTCACCGGCCAGATCCAGTTGGGTATGTCCCAGCATATAGGAAAGGGAGGGGGCAATCCAGAAGGTCTTTCGAAGATGCAACTCGTAATTGACCATATATTCCAGGTGGGAGGCCAGCAGGCTGCCGTGGCCCTTCATGCCCTGTTTAACGACCAGGGCCGCCTGTTCCCGGACAAAGCGTTGAAAATTAAGATTCATTTTCAATATTTTACGATCCAGGGTCATGGTGTCATCAAAACTGTCTCTGTTCCGATATTCAGCCGCTATCTTTCGGGCAATTTCTCCCATCCCATGGACCAGGCGCTCCATGGTTTCAAACCCTGTGAGCGGCAGGTAGCCGTCTTGATCCTGGTCTGGATTCTCGCTTTTCAGGCCCAGTTCCTCCCACATCCAGGAAGGATCAAAACCCGGTTTTCCCCTTGTCAGCTCCTCTTCATAAAAGTGTTCAAGATCCTTGAGCATTTCTATAATATTTGATTTAAGCTCAGGGGATCTGGCGGCCTGACGGGGGGTATGACCATCCAGCATGGGGATATCCATGTCAAGCCATTTTTTGTAATATTTTTTTTGTTCTTCTTTTAATGCCTGGTCTAATTTTTCCCTGTCCGCTGGGGACAAATCCTCCATGTCGAAGTCCGGTTCAGGTTTTCCAGATTTATGTTTTTCCAGGAGGCTTTGTACGTTGGAATACGTGGTGGTTTTGTATTGGGTAAGGTCTCCGGCAATCCTTTTGATTTTTGCTTTACCCTTTTCTCCCCATTCTTTTGAAGTGGTCTCCAGAGTAAGACGTTGACCATTCATGCTGAAGGAGCCATAAATTCCCTTACGGCCGTTTTGGGGCTTTGACAGCCAGGTCCATTTCAATTCTTTTGTTTCACGTTCAAGGTCTTTTTTTTTATCCAGGACTGCCTTGAGTGCATCCGGGTTAGCCACGTCAAAATAGACTTGGGTGATTATCACTTCATGGTCGTCACGGTTCACCATCTTGGGGATGGGATTGATAAAAGGGGCCAGCCACATCTGATGAAATATTGGGGGCATTTCCTTGTAAAAATCAAGATCAGCAGCTTCTGGTGATTCCTGTTGGAACATTTCATACATGAGTTTTACTTTGTTCACAATCCGTTCCCTTTGCATACGCGGAAAAAGAAAAACGTTCCCATCCATCTCCGGCCTGCCGGATGCTCCCACGGGCATTATGCGGGTAGCTATTATTTCATGGCGTTTCATTGATTGTGATCCGCTGATTTCCCTTACTTCCGTAACCTGGCCATTGATTAAATCCTTTAAGGTGATTGATTTCCCCGGGATGACCTTAACTGCCTCATAGAGCCGTACACAGGACCTGCTGGCCATATTCAGAAAACCTTGCTCTCCTTTTGTCAGATTGGGGCCTTTCTTGAGAAAATAGTGCAATAAAGGCTTTTCTTTATCGGTTTTAAAATCAAAGCAAAGCCAGAATTCGAACATGGTTTTACTCGTTAAATGGACATACTCATCATCCAACTGGGAAGATTTTTCTTTCAGATCATCCCAGAACATATCCATGGCCTTAATTTCATGTTCTTGCCAGCTCTCTTGAGCCACAAAATCTCCCAATTTCTGCAGAGCCGACTCTCTTTCATCCGCTGTATAAGGTTGAAATCCCCCATTGCAGCGGAGGCAGCATTTTTTATACTTACGTCCGCTGCCGCAGGGGCATGGATCGTTTCTTCCGATTTTTTTCATTGTTTAATTTCCTGTTCATTTATCTGAAAGCAGGGGTTTTTCATTGAATTCAAGAATTCTGTCCACATTCTCGTGCCAAAATTTCATATAGTCCTTGCCGTCAGCGGCAGTTGTTAAGTAATTCTTAACAACTGAATGTTCTAATAATTCCTTTTCTTTCAGTATGTTGGATATGTGCAGACTGATATTGGGCACAGAGGTGTCAAAAAGCTGGGCGATTTGATTCTGGTTCATCCAGACCATCCCGTCTTTGGCATACAGAGAGACGGATACTTTCCCATCTGTGGTGTTATAGATAATGATATTTTGTTGGTTATCTTCCATATTCAATCCACCAAGCCTTCTAATTCATGTGTAAAAACAAAAAGCTCTAAGAATCCAACTGCCATTTGCGGTCATAGAATTTTTTGGGGGAAGATCAGTGCTGAAATGCAATTTCTCCATCCGGTCTTTCAGATTCATTTAAGGCTTTCAGGACAGCCTCATATCTTTGCAGGACATCTTCCTTATCGTTCTTTTCAGGCAATGATTCAAGGCTGATGCGCTGAATCATTTTTGCCGATATCCCCATCAAACATTCCACCACTGCTGATCGAAACGATTGGGCAGCCATGAACAATAAAATCTCCTGCTCTATGTTCAAAATGCAGAAGGAAATCGTTTTCCTTTGCGATTGCCAAGAGATTGTCGCAGTCGATTGCCTGGAGGTATCCGCTTTGAACAGCAGTGAGGTTATGGACATGTGCGTATCTGTTTGTTTCTTGTTTTATATCAATACTCTGTTTCGTCTCTTTCCCAGCGTCACGGTCTATTTCTTCTGTAAAAATTCGATGAATATGTTTTTCAGGATCACGACTTAATGCCGCAATTACATTATCTGCCTGAATGGATGTAGATATATGATAAATGAAAAAAATCAGCACACAAACATCACAGAGGGCGAGAACAACCCGCAAAACTGGAAGGTTGCTCTTAAAAGTGTAAAGCAGAAATGAAGTTAATCTGTTCAAAGTCAAGCTGAAATAGGCTTTTTTTAAACCTGCTCTTTGAAAATTCGGTAAGCCTACA
>CAKZLA010000440.1 GCA_937124525.1 uncultured Desulfobacterium sp.
ATGCACCCATCTGCACAGAACTGTGCAATTGATAAAAGAGTCGAAAAATGATAAAAAAAAGTCCATCAAAGCAGGGGTGGCACTGAACCCCGGCACCCCCCTTTCCACCCTTGAGTGGGTGTTGGATTCCCTTGATTTTGTCCTTATCATGAGTGTTAACCCAGGATTTGGGGGACAGTCTTTTATCCCCTCAAGTCTTAAAAAAATCAAAGCCCTTGCGGACATGATCAAGGCAAAAAACAGCCAGGCCATCATCCAGGTGGATGGCGGTGTGGCCCCGGATACCATTGCCGATGTGGCAAGGGCAGGCACCGAGTGTTTTGTGGCCGGTTCCGCCATTTTCAAGACGCCGGACTATACAGCCACCATCAAGGAGATGCTCCAGAAAATCCAACAAGCAAAAACCCATGGGGCCTGATCTTCTCATTGCCGTGGCAACCCCCATGGAGGTTGCCCCCTTTCTGGCATTGTCCACGGTGACCCATCGCCGGACAATGCCCGGGGGAATTCCCGTGGTCACGGCCCAGCTTGGGAACATCAGGTTCCAGGTGATCATCACAGGGCCCGGCATGGTGAACACCGCCCTGGCCCTGGGCAGCTACCTGGGGCACCATCGCCCCCAACTGATCATTCAAACAGGCATTGCCGGATTTTTCCACCAAAAAGGGTTTTCCATGGGAGGTATTGGACTTGCCACGGCAGAAACCAATATCCACTGCGGGGTGGAAAACCCGGAACAGGGGGAGGCTCTTCATCCCCTGCCCTTTTCCCTCACCGGCACCCCCATGGAGGGCAGTGACGGGCAACTTGCCATGCACCCGGGACTTATCAACACGGCCAGGGCACAAATCACCCAGAATTTTTTATCAGGCCGGGTTCTGCCGGGTATAAACCCAATGAAAATGTCTTACCCCCCCGCCTGCCCGGTGGTCACCGGCCCTTTTATCACCGTTTCCACCATCACCGCCAGAAAGACCACCGTTGCCCGCCTTTCCAGGACCTATACCCCCGTCATGGAAGCCATGGAGGGGATGGCCTCAGCCCAGGTAGCATGCCGTTATGGCGTTCCTTTCCTGGAGATCCGTTCCGGCTCAAACCTGGTGGGAACCCGCAACAAGGCCGACTGGGATATCCCCCTGGCAGTGAAGCGTATTGCCATGGCCCTGGCTGCACTTTTTGACTCAGGAGAACCATTTTGGACACACAAAACACCCCGAAACCCCACTTGACCATTGCCCATTATTTTCTTTTTTTATTGCTGTTCATGGCGCTTTTTTTAAGCTATCAGATGATGAAAACCTACCTTGATCCGGTGATCATTGCCGTCATCCTTGCGGTGCTGTCCAGACCTGTGTATCAATGGTTAAAAATTAAATGCAAGGGCCGAAAAAAAACTGCGGCCTTACTCTCCTGTCTTATGCTGATCCTGTTGATCATCATCCCGCTTTCCCTGGTATTCCTGGCCGTGATCAAACAGGGGATACTCTCCTTTAATGCCATTAACCAATGGGTTGCCCAGGGAAACATTGAAAAACTTACCCAGACCCCCTTGGTGTCCAAAATGGTGACCTTGTCCCAGGAGTACATAAAGGAAAGCCTGTTAAAGGAAATTGATTTCAACTCAATCATGATCACCGTCACCTCCCATGCCGGGGAGTTGCTGATGAACCAGGGAAAAGACATCATCGGCAATATCTCGTCGGTGGTGGGAAAATTTTTCCTCATGAGCTTTGTGTTTTTCTTTACCATCCAGGACCAGGAGAAAAATTTTCAATACATCTCCCACCTCATTCCCCTTTCCACTGCCCATGAAAAAATCGTGGTAAAAAAAATAAAAGCCGTTGCAAAATCTGCCCTGCTGGGCACCTTGGTTACCTCGGCCTCCCAGGGTCTTGCCGGTGGCATTGCTTTTAGCATCTGTGGACTTCCCGGCGTGTTCTGGGGAGCCATGATGACCTTTGCCTCACTGATTCCCGTTGTGGGCACGGCCCTGATATGGGTACCGGCGGCCATCTGGCTTTTCATTTCAGGCTCCTGGTACCATGGGATCTTCATGGTAATATGGTCTGTGGTGGTGGTGGGGATGATTGACAACCTGGTGCGGCCCCTTTTCATGAAGGGATCGGCAGACATGAGTACATTACTGATCTTTTTCTCCATCCTGGGGGGTATCAATTACTTTGGTCTCACCGGCCTTTTGTACGGGCCCATGGTATTTGGCCTGACCCTGGTACTGCTCTATATTTACGACCTGGAGTTCCAGAGCTTCCTGGACCATCAGGACCAAAGTTAAGGGTCTTTAATTGCGCATTTTAAACCAAGGGTATATACTTCAATAAAAACACCACAACAGTACCCACTACCCAGTAGCAAATTCTATCTATCACCAGGGAGGTGCACAATGAAAACCGCCAAAGAGATCATGGAAAAAGAGGTAATCTCAGTAAGCCCGGACACCGACATCAGCCAGGCCGTGGAAATTCTGCTAAACAACCACATCAATGGCGTACCAGTAGTGGATGAAGGTGGTGTACTCAAGGGTATTTTGTGCCAAAGCGACCTGATCTTCCAGCAGAAAAACATATCTCTGCCCCCCATCCTCACCTTTCTGGACGGCATAATTCCCCTGTCATCATCTAAAAAAATGGAACAGGAAATGAAAAAGATGGCCGCAAGCACAGTGGCCCAGGCCATGGTGGTAGATCCCGTCACCGTGACACCTGATACCCCCATCAGTGACATTGCAATGCTCATGGTTGAAAAACATTTTCATACCATACCGGTGGTAAAGGATGGCAAAGTGGTGGGAATTGTGGGGAAGGAAGATGTGCTGAAAACTTTGATCAACAAGGCTTGAGCTAAAAGCCCTTTTCTTTAAAGGAGTGAGCAGTGTATGTCTGAATGGTGATATCGCTCTCTTTCCAGGCATGGGAGGACAAGCCTGCCTTGCGGCACAGGTGCTCCAGAAAGACGTCCGGCTCCGGGAGTTGATCCCACACCTGGGGTAAAAAAGTTGCCTTGGCCCCGTGCTTTTCAAGAATCACCCCATGGATGCCGGGTTTGAGTTTTTTCTTGAGATCTTCCGGCTCGGTATAGTCCATGGTCCTGGGTGGTGTCAACACGCTGATCTCCATGTCAATTTCTAAAAATTCTTTTTGGGTCAAGGCTGGGAATCTGGGGTCATGAAAAGCTGCATGCCGGGCATTTTCAACGACCTCCTTTGCAAGGGACATCACCGGCTCCAAAGTACCAATACATCCTCTGAGTTCTCCGCGGTGGTGGAGGGTCACAAACACCCCCATTTTTTTTTCCAGCAGATGGGTCTGGGTATCCGGTGCCAAAGACGGCTCATTGAAATCCCCTTCCCCCAACTCTGCGGCAATGGCATTCCTGGCCATTGCCAGCAACAGCTTGCCCAGATGTTCCGGAAATCCATCAGATGCTGATTTTTTATGATCCATCAATGATTCTCTCTTCCATAATTTAAGGTTTGGCAGGAAAATTATTTGATATCCATTTCGCGCTTGATCACAACACCGGTCACCAAATCGTTACAGGCGGATGGTGTTGTGATTCAAGTCTTGCATTTCCCTATCCCTTAAATTCAATGCCCAAAAGGGAAATGTCATCATTGGGTGCCAATCCATTTCCAAAGGTGTTGACCCCCTTGAGGATATCATCCAGGGTTTGGGACAGGGGTCTTCCCATGCCAGCAATGAGCTGGTGAAAAAAACGCTTCTCACCAAAAAAATTGCCTTGATCATCCTGATATTCAGGAATCCCATCCGTGTACAGAAAAAGTCGATCCCCGGGATTGAGTATGGCCCGGCCCTCGTCAAAGGGCATCACCCCTCCCATGCCGATGATGGTTCCCCCCTGGTCCAGAAATTCGGTGGAGCCGTCTTTTCTGACAATAACAGGGTGGGGGTGGGCCGCATTGCTGTAAACAATGGCCCCGGTTTTAATGTTCAGGACCATATAGCTCATGGTGAAATATTTATCAAACCGTTCCATGGGATATAGTGTATCCAACTCCTCAAGCACCGTCGCAGGAGAAGAAATTTCGTAATAAGGGGGAGATGCAATGATCTGCTTTAAAATAAATCCCGCATGGGGAAAGAGCATCTGGGACACGGAAACCGCCACCATGGCTGCAGGAACCCCATGCCCGCTTACGTCAAGTATATACACCGCAAGGTGGGATTCATCCAGGCGGAAAACATTGAAGATATCTCCACCAATATCCTGGCAGGGAAGAAATTTCCAGGCAATGTCCAGGGAATTCACATCCGGGATAACATGGGGTAAAAGAGTTTGCTGAATGGCACCTGCGGCCTTGAGATCGGCATCAATGAGTTTTTGCTTTTCCACCAGGGCGTTGTTGGCATCCATCAGGTTCTGGTTCAACCGTCGGATCTCCAGCTGGGAATTAACCCTTGCAAGGACCTCTCCCTGGTCAAAGGGTTTGGTCATATAATCACTGCCCCCCAGAGTCAGCCCCTTAATCTTATCCTGGGTTTCGGTTTTGGCGGACAGAAAGATAATGGGTGTTGCCGCAAACTGTTCTTGAGCTTTCAACTGTCGACAGACCTCATACCCATCTTTCAAAGGCATCATGACATCCAGCAGAATCAAGTCGGGCATGATTTCTCCGGCCATGGATACAGCCTCTTCCCCATCCTGGGCCTCAAAAAGAAGATACCCCTTTTTTTCAAGGATCATGATCAACAATTTTCGATTGACTGCGTTATCGTCAACAATTAATATTTTTTCAACCATGGAAACCTCATTTTCGCATCTTTGTTGAATCACCGAGTCTTGATGACAGAATTTAGATATCTGTACCACAATGTTTTTTTTTTCTCCACCAGCAATTATAGTTTTAGCTGTCCGGGGTAATACACGGGTCTTCTGGGAAGGGATTAGCAACATTATACCATTGGATTATTCGATGTGTCGTGACTGACATAGCCGTTATTAACAAAAGCGCCATAACCCAATCTTGCCCCCTTCCGGCTTTTGAGCCAAAACTAAAATTGTTATTTTTCCACTAATTTACTTGACATCCCAGTTAAGCCTATATAGAAGACACCCGTGTATGAGCAGACATGATATAAGTGATGCTTGGTTCTAATTTCGACCATGCGGGGCAGTCCATGATTTCCTCAAATGGCAGATATTAACAATGTTAAAACCAACGCCCTGAAAATTGGTGTTCCATCCCCCTTCGTTACAATGGCGTATCGGAGGATAAACAAAAAGATGACATCTGTTTTTGTTATGCCTGCTCCCGCAAAAATCAAGTTTTTTTTTCAACGTATTCAGTGTGATCACTTTAATTTTTTTATCAACGAGGATGAAAATGAAGATCAGACAAAAAGAGTGCATGGGAAAACTCGCCAGCTGTCCCACCACCATTTCCGAAGGTAGCTACATCATCAATCAGGCAAAGGACGTGAACCTTGATCCCGGGGTATTGTACGAAACGGTCATTGATTTGGCATCGGAAGGGTTAATCACCTCAACGGCCATCAACATGGCCGCGGGCATTCTGGTAAGTGAGCTTGCGCTTCCCAATTATTTCTTTGAAAACATCACCAAGGAGTCCCTGCGGCATATCCTTTCCTCCATTGCCATGAGCATTAAGTGCCAGGATGGGTGTGTGGGGTTATCCGGCCGGGTGGCTCACATCGATTTTAATCTTGAACAGGGCACCAACATCCAGCGGGTCCGCATTGCCACCGAAGAGACAAGGGACGCCATGGAAGAGCTGCTTGCCCCCTTTCTTTCCGGCAGACGTCGGGAATATTACTACTCTCCTGAAAGTAAGTATTATACCTATATTATCCGGCCCGAAACCGTTCAAGATTACCAGGAAACGGCCTTTGAAGAGTCAAAATTTCTTTACCATCTCTCCGGCGACCACAAAGACACCCCTGCTGTCACCCGCCAACGGTATGAGAGCATTCTAAGGGAATCTGAAAATGCCATCTCCCCCTTGATTGAGGTATTTAATCTTCCGGAAACCGGCGAAACACGCCTGATGTTCAACAGCGATTTTGAAATGCCCCAGTTGCCGGTGCTTCGCAAACTGTTCCAGGACCACGACCTGATCCTGGGTCGGGCTTACTGGGAACCCTATTGCGGAAAATCCCAGGCACACTCTTCCATCTGTTCCCTGTACACCCGGGGGGAACTGTCCAGAAAAAAAGAGACCGCACTTCTCAAAGATCTGTATGCCTACCTGGCAATGAGCATCACTGACATGACCGATCTTTATGTGGAGGGTCAACTCTCTTTTAAACAGATGCTCTTTGGGGGCAATGCCGTTGATTTCACCCACATGTTCATCTTCAAAGAGAGCAAAAATCTGGTGGACCGGGAGATCATGTCCAGCCTCACCAGTCCGGATCATAAAGAGGCATATGCTGGCAGAATCCATGATGCCAATAAGTCCACCTATGTTTATGAAACCATCCTTGAGACGGCCAAGAAAAATCCCGACTTGATTCAATTTCTTTATACCCTTTTTGAAAACCGTTTTAATCCCTCCCGGAACAACCGCCTCTCCGCCGATGCCCTGGAGATGAAGTTCAAGGAATTTGAGAAACTCATTGCAGTACGGTTCATTGATTTTAGTCTGGGGTATGAAATTTTTCGTTTCATGTTCAAAATAATCACCAATACCTTGAAAACCAATTTTTACAAGGATATTAAACGATCCTATGCCTTCCGCCTGGACAATGCCATTTTGGATCCCATTGTGTTCAGCCAGACGGTGTACGGCATATTCTATGTCAATGGTCATTATGCCTGCGGCACCCACCTGCGGGCCGGAGACATTGCCAGGGGCGGTCTTCGCATGATCCGTGTGTCTGAGGCCAACCACTCCACGGAACTTGACAATGTGGTGATGCTCAACTACGCCCTGGGTGCCAAGGCCCAGCGTCTGAAGCACAAGGATATCTGCGAAAGCGGCTCCAAGGGCGTTGTGGTGCCCCATCCCAGTTATGCCGGGTGCAGTATGGATGCCCTGTACGATTACACCGAAGGCATCATGGATCTGATGCTCACCGGCAGTCAGGTTGTGGATTACCTGGGTCATCCCGAAATGATCTTTTTCGGACCCGATGAGGGCACCGCTCCCCTAATGGACGCCGTGGCCCTGAGAGCCCGGGAGCGGGGATACAAGCACTGGCGCACCATCACCACGGGGAAAAGCTTTGGTATTCCCCATGACACCTATGGCATGCTGGAAACCGGAGAGCTGTTCGGGCTCCTGGACAAAAAAGACAAGGGCACTGAGTTGCAGGTTGACGGAGAGTCCATTGTCACCACCCCGGACATGGAAAAAATCTACGATGTCATTGGGGGACGAATCAAACAAAGCGGCATGACCACCACCTGTGTCATGGGGGCCTTCCGCACCCTGATTAAGCATTATGACGCCAAGGAAGAAGAGCTTAATCTCATGATCACCGGCGGACCCGACGGAGATCTGGGTGCCAATGAGATCCAGTGCTATAAAGGCAAAATCTGCCTGCTCATTGATGGGGGCTCCATCCTGTTTGATCCCCAGGGACTGGACAAAAAAGAACTGATGAAAATAGCCTTCATGCGCCATACGGCCCCCCGGGCCAATTCCCTTGCCTATCCCATGGACAAACTCAGTGAAAATGGCTTCATGGTACGCTTGGGGGCCAAAGAGATCACCCTTCCCGACGGCACCTATATTGAAGATGGAACCATTTTCCACAAAACCTTTCTAACCAATGAAGAAAACCGGAAATTCATTGAGCAGGCCAACATTGAAGCCTTTATTCCCTGTGGAGGGTTCAAGGACACCATAAACCATGGCAATGTCCATGATTTTCTCAATAATTTCCAAGAACTTCGTTTTATTGTGGAAGGGGCCAACGTCTTTTTTGATGATTCGGCCCGGAGGCACATTGCCACGGCCTCAAAGATAAAGGAGATCAAAGACTCCACCGCCAACAAGGGCGGGGTGTTCAGCTCCTCCATTGCCGAGGTGTTGACAGGTTTTTTGTTCAACGATGATTATGAAACAAGACTGTTGGAGGACAAGGCCACCCGGTGGGGCCTCATCCGTGATATCATTGAGCTTGTGGAAAAATATTCCCGCCTGGAAACCGGCATGCTCATTAAAATCCACGAGGCCGATCCCCTGGTACCCCTGTTCAGTCTTTCAGAACAGACCAGTGAGCAAATATTTAAATTGCAGGATATTTTTGAGAATAATATCTCAAGCCTTGTGGAAAACCAGGAGCTGGTGTGGCAGATCATGGAACATTATATCCCGTCCATGCTCATTGCCAAGCTGGGAAGAGATAATATCATGGAATTGCTGGCCACCCCGGAGATGGTGGCCTATAGAAATACCATTATCACCAAAAAACTGGCCTCCATGGCATTTTATAAATATGGCCTTGACTGGGATGAGTTTATTGGAAAGGTGGAAACTGATTTTGATAAAACGGTTAATACCATTATGGAATAATTTATTCTCCACATTTAAGAGCGCAGCATAATAGATTGGCTTACAATTAAGCATCCGATATAAAGAATCCCCCGGCAGAAAACCGGGGGATTTTTTTGTTTTGTTGTGAGAGGACCCAGGTCAGAATATCGCTCCGACCATGGAGTTTTACAATAGACTCCGTCCAATGATCTGTAATAACTGGAGTTTCAATATTTGTTGTGGCAGGCCAGATCCCAATACGGCCTGCCCGTGGCAGTTATAAAAAAATTGCCCCATCAAATCGAAGTTAAAATGGAATTTGAACGGAAAAAAGCATTCCAGAATTCGGATATGCTTGTGAAGGCTCTTCCAGGAAAGCATAAGGCCGATCTCGGACCTCCAGATGGCGGATATGGTCTAACTTCTGCCGGGTTTTAAACCGATTATATTTATGGGCACTGGATATTGAGCCATAGATACTGCCCCCATAGAATCCTGATTCCACCACACAGATAAGCCCCCCAAGCACATTGTTTCCCCCTTCAAAGGATTCATGGGCGGCAAAGATAAGCCCCGCATTAATAACAAAAGCCGCAAGGGCATCCCGATATCTTTCGCAATAGGCAAAGCCTCCTCCGGGAACAAGGGCTGTCACCCCTGCCACAAAGGGGGACTTCTGATCCTGGTTCAGGATGGTTTCAACGGCCTGTCTCACTTCCCTGGTATGGAAGACCATTTCCCCGGCCATGGAAATTTTTGATAGGAAAGCATCTGCCCGTTCCAGGGAACCGGGTTCCATATTTTTGGCCCTATCAAGATGCATCCAGGCCAGGGTCCACAGGGCACGATCTTTTACTTCGGGTGAATCACTCACGGAAAAAAGATCCTGCAACACCTGCTGGGCACCACCGGGCCGTCCCTGGGCCAGCAGCGTCTTACTGAGCATGAAAAAAGATTCAATGTTCCGGGAAGAGCCCACATAGGGAAACTGCTGGGATTGAAATATGGTCCGGGCCTGATCCCATTTTTTAAGATGAAACAGTGACATGGCAAGATTAAATTGGGCTGTGGGAATCCGCGGGTCCAAAGGGAAAAAGTGAATAAACCGCTTCCATTCCACCATGGCAGTTTCATGGGAGGCCTCTTTCTGACTGGCAAGGGCATACGCATATTGCATGTCTGCGGTGATGGTCAGGCCATGGGCAAAGCAGGGGAAAATGATCATCATACCGGCAATGACCCCCCAGGTAACAATCAACAATCTCAAGTTATTGAATCCCATACAAAATTTCCTGTTCACGGCTTGGCATACCACCAGAAATCATTGTCTTCCAGGGTATCTCTGGTCAATATCCTGTTACCGGATCGAATGGAGGGCGAAAGACGCTTTTCATCCCTTCCACACCGAATTAAACGGTCACAGGAGATGATCCAGCCCATATAAAAGCCATGTTTTTTAAAAGCCTGGGCCGCATAGGAAGAACAGGATGGGGACATACCGCATCTATCGCCATCTATTGCGGAAACAACGGTTTTATAAAAATGAAACCACTGTCCCCCAGCTGCGGCTTCCTTGAATTTCGGTGTATCAGATGATGCCCATGCGCCCCCTGAACCGGCAAGGAACAAAAACAAAAACAAAAATCGTTTAACTTTCCCGCAGAAAAATCTCTTTTTGAATTTTTGATTCTGTGGGCAATGAATCTGGGTATTTTTAATCCTGGGTGACACGCATCACCTCTTCCACCGTGGTCACGCCCTCAAGGAGTTTTTCTATGCCGCAGTGCCGCAGGGTGGTCATCCCCTGTTCCAAGGCCTCGGTCTTAATGGCATTGGCATCGGAGGTGGATAAGATCACCAGCTTTAAGGCATCATTTACCTCCATGATTTCAAATATGGCCTGACGTCCGGAATACCCGGTGTGAAAACAATCCGGGCATCCCACAGCCCGGTAAACCGTTTTACCCACCAGATCTGTCTGGCTGATACGAAACCCCTTGATATCCCCCTCTCCCAGAAAATAAGGCTCTCGGCACTTGGGGCACAGGGTCCTCACCAGTCTTTGGGCAATCACCGCCTTCACCGACGAGGTGATGAGATAGGGTTCCACCCCCAGATCCACCAGGCGAGTGACGGCACTGGGGGCATCATTGGTGTGCAGGGTGGAAAATACAAGATGACCGGTGAGGGCGGACTGGATGGCCACCTGGGAAGTTTCAAGGTCCCGGATCTCCCCCACAAGGATAACATCGGGGTCCTGGCGCACAATGGATCTTAACCCCCTGGCAAAGGTCACCCCGATTTTACGGTTCACCTGGATCTGGCCAATTCCTTTGAGTTTATATTCCACGGGATCTTCAATGGTAATAATATTTTTATCGGGGGAGTTGATAACACTTAAAGCGGCATAAAGGGTGGTGGTCTTTCCACTGCCCGTGGGACCCGTCACCAATACAATGCCGTTATTTAAACGGATTAATTTATTGAGAAGGGCATAATTTTCAGGAGAAATACCAAACTGGGATAGTTCCAATAATGCCCGTGATTTGTTTAAAAGCCGCAACACCAAGCGTTCACCAAAGGAAGTGGGCACCGTGGATACCCGGATATCAATTTCCTGATCTCCAATGCGGACATCCAGTCGTCCATCCTGGGGAACCCTTTTTTCTGCTATATTCATGTCCGCCATGACCTTAATGCGGGACACAAGGGCAGACTGTATCCACCGGGGGGGAGAGATCATGTTATACAATATACCGTCAATGCGGTATCTGACCTTGATGCTGTCCTGGAAGGGTTCAATGTGAATATCACTGGCCCGGGCCTTCACCGATTGGGAGATCATATGGTTCACAAGCTTGATCACCGGGGCGTCACTGGTATCGTCCAGCAAATCCGTGGTCTCTTCAATCTCCTGGAGAATGCTGGAGCCGTTGCTTGTCATGTCTTCCACCAACTGGCTTGCGCTGTCGGTCTCCTGGTCGTACAGGGTATTGATGGCAGACAAGATTTCGTTTCGCATGGAAAGCCCTGCCCGGTATGATCCATGCCCCAGAATCCTTGCAATATCATCGGCCACAGGCAGATGAACCGGATCATTCATGATAATCTGTAAGTGATCCTCTTCTGCCTTGAGGGGCACCATGCAGTGGGCCTTTAAAAACTGTATGGGCACACGGGAAATGAACTCCTGGGGCATCCTTGCAGGCACGAGATTTTTCACAAGGGGCATGGCATAAATTTCACCCATGGCCCTTAACACTTCCTGCTCTGACATCAATTTTGACTCCACCAGGGCGTGGGAAAAATCATCTTTATGTTCCCCATGGATGGCCATGATTTTTTCATGGTCCGTGGTAGAAAGGGATATCTGCCCCGACACCGCCTCAATAAACCGGTTCATCATAATTTACTCCAACGGAGAGAGTCTCCCCTCCTTATACAATTTCACATCCCCTTTTTTGATGGTATCAATCTCCTCTTTTTTCTCATCATAAATTTCCTTGGCCTCCAGGGGATTTTTCACCACCCGGGGGGTGAGAAACACATAGAGATTGGTCCTGTCTGCCCCGCTGGACACCGTTTTAAACAGATACCCCAGCCCGGGAATTCCCCCCAGACAGGGAACACTGTACTCCGACCGGGAAAGGGTTTCATCAATGAGGCCGCCAATGACAATGGTGTGACCATCCTCCACAATAAGGGTGGTCTCAATCTGCCGTTTCAAGGTGGTGGGACGATCATTACTCTCCTCGTTGGCATTGTCAAGTTTGGTCACCTCCTGGTAGACGTCCAGACGTACCAGGCGGTCCTTGCTGATCTGGGGGGTTATTTTCAAGGTAATTCCCACATCCTTATACTCATAGGAGCTGTAAGTCTCTGAGGCATTGTCCGCCGCCGACCGGGTCTGGTAGGGCACGTTCTTTCCAATGGTCAACGTGGCCTCTTCATTGTCCGTTGTCAGCACCTGGGGGGTGGAAAGAATGTGCACGTTGGAATCATTCTGGTAAGCCTGGATCACCGCCCCCAGCGAGGGAAAGACAACATTGCCAACGGAAATATTCTTTCCCATTACCCCCACGGAAAACCCCGATGGCAGGGTTTGTTTGGATACAATAGTACTTAAATTTGAATAACTATTGCCACTGTACCCCCCGAAGGCCACATTGTCATCATTGTCAAATCCCTCACCCACACGCCATTCCGTGCCCAGATTGAGACCATGATCAACATTCACCTCCATGATCAGGCACTCAATGAACACCATGGACCGGGGGATATCCAGTTTAGCAATCACCTCCTCCAGCACGGGGTAGTCCTCTTTTTCCGCCATGATGATCAAACTGTTGGTGGCTGGATCCGCCGTGATTCTGGCGGATTTGGATACAAGGGGAGCCAGCTTTTTGCCTTCGGTCTGTTTGCTGCTGTCCGAGGGGATCTCCTGGAGCACTTTGGCAAGATCCTCGGCATTGGCGTGCTCCAGGTAATACACCCGGATTTTTTCATCCCCCCGGGGCACCTTTTTATCCAGAAGTGCCACCAGTTGCTTCACCCGATCTGTTTCCACTTCACTGGCAAGGAGCACAACGGAATTGGTTCTTTCATCGGCCATAAACTTCACCACCATGTCTGGATCAGTTTTCCCCTTTTCCCCCCGGCTCCGGGCCGTGAAAATACCGGTAAGATTTTTCACAAGTTTTGATGCATCGGCATGTTCCACCGGAATCACTGAAATTCGTTTTCCAATGCCCATGACATCCACGGCATAAATAATCTTTAATAACCGCTCTATGTTGGAAAGGGTGTCAGTGATGATCAAGGTGTTGGTATCATCGTAGGAAAGAATAATACTGCCCTTGGACACCAGGGGGGTCAGCAGGCGTTTTATTTCACTGGCATCGGCAAACTTTAACGGAATAATGCGGGTGACCAGCCTGTCCCTGGCAATATCCCCGGATTTACGAACACCGGTATCAATATTTTGGGATTTTGCATCGGGGGAGGGCATGATTTTAATCACACGGCCCGCCTGCACCGTTGAAAAGCCATTGATATTCAGGACCGACTCAAATACCATGTATGCTTCCTGTACCGATATTTTTGAGGGAGAGATAATGGTGATATTGCCCTTGACCCGCCGATCCACAATGAAATTTTTCCCGGTGAGTTCACTGATAAATTTTATGAACACATTGATATCTACATCGTTAAAATCAATGGAAACCATTTTAGCCAGTTTCTGCTCCTGTAATGCCTCGGAAGGGGCACAGGAGGCATCCCGAATCTGACAAGTCAGCACTCCCAGACAAATCATCAGCATAATCAGCAAACAGGGCAATATTTTTTTTCTACTCCACATGGTATTGAATCTCCTTTGTCTTTCCCCGTCGTTTGATCTGAACATTCACATCCGATGAATCTTTTAATTGTTCATAAAAGGTCAAGGCGTCATCCACACTCTCAATTTCTTTGCCATCAACCCCCATGATAATATCTCCGTTTTTCAATCCCATGGTTTGAAATAAAGAATCTTTTTTAATGCCATATAACAATAAACCGTCAGGCTTGCCCCGGGAGAAGTGAGGCCTTACCCGGACATCTCCCATGAGCTTATTGATATTACCCAATGCCTCGTCCACAAGGGAACGACTCAGGGAGGTTTTTTCACCGGGCTCCACTGTGAGGCTGGCAGAAGGGGGGAAGGGAGCCCTCGGTGCAGCAGAACCTTTGGCAGGTTCCATTAAAAGCACTTCATCCCGTCCCTTGTAAAAAAGAATCACCTTTTCCCTCAACACCGCCTTGACCAGGGCATTCTGAACCGTATCTCCCTTCTGATAACGCTTTTGCTCCTTTTTACGGCCCTCCTGGATAATGGCAAAGGCCCCCTGGGGCTCCAGGATAATTGTACCCAGTAATTTTAAGTCAAGACTGGTTCTTTCAAGTGTTTCCACCAAAGGAATGTCAGACTCCGATGAAGCGCCCTCCTTTTTTTCCTCCAGAGCCGCCTTAAAAAGATTTCGCTTTTCAATACTGGCATAGTGTTGTCTGGAAAATTTTTTCTCCATTTTCTCTTTTCCGGTATCACGGAGGGGCGCACCAGCATCCTGGGAAACCGTCACAACCACTGGCCTGTCATCCAGTTGACCATAAAGCATCCTTACCCCCTGGAACGCCAGCAAGGTCAACAAAATGAGATGGATCAGTACAAAACCTTTTTTCATAGTGTCACCACAGGCCTGTCCAAGGTGCCTTTTATCTTAAAAGGGAGGCCCTTGCCCTTGAACCGGCCAAGAAGACCGGATACCATTGGCGGCAGATTTGACAATCCTGAAAGATAACCGGCATCGGGTTGCAAGCGCCCTTTTAAGTCAAGGTTACTTGTTGACAATGGAGATTTCAACGCAATTTTTCCCGACACCCCCAGGGTCATCTCAGGCCCCATGGCCCGGCACCCAAGAATTTCCAGACGATTATCCTCCAGCCGATATGTTATTTTTACAGTTTCAAAATTCACTCCCGGAATGCCCATGCTCGACAGAATCCCATGGGCAATATCAATGGCACAGTTTGAAACCATAATTTCTCCTGTGCCCCCTATCCCCCTGTCCTGACTTCTGGAAAGGGTAAGCCTGCCCCCGGCAAGGCATGACACCGTAATATCGCCCTGGCCGGTTGCATACTGAAAATTCTCAATACGGATATCATCAAACTGAGCATCCACAAGATAGGTTGATGGCATGGGGACAGATTTAAAATCTGTCCCCAGCAGCGGGAAAAGAAAAGGAGCTTTGAGCATGCCAGACGCGATTCCTTTGTAGAGCTGCATATCAAACTTAAGTACCGGAGATTCATTAAAAATAGTGGTCAATACGGGCTTCAACCATAGATGATCCAGAACAACCCGGCTTTTATCTGGAAAGGAAATAACAATGCCCCCTCCCCCAAGGCCCAGGGGGAGGTGCCATTGTAAATCACCCACTGAGATCTCCACCGATTCCAGGGATTGATTCAAGGCTTGGGACAACCGCATGGCCAGTTTTTCACCGGGAAACAGCAGATATAAAAAAACCACAAAGGCCCCAAAGGTATAAACGACATAGGAAAAAACGGATTTACCCATCAGGCCGCGTCCTCCTGAACCAGCATCCAGGCATCCAGCACCGCATCCATCAGCTGGTTCTCTTTTCCGGTCTTTGTCAGGGACACCCCGGAGATATGAACGCCCTTGCCTGCGGTCTCAATAAAATAAAGAAAATCCATGAACTCCCTTAGATAAAGGGATTCCAATTTGACCTTTACCATGGAAATGGTGTAGGCACCTTTGTCATGTTTTCGGGAATCTGGTTTCATGTGCACAATATTTTCTTTGACCCCGCTTTTCAGAGCCAGTCGATCCAGAAAGGAGAACAGTGTAAATCCTTTTTCACGGATTTTCCGGGTGTTCATCTCCCGGGAAACGTTTAAGCCCATGCGTTGATACTGCTTCTGCATGGACGTCATCTCCTGTAGGATTTTTCCAGCGGCAACCACTCTTTTTCCCAGCCGTTCTTTTTCCGCCATGGCTGGCAGCAATATGCCCTTAAGGGCAAAGAGTATCACCAAGAAGCATCCGCCCAGGCAGAGAATTCTTTTTTCCCGTGTGGAAAGTTGTTTCATGAGTTGTCCTTATATGAGTGTACCCTTTTTGCATTATTCTCTGCATTTGTAATCATGGAAAGGTGGCTGAGGGATGAGGATTGCCCTATATTTTCCATTCCGATCACCTCCGATCATCTAAAAAAGGTACACTCTCCTTATATATGCGTGGATAAATTTTCTTTCTCATCCATGGTCTGGAAAATAAATTTAAACCGAATGCGTTTTTCGTTTTTGTCTGCTGCGGCATTACTGATTTTCACATCGGTAAAAAGCGGGGAGGATTCAATGGCCGTTTTCATTTTGTCCACGCTGTCATACGTATCCGTATTCCCGGAAAGGACCATACGGCCATCATTGAACACCAAGCGGGAAATTTCTATATCAATGGTATCTGGAATCCGGCTGGAAAGTTCAAAAAGAAGATCCGTTATTTTATTACCAGCGGCAAAGCGGTTTTCCATATTTGAGGATCGTCCAGATTCTTCCGACGACTGTCGCACCTGAATTTTCATCTGCATGTAGGGATTAACGATGGTGGTGATTTCTGGAAAGGTCTCTTTAAAAATGGATGCCGCCTGTCCATCCATGGCAGCAGCCTGATTTTCAAGGGAACGAATTTCCATATATTCCCCGGCAACCACCAGAAAAAAGCAGATGAGAATCAAAAGGCTCATGGTTACCAGTTGTGCCATGTATTTTTCCACAAAGGCACCCTGACCATTACTATTGCGACAAAAATTAAGACATCCCTGCTTTCCACTGCACCGGGCTGCTGCAAAGGCATTGATATATTCATGGATCTTGGGGTCAAAAACAATTTCCCCATTTTCAAGGGATGAGAAAACAGGGGTTAAATCTTCACAAACAACAGGGGCGGCAAGGATTTTTTCCAGCTGGGCTTCCAGATCTTTGTCCCGGGCATCAGACCAGATAATGTGACACCCCAACAAAAGGGAATGAGTAATTCCCAGACGATGTCGGAACAGCATGAGCGTACGCCCCACATCCATGGCCACATCGGCATTATTTTGCTTACTCCCCCTCACAATGGATCTCAGTCCCAAAATCACCCCATCGAGAACCCCGTTTATCACCAAACAATGGGGCGTTACCTCCACCATGGGAAAAAAGCCCTTCCCCGGCAGGGAATCAAGAAAAAGGTGGGATGCCAGATAACCGGCAGATGAAATAAGGATCGGAGTGATGCCTCGTTTTTTCAGAGGATTGCACAGCGCATCCAGCATTTGTGTGGAAAGGGAGGCTGTCAAAAAGGTATGGTTGTCACATTGAGAAAGGCCAGTAAAAATAAAATCACTGACATGGGGTTCATCAGGCAGGGGAAGCACGGCATCAAGCTCCATGGGAAGCACCTGTCCGATTTTCCACCGGGATCGAAAGGGCAGGTCCATGTGTCGAAAAAGGACCATGGAGGCTGGAATGGCCACCACGGCCCGGGAACAGGCGGTGAGGTCCACTCTTTGAGCAAGTCTTTCCAGGAGGTCGTCCAGGGATGATGCGCTGGGTACCGGGTCCCCGGCAGTGTTATTCACAAAAGGACTCATCCCCATCGTCAAGGCATTGATGACCACCGGACCCTTTACAGAGGGCTTCAAAACCAAGGCAGACACCGTCCAGGAAAGCGGTGTGGTATCCTCTTTTGCCGAATCATGGCACCCATCCTTGTCCAGGATGAGGTCAGCATGGCCCCCGGTATCCTTTATTTCCAGTGCAAGCAGATAGCCTTTCATGTCTATTTGTCCGAGAGTTCCAGGATACTGCACGACCATGTCCCTGTTTTCTCTTGCTTTTTCCTTTTGATGATGCTGTTCAATGTAACTTTATGCCCATTCACATCGGCAATAGCCGTTGCTTTGAACAAATGGCTCGAATAGGTGACAATATTTTCAAACGCCTGTTTCTCTTTTCCAGACAACTGTATAACCTGTTCATACCACCCCTTGTCAAGGGCATTTATGAATCCATCGCTGTCCGGTTCCTGCTCCATCCGGAAATCCACAAGGGCCGAGGCCTCATCCTCCATGCCCGAGGGGAGCATGAAAGAGAGAACCTCCACCCCTGCGGTATTAATATTAATGGTACCGGGAAAAGAAAACCGCCCTTTTTTTTCGTCGATATCCGCCATGCCATGGACGGAAAAAAACTGCCCTAAATCAAGGGGAGCATCCATTTGTTCCAAATTTGCTCCAGATTCAGATTCCAACTCGGCCTTTCCCCAATGGAGAAAATTATCAGAAACACCTTTGACAAGGTAAAGTTCATCCGGGATGGTCAACGGCCCATTGGCACAGTGCACCGGAGGATCCAGGCTTTCATAGTAATCCGCTTCGGCACCGGACACCCCGGTTACGGCATCATCATCTCCACTGTCCAGCCAGTCTTTTAGAGAATTAATGATTTCAGCCGGGTCCCGGTCATCCTGGAATTTATCCCCGGATATGAGCAGATCCAACATGCGCTCCCACAATTGTCGTTGATTTTCATTAAAGGCGTTGCCGGGATAAGCGTCCACCAGGGCATTGACCTGGATTTTTCCCAATTCATCGGTGATGGAAAGGGTCAGGGTCCCGGAGGGCATCTCCAGGGCAGCCACGGCCATTGCCAGCTTTCCGGGGCTTGCCCAGTCCTCCTGGAGGGAGTCAATGTCATTTTTTTCAGCATCCGCGGCAAGTATCGCCATGGCCAGTTGAATACCAGACCAGGCAGCCTGACGGGCCTGGAACAGCTCCAACGCAACACCGGACCGGGAGGCCGCCTTGCCAGCCCGCCGTCCCACTTCCAGGGCCACCGCCGTCAGGACAGAAATTAACGCAAGGGTCATGAAAAGGGCCACCCCCCGATTATTTTTTATTGGATTTCTCATCATTCCAGGGCGTCCCTTTGCACTGGCAAAACAATGGAAGTCATAATCGCATCACCTGCCAGGGAATCCTCCTGGGCATTGGCACCTTGGGATCGGATCATCACCCCAATGGCATGGGGGGTGGCATGGTCAAAGGCCTCGGCATCGGAATCCCATTGGGTGAACATCTCATTTTCCCCATTAAAAAAACTTAAGTCAAAGGCGGATATATCTCTTATCAACTGCGGGTCACAGTCACTCTCCATCCCATCCTCCCAGGGAGGAAGGGATTCGGAACGACACAGATCAAACCCGCCATTGTCATTGGCACGCACATAGTAGATGATTTGAACCAGGCGTTGATGTTCGTCCCCTTGGGCAGTCAAAAGCCCCCGGGAGACAAACCGCACCCGGGAAAAACTTTCTCCTCCCACATTATCTTGACTTCCCAGCAATCTGAAGGGGTCGGGGGTGGATCGGGTATCGGGCTTGACATATGCCGGGGGCAAGGAAACATGGACCATCATAAGATCCCGGGAGATGATTTTCAGGGGAGGACCCATGGTTTCATCCCGGGAAATGGCAGTTTGAATATGGTCAGAAGACATAACAAAGGCTTTAAAGGAGGAAAAAATGGTGGTCATTAAAATAGAGAAAATCACCACAGCCACCAGGATTTCTATGAGGGTAAACCCCTTATTTGCCATGGCATCACATCGTGTCATCATAGGCCCAGGTTCGCAGGGTAAACACATGTCTGTCCCCCAGCGAAATGGTCAGATCAATGCGTTTCATATTTTCCGCCTGTTTTTCAGAGATCATATTTTCATCAAACACCGACATATCACCCATGTGGCTCTCCCATGAATAGCCGGGGAATTCATCTCCAAAATCTCCTTTGGCATCGCTGGCATCTTCTATATCCATGCATATCTCAGTGATTTTTTTCTGGGCAAGGCTGGTGGCCACTGCGTTAAATTTCACCTTTTCCGCCAATCGAATGGTGGAGGCATGCATGCGAAACAGGGAGACCAGCACAATGGCAATGATGGAAATACTGACCATGATTTCAAGCAGGGTGAAACCATCATTGTTTTTCCCTCTACTCTCCGCAGGAAACATGTCCCTCCAAAAGCTGTGCCCGGGGCAGAAAAGGCGCTATGGCCACGGTGAGATCCCGATCATCTTCCTGGATATAAATAAAGGCCTGGTCAGAATAGCCATTCCCACTGAACCGAATGGTAATCTCCTCCCCATCACCCTCATCATCCATTGTCCTTGATACAATTTTCACATCATCAATGGAGGAATCCTCTGAAAATGAAATCAGAGGCTCTGGGGATGACTCCTTTTCCGGGGTATCCCCGGTCCCGGAAACAAGGTCAGGAGACGTGGCCCACACCCGGCCCGTTGCAGTATCAATTTTCAGCAGATAGTCCTGTTGGGTTTCAAGGGTCTGGGACTTAAGTTGTTCAATGAGCAGCAACAATTTTCCGGTGGGGGTCATTGATGCCCCAAAGGGATTAAAGGCATCAAACCGTGGCAGGGTAAAAAAAAGAACAATGCCCATGACGGCCATCACCGTTACCAATTCAATAAGGGTGAAGCCCTGATTGTTCCTGATCACTCAATTTCCCAATTGTTGATATCCAAATCCTTATCCGCCCCGCCGGGGGCACCGTCTGCACCATAGGAGATGATATCATACTCACCGTTCATCCCGGGGGAAAGATAAAGATATTCCCGGCCCCAGGGATCTTTGGGAACCTTTCCTTTTTCAAGATATCCGCCCGTGGGCCATTTCGTGGGGATTGGCTCACTTTCGGGGCGTTCCACCAGGGCCAGAATACCCTGTTCTGTTGTGGGATAGTTGCCATTATCCAATCGGTAAAGCTTTAATCCTGTCTCCATGGCAACGATGTCAGTGCGGGCTTTGACCTGTTTTGCCTCATCGGTGCGACCCATCAATTTGGGGACAATCATTCCGGCCAGAATACCCAGAATAACAACCACTACCATGAGCTCTATCAACGTAAATCCATTATTGTTTTTCACCACCATATTTATTTCCCCTTTGTTGTGATTGCAGACCCTATATGTCCATCCCCAAAATTATCAATGTTATGGCTTTCAAAAAATCAAATCATCTCGTTAATATAAGGCATGTGTGTGGAAATAAAAACCCAAAATATCATCTATGGATAATTTTTTACATATAAATTGCTGGTTGTTGGTCGGATAGATGGGAGGACTGCCCAAAACGGATAAAGTTGTGGGGGCATAGTGTGGGGGAGGATTTTTTACAAAAAATAAAGGGCTTAGAAATTTCTTTCTAAGCCCCCTTATTCTATTACTTATTTTATGGAGGCGGCTTCCGGATTTGAACCGGAGAATAACGGCTTTGCAGGCCGTCGCCTTACCACTTGGCCAAGCCGCCTTGACTGACTTTAAATGGAGCGGGAAACGGGATTTGAACCCGCGACTTCGACCTTGGCAAGGTCGCACTCTACCACTGAGTTATTCCCGCTCAGTTAAGACAAGAGGTTTTATATAAGGTTCCCCTGCATCTGTCAACCATAATTTTAGAATAAGTTTATTTTTTAAAATCAGACAAATTCATTCCTAAGTTACTATTTAATTTTATTGAGTGATTTTATTGAAATTCTGACAATGGGTGGTTATTTGTTTTCTTTTTTTGCCCAGTCCGCCATAAAGGCATCAATGCCCTTGTCGGTCATGTGGTGGGATGCAAGGGCTTTTAAGACTTTATGGGGAATGGTGGCAATATCAGCCCCCAGAAGGGCTGAATTCAACACATGGAGGGGGTTTCGAACACTGGCCACAATGATCTCTGTGGGATATCCATAATTGCTGTATATCTCCACAATTTCCTCAATGAGATTCATGCCGTCCTGGGAAAGGTCATCCAGACGTCCCACAAAGGGGCTGGCATAGGTGGCACCGGCCTTGGCAGCCATCAGGGCCTGGAGTGCGGAAAAAACCAGAGTTACATTGGTTTTAATGCCTTCATCGGAAAGGGTTCTGACAGCTTTAAGCCCCTCAATGGTCATGGGAATCTTCACCACAATATTATCGGCAATGGTGGCAAGCTCTCTGGCTTCGGACACCATACCATCATATTCAAGACTAATCACTTCGGCACTCACCGGGCCATCCACCACAGAGCAGATTTCTTTGATAATATCTTTGAACTCACCTTCTTCCCTGGCAATCAGGCTGGGATTTGTGGTGACGCCATCTACCATGCCCATGCTGTTGGCATCTTTAATCTCTTCAATATTTGCTGTATCTATAAAAAATTTCATGTGGAGATAGAGCTATTAAAATAGACTCTTCTTGTCAAGAAAGTGCCATGATCAATTTCATTATCTAAGAACATTCACTGATTTTTGCCAACAATCGAGAATTGGGGCCGGAAAACTCAAATACTAGGGGTCTTTAGTCGCAAATAGAGAGTTAGGGACGAGAAAACTCTCCCGAAAATACATGAGTAGCAGTAGCATTGATACTCATCACAGGGCCTTCATTGACGCAAACAAACACACTGCCGCTTTTTGAATGAACCATGATTTCGTTCTCGCATTTCTCGAACCTAAATTTTACCTACCCTTCGGTCTAT
>CAKZLA010000441.1 GCA_937124525.1 uncultured Desulfobacterium sp.
CAAAGAAAGCGATAGATGGTTCGAAACGAAGACTTTAGACTATAGATTGGCTGCTTAACTACCCGCACAGCTCGAAAAAGTTTTTGATAAAATACGAAATGCTAAAATCAGAAAATTATATTTGTTCAATGATGGCCCGCGTGAGAATAATGAAAACGATTTGGCGGCACGAGAAGAACTTCTTGAATTGTTTGATACTATAGATTGGGAATGTGAAGTTTACAAAAATTTTCAAGAAAAAAATTTAGGTGCTGGTTGGGGGCCCTCAGCAGCCATAACATGGGCCTTTCATGATGAAGATCAACTGGTCATTTTGGAAGATGACTGCGTTCCATCACTTGCCTTTTTTGATTTCTGCAATCATTGCTTAGAAAAATATAAGAACGATACCCGCATATGGCTTGTCAGCGGTCGATCTCATCAGCAGAATAGCAGATTTTTCAAAGATCAAGATTACATTTTTACGCATTATGGTCATACTTGGGGTTGGGCAACTTGGAAACGGTGTTGGGATAATTTCGACATTGATTTAAAAGATTTTCCTGAATTTATAGAATCTGGCGGTGCACTCAATGTATTGACTTCAAAGGAAGAGGGGTTTTTTTTTAATAAAAAATATCAGCGCTTGTATGATGGGCCTCTACATTCATGGGACTTTCGTCTTGGTATCGCTATTATGAAAAATGGAGGATTAAGTATTGTACCGGCAAAAAATCTGATTCAAAATGTTGGCATTATTGGACTTCATTCAAAGGGAAAAAATTTTACCCATGAATTACAAGCTGTAAAAAATTTTACATTTTTAAGAGAGCCAAAATTTATCATTGTCAATCATGAGTATGAACTATTGCACTTCAATACACATATAAAAAAAATTATGGGGACGGCCTCTTTTTATAAACGAACTATAAATAAGGTACAGAAAACGTTATGGACTCAGATGAATGTTTAAGATAAGCACACTGTATGGATCAATCATATTCTCATGGACTTGATTGCGATATCTGGAAACTGTTTTATCTTCATCTCATATGACGTTTGAAAGAAAAGCTACATATACCGGATATTGTCTTCTTGCATGTAAAAAGCGGGCTTGGTTCTAACGTTGGCCACTTGCAGTCAGTGCTAAAACTCACTTGAAAATAGTTATTATATTATTAATGGTTACAGCGCAGTAATTTTTTAAAAAATTAGAAGTGATCGGTCTTAGAATCAACCCCTAAAAAGCAATTGATTCAATCGTCCTTTAGTCGCTTCATGTCAAGGAGAAAAGAACCATCATGAAAAAAAAATGTTGAATTTATTGCGCAAGAACAGTTATACCTCGAAATTTGCCGTTTGTTTCTCTCTGCAAAGAAAAAAGAGTTCCTATTTGAATTCTATTGGCTGGTTTAGGAGTTTACAGCACTCTATGCCTGTAGACAAGAATGGGGAGGCTATTCCATGGCTTACGTATCCTGCAATAGAATTTTTTAAAAATCGGATAAACGAGAAAATGAGTGTTTTTGAATATGGCTCTGGCAATTCAACAATATGGTGGGCAAAGCGTGTAGAAAGTGTAATTAGTTGTGAGCATGATCCTAAGTGGTTCGTTAAAGTGAAACCGACGATTCCAAAAAATGTTGAATATCTTTACATTGACTTATTGCCATCTCAGGATTACGAAAAAGCTATTGAAAAGCATGAAAACAAATTTGATTTGGTTGTTATTGATGGAAGGAAGCGTGTCCTCTGCGCTAAAAATTGCCTTACTTCATTGAAAGGTGATGGTGTAATAATTTGGGATAATAGCGATCGTGAAAAGTATCAGGAGGGCTACCAATTTCTTAAAGATAATGGTTTTAGAAAGTTGGATTTTAAAGGAATCGGGCCGATTATAGTGCCGGTCATATGACTTGATACTTGTGACAAAATCATGTATTATAATCACGCTTGAAGTTTATCCAAAAATAAGAACCATGCTCATGGTCAAAATAAATCATTACGCAGGAAGTAAAAAATCTACTTTCTCAGTTAGAACAGTCCGAATTTCCTACTTAATTTTGTTCATCAAGAGCGGCATCATCTCTCCAAAATGTATCTTCAACCTCCCGAACTTTCCTGATTAATCCGGCGCAGGTCTTGGCGGTGACCTTATCAAAAGCATTTTCAAGCTGAAGAATCAAATTATTCATTGTAAAATCACAATTGCGGGCAATTTCATTTTTTACTATCCCCCAGCATGTTTCTATTGGTTGTAATTCTGGATGATACGGTGGTGTTCGCAGAACTTCATGCCCTTGCTTGCTGGCAATTTCGTCCAATATATACGTCGGCTTTGGTCCAATTTTAGTTAAAATATCAACCAATTCGGCTTTTAAACAATCGTCTTTTACAGGAAAACCATTTTGTTCGTGTCCTTTCGGTAAGCATGCGTGACTTGAATTTTTCTTGATGATATAATCCAGGTACTTTAGCGTGATCCAGATCGGCGTTTTCCGCTATTTCAGCTCAGTCTCTGAACACTCTTGAATGAAGTTGTTCACACAAGTGCTTATCCGAAAGGGTTTTGAGGGAGGCAACGGTCTGTAGTATGAAATAGCTGAAACTGGTGTGAGCGCAGCTTTAAATCAAGATGGTAAAAGAGTTGATCAGAATAACCGGTTACAGTGACAGTCTGTTTTCTGAAGGCCCTTGAATGAGGCGCTTCAGTCGAGAGATATCTACCCGGAAGGTGATGTAAGGGCTGACAGCAATTAAAGCGGTATGATTTGAGCTGGTACACAGGGAAAATATGAGGATATTAAAAAAAATAGCACCAATACCCCGTCGCTGAACATATATAATGAACAGCGGCAGGGGATGGAGAAGGGAGGAAAGATCAGAATTCAGAGAGTTATTGTCAGCTTTTCAATTTGTTCGATGGTTTCCAGGTAATTCCATGGCATCCATTTTGCGGGATCCTTTTTCATATGCAATTCATATTTCTGGAGTTTGACCAGGTAATCCATGACATTGATCTTACCCAGATAACAGGTGTGGATGATGCTTGTGAACATGTCTCCGATCCATGCCCCGACTTCGTTTTTGTAAAACATGGCATTTTTTCGGTTGAGTATAGCTCGTTTCAGTGCCTGTTCACAAATGTTGTTATCCAGAGGGGCTCCGGCCATTCTTAAAAAGAGGGTTAGCGCTGGCCAATGGTTAAGCATATAGGTAATGGCACTGCCCAGGACAGAATTGGGTTCCACCAGTTTTTCATCAATCTGTTTTTTCATCGAGTTATGCAGGTTTTCCATGACTGGCCCGCTATGTTCCTGATGATATGCCAGTCGCTCCTCATCAGACATCTTTTGGTCTTTGGTCACGGCATCATTTTTATATACCTCGGCAAGGAGATTAATGACCTCTTCACATTCCTCGGGAAATACCGATATGATATCTACAAATCGTCGACGTCCGTGGCTCAGACAGTGGGAGATATATCTGGTAAACACCTCGGTGGTATTCCTGCTTAATGCGTCACACATCTGTATGGGAATACCCCGTTCCGGATCTCTGAACGTCTGAAGCGCATCCAGATTTTCTCCGGCATGATTTCGGCCCGTAAAAAACAGAGCAATGTGGGTATTATCATCCAGTATGGCCACAATACCGGTGGTAAACATACCAGTTCGCTCTTTGTCTGTTTTTTCCTCATTTTCTTTCATCAAGGATAGGACCGCCATGGTAGTATCGTCATTATGAAAGAGTTTGGCTTGGGCTGCCTGGTGTGTCAACTCCTGGTAAACCGGGAAAATGGTATTTGCAAGCTCCTCGTTTTTATCCCACAGGGTTGATGGAGCCAATGGAATACCAACCATTTCCTGAATCTTTGACATCCGGTAAAAGGGCATCCCATATCCATATTTGAAGATCGGGATGATAGCTTTGGCAGAGGCATCATAATGTCTGATGCCATTGATGTTACTATCCGGGATCTCTGCGGTAAAAACAGCACCGCAGGCATTACATCGCAATTTCTCAAGCTCGAGTATGGTGCCTGTTAACGGCGCATTTCCGGAAAAAAACAATGTCAGGCCCGGTTTGAGTGAATAAAGTTTCCCATTAGGACACAGGAGGGGACACTTCTGACCGGGCTTTAAATCGGCATGTTCTATTCGTTTTCGATCCGCACCGGAAAAGGCATCAGTCCCGTTACGGCCATGTCCTTTTCCGGTTTGGAGTTCCGGTTTCTCATCCCCTGTTTCAATATCTTTGGACTCATTTTGTTCTCCCTTCTCAGAAGAGAGGGGCTCATCCAGTTGGGCAGGCTCAGATTTTTGATTGTCATTCCCATTGTCGTCATCAGCCGTTGGTGAGGATGGATCGCTGTTTTCGGGGCTCTCACCGAACAGCTTGGATCGTTTTTCGGTTTTTATGCCAAAAATTCTTTTGAGAAGGCGTTTGATAGAGACATCTTTTTGTCGAAGCGCTTCATTGAGGGTGGCAATCACCTCCAGCATCCCCTGAAGGATTTCATAATCCGTGGGAGAAAGTGATTTGTCCTCAAGCCTCTGATAGAGCGCCTCTATCTCCTGCGGGCTCAGATCTATTTTTTTGCCTTTCTTTTTCATGCCGGCAAATATGCATCACATTTTCCAGAATGCAAGCCCCCCAAAAAATTTACATCAATTTGGCAATTTTCTCCACTTGGGGGCAACAATGGATTGTGTGGGATCGCCATTCCAAATGAGCAATTGAAGTTCATGAACATCCAGCTGTTTTACAGATTCATTCTGGGATTTTGGCCACCATTTGAATTTTCCCTCGGACAGCCTTTTCTGGCACATCCAGAACCCCTGACCATCATAACTGAGGATTTTCATGGATGTTCGGCCACGATTCAAAAAAACAAACAGGCAACCCGAAAACGGATCCGATTTTATGACTGTCTTGCAAAGACGGGCCAACCCATCGATACCTTTTCTAAAATCAACCGGTTCCACTGCAAGCATGATTTTCATCTGAGGGGCAATTTGAATCATGATCGCCTCATCCAGAATGATTTTCCCAGCTCAAGCAAATCAAAATCGCTCTTGCCTCTGAAACACATCCTCATTTTGGAACCACTGCTATCTTCCATCTCCACCACACATTCAGATACTGATGCGGAAGGTGCTGAAAAATCCAACTCAAAGAACGCCGGAATTGGCTTACTTTCGTTCGGTGAAATCTTCACGACTTTTTTTTCAATACGTTGCTTTAAATCGGTATAACTCAGGGAAAGGTTGGTGGCAATTTGGCTGACCGTAAACTCAGGATAAAGCCCCACTGCCTCTTCCCATAGGGATGGAGGAATACGGCCTCCTTTCTTTTTGCTGGCTCTCCAATTTTTAAAATCCGATTGCACATTTTTTAATCGGGGTGTTGTTGATAAGGTTTTTGTTTGATCCATAGTACCTCCTTTATTAATGTTAAACTTTGGAGGCTATTTTATCAATTTATGAGGGGTAATTCACGCATGCTTGCCGAAAGCACACGTTTTTTCCATTGAAAATTTAATTTTTAGCTGACTTCAGTACTGGATTGTCGTCCCATCCATTCAATGACTGTCCTACGGATGGTGCTATTTTCCGAAGAGATCGGCTGGATTCCACCGCAGCCGTCGGCTTCGCCAAGTATCATGGTTGGACGACGGATACTGTTGACCACTACTGCCCCTACCTCGCCAACAACGCCGCTTGAGACAATAGTGATATTCCCAACCTGACAACTGCCCGCATGTTCGCCCAGGTACAACTGGGTATCAAACAGCCGCAGGACTTCCGCGCCGAGCGCCTGGCCAAAATCTAATCTCCAAATTCGGGCATCCCGTTCACGGGCCGCATGGATTGCCGCAACTGTGGCAGATTTGGGTTGCGCCAGCAGGAGCGCACCACCTTGGCAAATCGTTGCCGCATCTTCCTCTCCGAATTTTCTAACGCCCCCAATCGCTACTCCAACGTCGCAAGGGGTTTCCTGTCTAAATTCGAGCTGGTGCAACGCTAGTTGCGTGACCCGATCTTCTGATACCGGAATATATACGGAGGCCCCTGGATAACGCACTCTCAGGAAATCACTCAAAGCTGTAACCAGGAGTTGGTCATCGTCGTAAGCAAGCCATTTTGCATCAAAAGGAAGATTGCCCGGTTTTTCAATAACTTGATCCCCCATCCACAATTCGACGTTGGTGCTGAACCGGTCCACGATTTCGCGATCCATCTCGGGGGTGGGAGATTCGACATGGCCAATACAATATCTCATGCCGACCCGCAAAGGAGTTATGTGTAGTGCACCAGAGGAGGTTTCTAAACGAGGTCGTGCCAAAGTCATGACGGGAGGGTATCCGGTCTTTGCCGAAAGAACCTGGAGGGAGTGATTGAGGTCGTCGATCGTTGCACAACTGCCGTGATGCACCCATCGATCGTCCGGAGCTGCGTGCTGTGTCAGTTGCATCCGTCGGTTCCTCGCCTGACGGGAAGCCTTTTTTGCGCGTTCGGCGGTGATCTCCTTCTGCGCTTCCTTGTCGCCGAGCTCAAGGATGGTCTCGAACGATTCGACTCCTACGTCGGCGCTGCTGCGGTCGATCAACGGCTGAAAACTCGAATGAAACAGCGAAAGTCCAGAAGCGATCTGTACCGGCAGCAATCCGCAGTCACGTGGCATGCCTGGAGCAATCAAGTTTTGTGCCAAACGCATCAACTGCCGCCAGTCGATGGTACAGATGTCATAGCCTTCTCGGATCAGCAGTGCGCACAGGACCTCGGTTGCTGCATTGCCAGCGCTCCGCCCCATGCCGCGCAGAGAGCCGTCCAGCATCTGTCCGCCTGCATTGACGAAAGCCAGACAGTTCGCATGGGCCAGTTGCAAGTTGTTGTGACCGTGAAAACCGAGGGGAATGGAAACCGATGCCAGCCCCTCTTGCGTGTAGGCGCAAATCTGGTCGGGCGTCATGCCCCCCGCCGAATCGACAAGCACTGCCACGTCAGCCCCGAATTCCTCAACTCGGCTGCAGACGGCGCCGAACTCTTCTGGCGATGCCACATAGCTCTTCATCAGGTTCGACCACACCTCTAGACCGCATTCCTTGCCAATTTTTATGGCCTCTTCGCTGCTCTTAAACTCGTTGATGTTCGTACCGACGCGAATGAAATCCAACCCCGCGTCCGCCGCTCGCCTGATGCTGTCCAGGTATCCAATTCCAGGAATGAAAAAAACTCCAATTTTAGCGCGCTTTTCCACCGCCGCAACGGCAGCTTCGATATAGCGCACGTCCTCTTCTGCTGCACTCCCCTTCCCACGGATTTGTGCATCGAGGCCAATTCCGTGACCGACTTCAATCCGCTTCACACCGGCTTCACATAAGGCCAAAGCCGTGACGTAGGTGTCCTCCGCCGTGAACTGATAATTGATCAGATAGCTGCCGTCACGAATCGTGCAGTCAAGAATATCGATGCGCCTTCCTTCTGGCATAACTTGCCCCCCTGCGGTTCCTTGTCACAGATAGACTCAAACGGAAATAAGCAACCGTTAAAATCTTTTATCAGCGATCAACAAGTTGCCGCAGTTCGCGGCATGTAAATTCAATCATTTCAACGGTGAATTCAGACGTCACCCAAAGATTAAGCACGCGACGTCCAATTATCATAGCATTCTGCAGCGTTTGTGGATCCTGGTCTCGGCCCGAGGCGTACCACTGATGCAGCGGCGGGTACCAATTGCTGGCGTCAATACCTCGCTCGCGTAGCAATTCGGTAATTCTCTTTTGTTCACCTTCTGGCAGCAGAAGGCTATAACGCCATGGCGCTCCAGTCTCGTGCCGTTTTAACGGAGTTACATCAGCACCAGCCAAAAGTTGGTCATACAGAGCAGCCTTCCTACAGCGGTCTTCAACTGCGGCCGACAGTTGCTCCAAACCTGCCTCCACGCATTTTGCCTGCCCCGCATCCAATTGAAAAAGATAAAGGTCACGGAAGCCTTCCGGCATACCCAAGAATAGCGCGTTCAGTCGTTCGTCTTCTTCAGCGAACTCCATCAGCGAATAATAAACACTTCGGTAGAGCTGTCCCAGACGTTGCAAGCCGTTCGAGTACGCCGGAAGGCTCGGCAATATGGCGTGAATTCGCTCGTAGAGATCGGTGTCGTCTGTGAGTACTGCCCCCCCCCCACCTAAGTCGAGAATTTTGGTGTGACCGAAACTGAGGAAACTGGCGTGTCCAAAGCTCCCCAGCGGACAACCATCAAGACGCGCCCCTATCGCCTGAGCCACGTCCTCCAAAACCGGAACGTTGTGTCTTTTAGCTATATCTTCAATGACCCGGATATCGGCTGGTTGACCATAGAGGTGAATCAGTATCACCGCGACCACGTCCGAAATGTTCCCCAGAAGACGTTCCAAAGCAGCAGGCGCCATGCAGGCGGTAGCGGGCTCAACGTCGCAAAACACAGGTGTATACCCAGCGAACAGACATACATTGGCTACAGTAGGGCACGCGATGTCCGGCACGATCACCTTTCCCTTTTTTCTGCCGTCCAAGGCCAATAACGTTAGATACATGGCCGTTGCCCCTCGACCTGTGACACAGCAGTAACGCCGACCAAACTTTCGGCAAAGCCGTTGTTCCAAAGAGGTGATCGCATATAATTTACGTACTTCGCTCATTCGTTCCACATTGTATTGAAGTTTATCCCAATATGTACGGCTTGTCAGTGCACATTTAAATTTGCGCCAGATGTAATCATCGACAAATCCCTGTTACCAAAAAAAAGTCTAATGTTTCATTAAATAGATTCTTTGTAGATCGTCCAACTTCAATCTGACTGAAAGCCTCTGAGAAACATTCTTTAATAGTTTCGGGATTTTCAAAATAGAAAAAAATCTCCCCTTTACGAAAATCATCTGAACGACCAATGCGATACCGGTTATTTCCAATAGACTCACTTCCTTCTATAATCATATGTTTTGGGCCAGTTGTGGATAAGAAAAAACGTCCGCCCGACTTTATTACTCGCGCATATTCGTTGATTGCTTTTAGAATGCTGTCTCTATTGTCCTCATAATGAATTACATTCCATGAAACCAAAACATCGAACGTGCAATCTCCAAAAGGAATATCGGTATTAGTGCCTGACCGTAGGTCTGCTTCCATACATCCAAGTTCCCTTAAGCTATCTGCCGTTTCCGTACAAATATCCTCATGAAGTTCAACTCCTGCCACTGAACAACCTATGGATTGAAGGAACAGTAGATTGTTACCGCTCCCAAAACCTACGTCAATAACACGTTGGTTTTCGTAATTTTTGTTCAGATTGCTGATATACCTGCCCAACATAAGTTGGACTAGGGATTCAGATGGCCAGCGAAGTGGGCTTCCCTTCTGAATCAAGTTCCGATAAAAATCACGCCATTTGACGATACTTTCCGATTTACTCATTTTCCTTATCCCTTTCGTGTTGATGGTTCGATAACAATTGACTCATCGTCCTGAAGCGAAACGGTCGATTAGTAGCAGAACACTCGTCGACGATGGTGCGTAGATTGGTTTTAAAGGAGTTCAAGTCAAAGGAAAGCAAACCATGCGGTTTGGTGTTCAGTCCTTTTAACACAGCAGATGGGTGGGTAATGGTGACCAGCAGTGAGGTGTGCGGCAGCATTTTTCGCAGGCCATCACCCAAGGCTCTCGGATGAAAACTCAAGTCGACGTAGCGTGGAAAAGGGCATCTGTCGTAATCCGCTTTGACGTGGGCCATGGACATCGGGATCTCAAGAATTTGCAACGATTCCTTACCCGGAACTCGGTAGTCCAATATAGATGGATGATAGGGATGCTGCGGCGTGTTTTTCCAGTCCAGCAAACGTTCGTCATCCTTGCGTATCCGACCTGGCATGGCTGTGGAATCGGCTTTAAAACCCAGTGCATCTAGTTCTGCGAGCAACGCGTTACAACAATAGGCCTCGCCCATACGAGACACCACCGGATACCAGCCGCTGGTCTGAAAGGCATCCAAAGCCAGTTGGACGTTCGTCCGCAGACGATCCGGATTCGTCTCCTGTACCCAGCCGCTGGATGTCTCACGATAGAGATGCGGGTGCATGCCCAGTTCATCTCCTTCAACGGCCAATTGTTTCCACAGCGGTGCGTATTGTTCAAGCAAATATGCTGCGGTACCAGTTAGGTCGCGCAGCTGGTTATCAGCCCGAACAAACCATGTGGCGCAAGCGCTCTTTTCGTGGCTGTCGACCACGCTGCGTAACACTGATCGAATTTGCGGGATACCCTCCTCCACGCCCTTCCATTGAAGTCTGGCTCGGAGATCTTCATATGAATCAAACGACAGCGTATAGTCGAACATGTCATTATCTGTATCGAATGTCAAAATGATGTCCAAGGGGGGTAATTGCATTGAGTTTGGCATGATATTTGTCCTTACTGGTTGGCTTATGTTTTCGCCGTTTGTCAGCAAAGGACTTTCAAGCAATCAAGCCCTTTGCAAATCTGTTCGGGGGAAGATGCAGCTCTGTAAAACTCTCACTCTTTGGCCTCATCTTGCGAGCCTGTTGGACCATGGCTATGGTTACCGACGCTCCAATGTGTTGTTTTCAATCGAATACCAACGTACAACCCAATTAAAACCGTTAACCATTTTAGATCAGTCTTCAATGCTGGAATCGGTTTTAATTTGAAGGGTACGCAGTGCCCGTTCCACGGCAGCCTCGGCCGCGGATCTAGTCTCTGTCATAGCAATGATGTGGCCAACACGTCGGGCTCCTGAATCTAACGGATACACGCGCTTACCGGTCTTTACGTAGATCTCCAGGTCATGAATACCGGGTATCGCTTGGCATTCATCCATTCCGTCAACCTTGGTCACATATCCCGGTGTAGCAGGGGGGAATTCGAGAACAGCCCCACGTCGCTTCGTAGGGAACCAATCATACTCAAGACCAGCAGCCATGCGTATTTGTTGCTCAACAACATCGACGCCGCAAACCCACGGGATCATTTCTGTGAATACCTTGAAGCCTGGGCCTCTTGCGGCCAGCTCGACCATCGACACATTTCCCTCGGCACTAACCATAACCTCGGCATGAATCGGAGCCCAGTCAAGTTCCAGTGCGGAAACAGCCCCCGCAACCAATTTCATTGCTTTTCGTTGGACTGCATCCGGTTGTGTAGATGGGAATAGAACTGCGGTATCTAACAAGTGCGGCGGTGGGGTTCTCATTTTATCGGACAAGCACAGTACTTTGAATTGACCATCGTGAGCTACGCCTTCCACGCTGAGCTCGACTCCTTCCAGGTAGGTTTCTATGATCACAATACCTTCACGAGAAAACTTGCATGCCTCGGAAAAGGCTCGTTCAAGCTCATTAGCTGAATTCACTTTGGATACTCCGCGGCTTCCCGCACTATCCGACGGCTTGACCACAGCAGGTAATCCAACATGTTCAAGGGCATCTCTCGTCTCGTCAAATGAACGACAGGAAAAGGCCAGAGGCGAGGACACATTAGCTTTTGCCCAACACTTTCTCATACGGTGTTTTGACGTTGCGTTCATGGCAGCCTTTGGGGTTAGAGTCCGCAATCCCAACGAGTGTCCAACGGCCGCTACGCTCTCTATGGCGGCATCAACGGCTATAGATAAGACCCCGCAGACATCAAACGCACGGGCCAATGAAACAATTTTTTTCGGATCGCGTATATCTACCACAATGCCATCGTCGGCAAGCGCGAGTCCAGGGGCAGAATTGTTGCCGTCGACGGCAACAACCCGTAACCCCAAATCGTGAGCCTTATGGATTCCGATGGCTTGAATCGGCCCCGCGCCAATTAACATAAGAGTTTTCCTTCTCATTGTGAAGTAGTGCCCTTTCTGATTATTTAAATGATTCTCATCTCACTATTTTTGAAAGTACAGCGGTGACGATTCGATCGCGTCCCCTACAATCCACCAATTGGGTCATTTGCCTGTACATTTCAAGTCGCTTATGAGTGTTTTTCATAATCCATAACAGCGTTTCCATGACAGTCTGCAGCTTAATGTTGTGTGATGAAATTCGTGCGATACTGTCTTGCTCTTCGAAGCGACGACTGAAGTTGTCCTCCAACTCCGTTCTCGACAAAACCACGGTAGGTATCCCCAACGCCAAGAACTCCAGCATGGTCGTACCGCCACCGCTGAAGGCGAGATCGGCACGCGACATCAGTTCAACCAAATTTTTAGGAGATTCGTGAAAATTACACTTCCATGGCACATTTTGCGTTGCAGCGAGCAGGGATTTATTGTACTTGAAGGCAGGTCCGATCACCACATCCACAACTCCCCGCCAATTGATAAGGTTCGACAAAGCATCAAGGACGTTTGCCGTGGCCCCGCTTACATCGCTGCCCCCCATGCATACCGTAATCCGCTCAACCGCCACAGCCGGAGAATGCTTCGCCTTGATATAATCGTCGAACTCGGGACGGAAAATCGCGTAACGCGGACCCTCCAAGTACTCGATTCGATGATCATTAGGTCGAAATTGCCTGCTGTTGTGATTGTGGAGATTGATAACCAAGTCTATATTTTTTTCCATAAAATCGTTATAATCGAGAACGGCTATACACGCTTTAGGCCAATGCGCACGGGCTTCCTTGAGAAAACGTGCCTGACTTATATGGGTGTCGAGAATGACAGCGTCGGGTGGCTTTCCTGTCAGGTCCGAAAGCGGCAACGCATCAAGCCCGCTTTCAATCACATGGTACCCTTGGTTATGGATTTCCCCAATACAGGTCTCGTCGGCATTACAAAGAAACCCAAGAACCCTCTGTCCTCGTTTCAGGAAACACTGGGCCAGAGTGAGCGATCGAAACACGTGCCCCATACCGATTGTGTAGCCGCCGGCAACCTTGAACAGAATATTTATCGGCATAGTCCTTTCTCCTGAAGAACTCTGAACATCACCTCGGCCCGCTTCCAGTCTTCCAGAGTATCAACGTCCTGAACAAGATACCGGGGAAGTACGACCGGAACTGAAGCCGAGGAAAACACGGGTATATCTTCCAAAAAAGCCTCGGCTTTACCCCAGTAAAATTGTCCGGCGTCGTGAAAGGCTTCCTCCAGATCTTGAGAACGCATGGGAATACATTCCGGCTGAAAGGGTACCAATGAGCCATCAGGCCTAATTTTCAAAGCCCGCTGGATTGGAAAAGGGAATGTGGTTACCGAAAATGCATATTTTTTTCCTGAATTGATCAAAAAATTGTAACCTTGCTTGAGATATTTTATTTGCACGAATGGAACTGTGGCATAGAGACAACAAACGACATCTACAGGCGTATTTTTTTTATTCATCCACTTGATGGTATGTCTAACTACAGCGGCAGTGCCAGTATAATCATCAGAGAGTTCGGCTGGACGAAGGAATGGTGTTTCCGCACCGAAGGCGTTGCTTACTTGCGCTATCTCCAGATCATCCGTGGACACGATCACCCGATCGAACAACCCGGTTTCAAGGGCCGCCTTGATTGAATAGGTAATCATGGGCTGCCCGCAGAATTCACGAATATTCTTACGGGGGATACGCTTACTCCCTCCCCGGGCCGGAATGATTGCGATGATCATGCGAACGCTCTCTGGATGTCATCAAATATTGCAAGAACAGTTTGTACTTGTTCATCCTTGAGACTAAGAAATATGGGGATACTCAGGATGCTCTTTGTTGCATTATTCTCAATTGGACAGAGTTCTTTGAGGTATTCGAAACGATTCTGGTAAAATTGGTACAGATGGACAGGAGTATAATGAACATTCACCCCGACGTCTTGATCTCCAAGATTGACAACATTCATGATTTCTATTTTTCCCTTTCGTCGGTATGGCTTGTTGGATTCATTTGATTTTTAAAATTTTTGGGTCTGTAAATATTTTTTTATAAATTTACGGTTGTGATTACTGGAAACTTCGGCGATGAAAAATAAATTTTTATGTTCCCCTTGGAAAAATGTCAAAGCAACAAAGCCCCCTTGAAAAAAAGCCTGTCATTACGAATGGCAAAACATCGCAACATCAATCTTCAAAAACACAACCATATCTGCTCAATCAATAGTGAAACATCATCCTCCGTCAACCCCGGAAACATGGGCAATGACAAAATTTGTTCATAAGCCGCTTCTGCCCGGGGACAGTCGCCTGGTCTGCTCCCCCATTGCTTCTGATAATAGGGATGAAGATGCACGGGAATATAATGAACGTTGACCCCAATCCCTCTGTTTCGAAGTTCATGAAAAATTTGTTCCCTACTCCGTAGAACAATATCCGGTGTCAATTTTATGACATAAAGATGATAGGCATGGGTGACACCCTGGTCTTTTTCAAGGGGGGCTACACCTTCAAGCAGGGCAAATGCACCGTCATATTGCCTGGCAATTTCAGATCTCCTCTGGAGAAACAATGGCAATTTTTTAAGCTGACTCAACCCCAAGGCGCACTGAAAATCTGTTATGCGGTAGTTAAACCCAAGATCAGTCATCTCATAGGCCCACGAACCAAGATGTTCCCGCTGGTGATGATCCGTTGTAATTCCATGATTTCGAAACAAGCGCATGCGCCCAGCAAACCCTTCATGGTCTGTTGTAATCATGCCCCCTTCTCCGGTGGTGATATGCTTGACGGGATGAAAGCTGAAGGTGGACAAATCTGCAAGGCTTCCGACCTTCAGGCCGTGATACGTTGCCCCCAGAGCATGGCAACTGTCGGCCACCAGCCACACACCATTATCATGGGCAATTTGCTTCAGGGCATCCCAATTACAGGGATGCCCGGCATAATCCACGGCGATGATGGCTTTTGTTTTAGAGGTGATTTTCTTTTTCACCTCATCTGGATCAATGAGCAGCGTATCTGGAAGCACATCAGCAAAAACCGGAACCCCTCCCTGATATACAATACAGTTAGCTGTGGCAGCAAAGGTCATGGGCGTTACAATGACTTCATCACCAGAAGTTATCCCCAGGGCAAACATGGCACAATGTAATGCAGCAGTGCCGCTGGAAACTGCCACGGCATATCGAGCCCCAACGGTTTTGGCAAATTCCGTTTCAAAGGCTGCTATTCCGGGTCCAGTGGTCAACCAGTCAGATTGAAGAACATCCACAACAGACTTAATATCATCTACGTCAATAAATTGTCGACCATATGGAATCAAAATATAGCTCCGCTCTGTAAGTTACATGGTTTTTTTCTTGCAATTTTATGTTTGTATAACAAAAATAACCTGACTGGTACACCTATCGAATTCTTAATGCACCGCAATTATATCTTTAAAGTTTAAAGCAATTTTTGGACCAACAATAAACCAGGTTTGATGCAATAATTAAATTTTCAAACCTGGTGGGTTTCGATTGTGTTATTGGGGTCTCAAATAAAGCCTGTGTGTGCCAATATTAAAGAAGCACGAATTCTCTCCCATCGGTCAAAACAAAAAAAACTTGATCATCAAATTTGAGGAATTTTATATGTGCATAGATTAAAAACTGGAATCATGACAATTCCAAATTTAGTTGTAGCAGATGCTTACCGCCATATATGTTATAACAACTTTAAGAAAAGTATTTTTAAATACAATCCCAAGCTATTTACAAGTTTTTTTATAAAAATGCCACTTAAAAATATGGGCCTGGTTCAAATCCGGGTAAGACTTTTTGATATTTTTATGTCAGCATTGCTGAATTTTTATTAATGAATATCAGTAAGTTAATCTCGGCAAATTGGTTGAAAAAACCAGAAAAAAGTGTTTTGTTTTGGAGTGCTGTCAAAATCATGACGGTGATTTAAATTGTGCTGAATAGAGGGCTTTATGAATGAATCCATGCTTTTGATAAGGCCTGAAAAATTCATGGGAGCCCAAGCAAAATCGGCCAAAACGAAAGCCTGCCCCCTTCTGAATATATATCAAGATAAAAAGAATTGATCATCGAACAAAATAAAACAGTTGTGCTGATAGCCCTGGCATGTTTCTTGTTTAATTATATCAGAAACCTTTAACACTACAGCGACATTTTTATGATCCACATCGTTTGGAGGGGATTTTAAAGCGTGTTTGCCCACCTTTCGACACTCTATCTATAGTGAATCGCTGTAGTGTTAATGACTCTGGGATAAACTGGGTGATTACTCTTTGTTCCGACAGGTTGTTTGGCCATGATAATTTTTATGAAATGAACGATGAAAAAATTCCAACAGTGTTCTTCCCTGGTATTTGAGTGGGCGCTGTTTCAAGGATAACATATGCAGGTAAATCAGACCACTAACAATATCCTTACTGGACCGGATGTTTTTCGGCAAAGCGGTACTGGGAAATCCTCTCAATTTCAACGACTTCTTCAGGAACAAATTGTCCCAGTAGGAAAAAATATGCCAGGGATGGACCCCCTGGATGACAATCTTACACAGCAGCGGGTATGCTTGGGAACCATCGGTCCAGAATTTCCCACTGTATCCCATTTGTTGTATGCTTCTTCCCACAAAGAGGCATGCTGGACGATTCTTGACAGAGAGATAAATGCGGATAAACCCTTTACCCGCATTCCTTCGGGTACGCCTATCTATATGGACACCCGTACCTCTGAGATCATTTGGGAATCATCATCACCTGAATCCATGGGTAGCACCGCCCTTAAAAAAAATGTTGCCCAGGAAAATAATTTAAAACCTGATATCAGCATTCCTGGATTATCCATAGAACCGGAGATAGAATCAAATTATGCACAGGCCTTGTCGAGAAAAAAATCCGATGGGGCGGAACCTTCTCCATCGCCCCTGTCCAGCACTGTGACAAAATTTTCCAATGGCCTGGATCAGGCAGTGGAGGCCTTCATTGGTACCCCTTACTCTCGTATGAATTGTTATGAATTGTTGGTGGAGGGACTGGAGAGTATGGGGGTTCAGTACGGGGGGAAAAATGGTCTGTCCCGACATCTCATGGATCAAGCTTCCCGGAAGGGGCGCTCATCTTACAGCTTACATTCCGGTGAGGGTCTCACCCAGGCCATTGGTTCTGATGTGTTTATGGAATCCATTCCCCGGGTGAAAAGCGTTAATTCCCAGGTCCGAGCGGTTATGAGCAAAATGGCAGGCGTTCTTCAGGAGGGTCAGATTCTTTCTTTTTCCACCCCAACAAGGGGGCACACCGGTGTGATCTCCAAAAAGGCCGGGGAGTGGACATTTATTAATTCCGGCCTTATGGATCATAATCTGGCTGGCAAAAACGGGGGCAAGGCAGTGGGGGAGGAATCTCTTGATGAGGAGATTAAAAATTGGTTCCAACGTGCACAAAAAGAGGGGAAGGGTTTAACCATAACGCTTGGTGCTGTGGATACTGCCAAGCTTGCCCAGTTTCAGCAGCCAGCCTTGGTTAGTCTTTCCCAGCGGGTGTAATCCTTATTTTATGAAAAAATTTAAGTTTTTTTCCTTTTTGTCCGATGAAACTATCGGGTAAGGAAAAAAATATTGTTCCCATCTTTAATAATGTCTGACAAAAAAAGTCAGCGCCTTTGGGATGGTCATGAATTTAAATGGTTAGCTCAACTTAAGTGCAAGTGTTCTCCCTGTCAAAGGTTGAGTTATTAATGGGATAGAAAGGAATCTATTTATGATACCCGCAGGATACGCCAATTACACCAGAACCGTCGCCACTACAATTGAAAATAAAGAAGATATCCTTGTGATGCTATATGAACACCTTTTGATCGAAATGAAAAAAGCCCGCATGGGTATTGAAGATAAAAGTTCCAAACTGAAAGGGGAAAGTATTTCAAAGGTCCTTTCCATTATAACAGAACTTGACTGTGCACTGGATCTTGAGGTCGGGGGAGATATGGCTGGAAATTTATCCATGCTATACCACTATGTGATGGACCGCCTGACCATTGCCAACATTAAAGATGATCTGGTAGCCCTTAACGAGGCTGATATGGTGTTGAATCAACTCAATGACGGATTTAAGGATGCTGTTCAGCAACATAAGGTTTCTGGAGCCATGCCATCTGCTTCCCAGGAGGGGATCAGTACCGACGGGAGGTTATCCATTGCCGTCTGACGCCAATGCAACTTTGTATAAAAGGTTAATAGAAACAGGAACTCATATACAGGTTGCCCTTGATGAAAATGCCGATGCCCAGGTTTTTCTGGCTTTACTGGAACAACATAGGGGAGTTATGGCTGAATTAAAGCAGGTGAAAACAGAGAATAATCCAGAAATTTTACTCCTGATGAAAATGGCAAAAGAAAAGGTAATTGAGGTGATGGAGCAGATCTGTATAAAGCGGGATGGGATGGCAGGAGAGATCATGCAGTCTAAAAGTAGAAAGAGAGCATTTGACGTTTATAATAAGATTTAGTATTATTATATAATTAAAGCCTATGGGTGTTGCTGGGGTGCTGAGCATGGCATCTGACAGGGTGTTGGCCGAGGGCTGTTTGAAAGCGATGCCATGGGTCAAGCCTGACCCCTGGTTTTTCAGAAAACAGCTCCAAAAAGACTTCATCATCGAGTAAAAAAACAGAAACTATTGGCTTGTTTCATAAAAATTAAAGAAGGTGCAGCATGATGATCGAATCCGTAAATACATCGGTAAAAATTTCGCCACTTCCAAATCCAGAGAATCAGCAACCATTGTCCCAGGATGTAATATCTGGACAGGCAACAAAAAATGCTGAAAGTTCCAGCAATTCTACACTGCTTACCACGGAAGAACCTAAGCCTGATAAGGAGGTGGAGCGTGTCTCTGAACTTGTGGATACCCTCCAGGAGTCCATGGACATGATCAAGGAGAGGACTAATCACCTGCTGTTTTCTGTCGATGAACAGACAGATCAGGTGATGGTTAAAGTTACAAATAAAGAATCCGGTGAAGTCATTCGGGAAATTCCATCACAGGAATTTTTGGACCTTGCTGCTAAATTTGAACAAATGGTCGGATTGATGTTTGATATAAAAATATAGCCTTTCATGGATCAACGGTTTTGTTTCATAAAATAGAGCTTCATATCTGCCTGGTGGATCAAATCCTGTTCATTCTGAAGATTGACCTGACCCGTAGGTTCTTTGTCAGTTTCTTTTACTGTCGTTGAAATTCCATAACTGATGCCCACATCTATTTTTTGAGATTTCCATTTAAATGAGTGGCTGGATACGGTTTCCTGAATACGTTTTGTCATTATTTCTGCCATTTCCAAGTCTGTTTCAGGCAGCAGGATGGCAAACTCATCCCCTCCATACCGGGCCACGACATCTGTGGTGCGCACTGATCGTTTCAAACAGTCTGCCAGTTCCTGCAACACCATATCCCCTGCCAGATGTCCATAAGTATCGTTCACCTCTTTGAATTTGTCTCCGTCAATCATAACCAGCGAAAGGGGTTTATCATAACGATGACTCCGTTTAAATTCATTTTGTAAAATTTCCTTGAATCGTTTGTGGTTGTACAGTCCGGTCAACCCGTCCATATCAGAGCGTTCTTTTAGGCGGTTGAACTTCTGGGCATTGTTCAATGACATGGCAAGAATGTTGGACAATGTGGACATCAATTCTGTGTTAATATTATGGGAATACACTTCTGTCCGGGGGGTGAGACACACCATTCCCAGCAGGCGGCCTCCGGTATGGAGGGGCAGAACATGGGCAGGGGGTGGGAATGTTTTATCAAGATCAGTGGCAGCATCCATTTTTCGGGGAAACGACATGCAGTGGATGGTTTCAGGAGAGATGGTCTTGCCAGACAGTGTCAAAAAAATGGCAGACATCTCCTGGGTGATGTCTGTAAGTTCATGGGAGCCTATATCTCGGTCCGGTGTATGAAGCGTGAGATACCAGCTGTCACCAATGCGGTAGAGCAAGGAAAATAGTTGCAGATCCACAACCTCCATAAGTCCGGCATCCAGAACACGGGACATGATTTCATCCCAGTGGAGGTCGTAGGCGATTTTGCTGCTGAGGCGGTTGATGAAATTTAACTCCAAATTTTTTCGTTTGAGTGCCTGTTTTTCAATTTCCAACCGTTCGTTGACATCCTTCAAGTCATTCATCATGTTAAGAATACGGATAAAGGCTTTTCTATTTTCTAACCCCCCCAGCAGTGCATCAAATATACGCTCTGGAATCAAAGCTTTTTCGATGAATGCATATACCCCTTTTTGCAGTATTTTTGAAACGTTATCCGGGTCAAGCTGGCTGCCGTAAAGGATAATGCACGCTTTGGAACCATGGGCCTGGAGTTGGTTTAAACAGGTATCGACTTTTTTCTGGCCCAGGCTGTAATCAATGATGATGGCGGAATACCGATCCTGGTACATGGTCTCTTCAGCAGTATGGTTGAGTCTGTTAGTCTGGATGGTATAGCCCTTTGGTTCAAGAAGCGTATTAAAGAGTTGCCAGTCTGCTTCGGTGTCACTTATAATAAGGGTGTTGTTATTTATGTCCATTTCAGTCTCTATTCCAGGTGTTGTCGATTAGATTTTACGGGCCAGGATCTAACTCATCAAATTAAAGCATATATCTCTGGTGGTGGTATGTTTTATGGTTGAATTTATGCAGGAAGTATACCATTTTTTTAAAAAGATTAAATATCTATTCTAATCATGCTCTCTTTGAAAATTTTGTTCCGGTAACACGGGGCTTGTGATATAGACTCTTAATGGCGTATCGCCAGAATGTTTTGGCATTTCATTTTTCCGTTTATACTTTCCAAAAAGTGTTAAAGTTATAAAACGGCCATGACAAGAATCCTTGCACAACGAAAATTGAAACGCTCATGATCACAGATTTTTGTGCGGAATTCCATATAACTGCCATGGGCAGACCGCAGGGGGGGACCCGGGACTGCCCACAACGAAGCATGAAAGAAGTTAGGCTCACTTACTCTTTCATATAAAAACAACAAGTGGAGAAAAAACATGACGAACCCAGTTAATCAGATGGATCAGGCAATGAAATCCATGACAATGAAAACCGGTAAATATCTGACGTTTACCCTGGAAGATGAAACTTATGGTATCGGTATCCTTAAGGTAAAAGAAATTATTGGGATGATGCCCATTACATCGGTTCCACAAACGCCGGAATTTGTTAAAGGTGTCATTAATTTGCGGGGAAAGGTTATTCCCATCCTTGATCTTCGATTAAAGTTTTCCATGGAACCGGTTCCCTATTCCGAGCGAACCTGTATTATTGTGGTGGAGATTGACTCCGATGAAAGCACTGTCATGATTGGTGTGGTGGTGGATGCTGTTTCCGAAGTGCTCAATATCCGGGAGGAGGAAATTGAATCAACGCCAAAGTTTGGAACCCGCCTGAACACCGAGCACATCCTTGGAATGGCCAAAATGGAAGGTGGTGTGAAAATTCTTCTTAATATTGATCAGGTCTTATCCGCAGATGAGCTATCCTCACTTGGAAATGTCTCATAAATTGGTTTTGTTGATGCTGAAGGAGTAAAACCGAGGAGTCTGGGAATGAAAATTTCATTGGGTTTTACGGGTTTTGGCTACCCACCTAAGCCGCGGGACAGGCTGTAAAATTAATGGCTTGGATAGCCTTAATATGCATAATCAGCAGGGCTCAAAATTGTCCCGCTTTAGAGGGTAGCCAACGCAAGTCTGACCCCCATCGTGAATGAAGTCTCCGACCGGGAAAATGGTGAATGTGCCCGGTCGAAATTAGAATTTATTTTGTGAATCGGGCGAATAATCTAATTTCGGCTCTCTTCGTAGGGGTACCAGTCTGATTTTCTCAATGTAGATGTTTTAAGAATGGCCACATCATTGGTTAATGTGTTGAAAACGATTTTTCTGCCCAGCGATCCTCCCACGTCTTCGGATACAATGTGGATGTGCATACGATTTAATATTTGCCTTGCCATGACAACGTTGTCTCTGCCGATGTCCCGGGGGGAGACTTCCCCATTAAATGCGCCTCCAAAAATTTGGGATTGAATGTGTTTTGCCTTTGATCCTTGGTGAATCATCATGGTGACCAGAGCCCGGGTGGCCACGTTCCCATATATGGGAACGGCTTTTTCCTTTTTTCCCTTTGCCGGGAGTTTGTAAAGATTCATCCCTCCGATTTTTTTCTTTTTGTCAAAGAGGCACACCGCAACACTGGAGCCCACAACTGCTGAGATGGCAGTGGGCACTTCGGGTAAGTAAATGAATCCTGGTTTCAGGAAATAATCGACAACGGCAAGATCTTTTGTATTAGTTTTCATGGATAGAATTCATTTTTATATTAGTTTTAAATTTTTGAGATCATATTCAAAGCTGCCTGGGGAATTTGATCCAAGGGAAGTATTTTATCCACCGCATTGAGCTTTACAGCCTCTTTGGGCATTCCATAAACCACACAGCTTTTTTCATCTTGGGCAATGGTGGGTGAGCCAACCTGCTTCATTGCCAGCATGCCCTTTGCTCCATCAGATCCCATTCCTGTTAAAATGATCCCCAGGGCATTGGCACCGGCATTCATGGCAACGGTTTTAAAAAGTACATCCACTGCCGGTCTCTGATGATGGACCCGGGGGCCGGTTTTTACTTGAACATAATGTCGGGCACCACTTCTCTTGAGCAGCATATGCGGGTAGCAAGGAGCGATGAGGGC
>CAKZLA010000442.1 GCA_937124525.1 uncultured Desulfobacterium sp.
GGTGGCGATGGTGGAAACATAAGCCTCAACGGAATGGGTCAAAGCGTCCATTCCAGTGGCAGCGGTGAGAAAGGAAGGCATGCCAAGCATCAGAAGGGGATCATTGATGGCGATGGTGGGGGTTACCCGCCAGTCAACAATGGCCATTTTTACTTTTCGGCTGGTATCTGTGATAATGCAGAACCGGGTCATTTCGCTGCCGGTACCGGCTGTGGTATTGATGGCGATGAAGGGAGGCATTGCTTTGGTGGACTGATCAACGCCTTCGTAGTCATGGATGGTTCCGCCGTTGGTGGCCACGATACCAACACCCTTACCACAGTCATGGGCACTACCACCACCCAAGGTGATGATCATGTCGCAACCACTTTCTTTGTAGAGCTTAAGACCTTCGGCAACATTGTTATCTGTGGGATTGGGAATGGTATCATCATATACAACGGCATCCACGCCCACGTCTTCTTTAATCATATCGCAAATCTGCTGGGTCAGACCACAGGCTGTGATGCCTTTGTCAGCCACCAGAAAGGGTTTTGTCACGCCAAGGGTTTTCATCTGTGCACCCAGTTGCTTGTGAGATCCAATACCCATAAGCGTTACTGTGGGAATAAAAAATCCGTATACTGCTTCGCCGTTTGACATGTTAAAGCTCCTTTTGCTGTCACCGTCGCCAATTGAACGATATTGAACGATGCGGTGCATTACATTAAATAGATTTAAGAAGGTCCACCCGGAGGCGGCCCCCATGTGAATGAACGTTTCGCAATGAATGTTCCCCTTCTGAATCAAAGATTTGGAATGGGATTTCTCGGTTAAAAATTAATGATGCAATTAAAAGACCGGGCATGGATTCTTTCGCATAAAAAAGCAAAAAACAATCATGAAAGAGCATAATACCTTGTTTTTGCAAGAAAAATAATTCAAAAAAATAAATGGAGGAATTCATATTACGGGGAGGCCTGGGCATTTGTCAGATCCTGATAAGGGCAAAATGACCCATAAGAAAATTTTATTGGGGCATTTTTATCAATTGATTTTTCTGAACAGGAATCCGTGAATCCGGGCCCGGGTTATTGACGATGTTGTTCTTGTCTGGCATTATAGGCGGGCGTTTGAGCCTGTTGCCTGATGATCAAGTTTTTTTATTGGTACGGGCTCAGATGTCTGAAATGGGGAGGACCCATTCTCTCACCGGCGGTCAAGGCCAGTTAATGTGGTAATCAAGCCCATAAATTTAGAAACAGCACCATCAGAATTCAGGAAACTCACATTGAAAAATAAAAAAAATATAGCTGCAATTATACCTGCGGCGGGTCTTTCTTCCCGGATGAAGGACTTTAAACCGCTGTTACCCATGGGCAGTCAATCCATCCTTGAAACAACCGTTGATCTGTTTAAACAAAATGGGGTGGATGATATTTTTGTGGTGACGGGCCATAGATCAGACGATCTTAAAGGGCTTATCACAAAAAAAGGGGCAAAACCGGTTCATAATCCAGATTTTCACCAGGGCATGTTTTCAACCATCTTAACCGGGGTTAAACGCTTAAAAAACCATTATGATGCCTTTTTTTTGCTTCCGGCAGATATACCGGCCATCAGGCCCCATACAATAAGGGAAATTCTCAGGGCCTATGATAATGGAAAGGCAAAAATTATTTATCCGGTATTTAAAGGGGGCAGGGGGCATCCCCCCCTTATCTCCACCCAATTTTTACCTGCCATCATCAACTTTAATCAGGGGGGCGGATTAAGGGCCTGCCTTGCACATTTTGAAAAAGAATCCATGGATCTTGAAGTGTGTGACCGGGGAATTCATATGGACGCAGATACGCCCGAAGATTACCATGCTGTTCTGGAAAAATATAAGACCATTGCTGTGCCGGAATGTGAAGAATGCCTCTGTCTGCTGGACAACAGTCCCATGGCAGATGAAAAAATTAAGGGGCATTGCATGAAAGTGGCTGAAATAGCCGTCAAAATCGCCACTCGTCTGGACCAGGATGCCCCTTTGCTTGATATCCCACGCATTGAGGCAGCAGCCCTTCTCCATGATATTGCAAGAAAATCCCCTGATCATGCCATTAAGGGGGGAGACATGCTCAGAGACATGGGGTTTTCAGATATTGCAGATATTGTTTCCGTACACATGGATTTAAAGACATCCCCGGATACCCCTTTAAATGGAAAAGAAATTGTCTACTTTGCCGATAAACTGGTGAGGGGAGATCAGGTGGTCATGGATTTTGAAAAGAGATTTAAGGAAAAGCTCGACTCCTGGAAAGGAGATCCTGACGCTGTCAAAAATATCCAGGCCAGGCTTGAAACCGCCTGTATAATAAAGGATAAACTTTCAAAACACCTAAAAAATGATGTTTGCTTCTAATTTCAAATTCTGATCCAGGCTTAATTACAAAAGCTGCGGTTACCCACTTAACCCGGGATATTTTTAATATTTTTCATGGAGATAATCAGCTTTCAAGCCCTAAATTTCAAGGCTGCCAAGACGCTTGATTTTAAAGACTGTCCCGCCTTAAGGGAGTCAGCCTATCTTGATATACCAGTTATAAACGTATTCCTGTCACCAATCCTGGAACTGTTGGGGTATAAGCGGTATTTTGAAATCGGCCAACTCCCTAAGTGTGTAGCCTTGCAAAAAACATCAGTCCCTTATAACGCCCGGCGTGTACGGATTTTCCCATGGTGGGATTTCCCCCCAGGAATTGGTGACGCCTTTTTTCTGTTGGGAGTACTCGGGTGGTTCTGCGGCATCCTGAAAGCGTTGCACCATCAGGCTCAGGGATGCTGATGTAAAAGGCCATACTCATGTAAGTTCTCAATAACCTTGGGTGATAAAGCCTGCTTACCCATTAAACGCAGAGTGCTATTCAAAAGGATAGCTTGAAAACCCGAAATTATTGAGAACTTACATACTCATGGATTAAACCCTTGTTTTAAATCCAGATTCCAATACTCCAGAGAGGTTTTGTAATTATGATCTATCTTTTAAGACATGGTGAAATAAAAGGCGCATCAACAAAGCGTTTTATTGGCCAGACAGATGTAGGATTAAGTCAAGCTGGGCTTGACTTGGCCGCTTTGTGGCAGAAACGTCTTTCCCGTATCAACATGGATCATGTGTTTGCAAGCCCCCTTTCCCGGTGCGTTGACATGGCCAGCATCGTATCCCGGCGTGCAAAAGATGCCATCACCTTGGTGGATGAATTAAGGGAGATTGACCTTGGAAAATGGGATGGAAAACCTGTTGTGGAAATAAAAAATAAATTTCCCGAAGAATGGGAAAAAAGAGGGAAGAATTTCACCGGTTACCGGCCCCCTATGGGAGAAAGTTTTTTAGACCTCTCCCAGCGGGTGGTGCCAGCTTTTCATGAAATATCCAGGGAAAATCCGGGAAATATCCTCGTGGTTGCCCATGCCGGGGTGAACCGCATGATTTTGTGCAGCCTGTTAAACAAAAAGATAGATTCGCTTTTCAGCATACCCCAGGATTATGGATGTCTAAATATCATTGACAATGGGGATAAAACGCCCCGGGTTCAAGATATCAATCTGATGCCTGATGATTTTGATGCCTGATTATTTTTTCGTACCTGGATAAGCTCGGCCACAATGCTCACCGCGATCTCCTCCGGGGTCTGGGCCCCGATGGAAAGCCCTATGGGGGAATGTATCCCATCCAGGGTCTCCTGGGAAACGCCCCGGGTTAACAAATATTCATAGATCATACCTCTTTTAGATTTACTGCCGATCATGCCAACGTAAGTGGCCCGGGTTTTAAGGGCCTGTTCCAGAACATCCCTATCGTAAATATGACCCCGGGTCATGATGACAACATAACTGCCAGGACCCGTGGAAAATCCATTAAAACAGTTTTCAAGCTTGTCCACCACATGCACTTCTGCCATGGGAAAGCGTTCTTTGTTGGCAAACTCTTTTCGATCATCCATGACAATGACCTTAAACCCTGTCCTGTGGGCAAGGTGGGCGGTTTCTGTTCCCAGATGACCGGCTCCAATGATATAAAGCGTTCCGTTAAACTGGGCAGGTTCCACAAAAAAGCGCTCTTTACCCACATGGAGAAGACCTGGGGAGCGCATTTTTCCTGCATGGTCTGACAGGGATGCCAGGGTCTGTTCATTGAGTTGAAACCCACCTGTCTGGGATTTGCCTGAAATAATACAGCGCTGCATTTGAAAATCACTATTGCTATCCAAAGGCAGTTGGCTGACCATGAATCCATTCTGGTTTTTCTCAAGCATTTCCAGCAATTTTGTAAATATATTGATATTATCTTCCGTGGCAGGCAGATATTCCAGAAGCAGGTTCACACTGCCCCCGCAAACCATGTCCATGTCTGCATAGGCCTTGGAATCCAGGATGAATTCCCGGATACATGCCCCTTTTTTTGTCTCAAAAAAGTTCCGGGCCAGCTTCTGCACCTGGGCTTCCACCCACCCCCCGCCAATGGTGCCGCTGATATGACCGTCTTCATGCACAATCATTCGGGTGCCCGGGGATCGTGGTGCAGACCCCTGCTTGCTTAAAATGGCGGCCATGACCACTCCCTTGCCCTGGTGTAAACTATTGTGCAATGCTTTTATGGTTTTACTCATGTTATGATCTCTTTAATTGTACGTTTTCTGGGGTTGAAAAAAAGGTTTTTACGGGAAAGAAACACATGGTTTACAATTAAAACCCCCTGCTTTATCAGTCGGGCCAGATCAGGGATTTTGTGGAGACACTGCCGGATATCAAGGTCAAGATCAGGTTTTCCCCCGGGGATGGCCCAGAATTCAAGGTTCAGCAGGTAGTTATTCTGATGTTTCTCAATGCTGACCTCAAAATCCACAATGTCTTCCAGGGCAAATAACACCTCGTCCATGTCCTCCAGCCGCAGTTCAATACCGTTGGAGTTGTATACACTACGGCCCTGCAATCTGTCCAGACGTTTAAGGGGTGACCCACAGGCGCATCGGGATGTTAAGAAACGGGCAATATCTCCGGTGCGGTAACGAATCAAGGGCATCCCGGTTCGGGTAAGGGTGGTTAAAACGATTTCTCCTGGTTGACCATCTGGCAACGCTTTTCCCTGTTTATCCACGATTTCCAGAAAAAGATCCGCCTCCCGCACATGGCATCCCTGGAGTGCCTGGCACTCAACCCCTCCGCCAAGCCCGGTTTCTGTCATGCCATAATGGTTGAACACCGGGCAATCCCAGGCCCTTTGTATGGCATTTGTGATGGATTGAGCCAGATAATCCCCACTTAAAAGCACATTTTTAATGCGGCCCGGGGCAATCTTACCCGGCCAGCGGGCAAGGCTTAATACCTGAACTGGCAGGCCGATGAGGCAATCTATGGCAAGGTCATTGATTTTTTCAGTCACCTGGTTCGGGTCCTCCACCAGGCCTTGGACCACGGCGGAACATCCAATTCTTTCAAGCCCCGTAGACACCCGTTCCCCCACAGAACCAAGGTTGGGGCCGGGCATGAGTACCATGACCTTCTGGCTCGGTTTTACCAGGGCCTTCATGCCATGGGAAAAAAAATCCGCAGTCAGTTCCAGATCCTCCCGGGTAAAATAAACCCTTTTGGGATTGCCTGTACTGCCCGAGGTTTGAAGGGTAACCACCCTTGCAATTTCACTTTGGGAGACGCACAGCATCTGTAGACCAGATTCTGCAACATCCCGGGGAAAGGTAAATGGTAGCCGGATAATATCTGCCATGGATTTTAAATCCTGAACATGAGCATCCTTTAAATGACGCTTATAAAAAGGGCTGTTATTTTTTGCAAGTTCAAAGGTTTTTTGCAGCAGGTTCAACTGGTGGTCGTGCAATATCCCAAGATCCAGATCCTCCCCCCGGGGAATACCGATTTTACGGGCAACCCATTCCTGCAGCGGTGTTATTTCCATATTGATCAAATCCTTCAAGTAAAAATGGGGTCAGACCGACTCAGTTTTTCTATATAGACTTCTGCCCTGGATATCGGTGAGGTTATACATGCAAAATGGAATTAATTTCCCCTGGGGTGAAAGCACATGGATGCAGCAGTCCCGGATTCTTTCCAGATCCACATTCCATGCATCCTGAAAGGCCATGCAGGAGATGGAAAACATATGGGTTTTCAATCGGCTCAAAAATATGTCCAGATCAAGGGGTTGATTCCCTGGTGAGCCACAGGCGTTGATGGTTGTGCCGGGTTTTTGAAAGGCCCCAGGCTGTGTTACCGGTTGCACCGACGTCATGGGCAGCAGTGAAAAAACAGGCCCTGCCGGACCCTTGTTTCCTACATCCGGCGGTGAGGTGTTTTCCATTGTCCCAGGATGTTGATTTTCTTTCTCCTTCACCGAAGGAGATCCCCATTGCCTGGCAATAAATCCCATGGTTTTACTTGCGCCCCTGTAACCGTTTTCAACCATTGTGTCTGGTTTATGACGGGTTAAGGGCTTAAGTTCACCATCAGGCATCTGTACAAAATTGCCATGGAATGAGCACAGGGCGTTCTCTCAGCCCGGGGGCTTAAAATACAAAGCGTCTATTCCTGTCTGGGCCTCAACCGCTTGTATCACTTGGGGCAGAGTCATCCTGTCCCTGTCACCGGGGGGAGTCGGGAATCTTCCAAAATAACTCACGGGTTGAAAATGCACCCCCCTCACATGGGGAGAGCATTCCAGGCCAAAGCGGATGATATCCCCCACCTGATGATCATTAACCCCCGGAACCAGGGTGGGCACCAGCACCATGCCAAGGCCCTGCTCACTGCAATTGGCAATGGTGCGTTCCTTTATCCCCTGAAGATTTTTACCCCGCAGTTTGAAATGAACACTGTCATCCACCCCGTCAAATTGTAAAAACACACTGTCAAGCCCTGATTGCTTGAGCTGTTTAACAAAATTTTTATCTTTTCCAAGGCGAAGGCCATTGGTATTTAATTGAATAAAGGGAAAACCCATCCTTTTCCCCATGCGGATAATATCGGGCAGATCATCCCGGACGGTGGGTTCTCCGCCGGATAGTTGGATATTACATCCCCCACCGGTCTGCTGTTTGATTTGTTCATACCAGGTTTTTATCTGGGTCATTTCCGGATCAGCCACCGTCCCCCCGCTGTCGGCAAAACACACAGGGCAGTGAAGGTTGCAGCGCCAGGTAATCTCCAAAAGGGCGGTGCAGGTGCGTTGTCGATGTTGGGGGCAGATACCACAGTCAAAGGGGCAGCCCAGACTGGTATCAGTGCCGCGTATTGATGGGCCAGCCGGTGTTTTGGTGCGAACCCAGGTGCTCATATCCGGTGCACCTTTCCATATGAGGGTGCTCATTCGGCCATGGACAGGACATGTCTTGACCAGAAAGACACCGTTTTTTGTCTGTATCCGCCGGGCTTCAAGTTTTTTCAGGCAGTGGGGGCACAGACTCTGGGTGTGGGCCAGAACCCGATCCTGTTCAGTCATCATCCCTGGAAAACCCCGGATCTATTCCATTGTCCACAAGAAGCTGCATGACCTTGTCATAGGTCTCGGCAATGAGTTGCCCACAACGGGCTGCCATCTGGGGTGATCCTGCCTGCTCCTCTGTTATATCATGGCAGAGGCTACTCCCGTAGCTCTTAGTTCTTTCATCAAACCATTCATTTAATTCTGCCAGCATGGGATTAAAGGTGGCCATCTCCTTTTCATCATCATCCCCCCTGGCCGCATAAAGGGCAAGGATGCAGGCACCGGCGCTCAGGGCACCACAGGAGCCTGAACCGATCCCCAGGCCATTGGCAAGCCCGGCCATGGCCCTCACCAATGGGGTATTTTCCCGACCCTGCTCTTCCAAGGCCATGATCATCATCATTTGACTGCAGGGATACCCCTTGGCCTTCAGGGATATCATACGCATCATTGTATTACTCATAATTTTCCTCAGTTTGGCATGTGGGTTTTATAACAAACTCCGTCCAATGATTTGTAATAACTGGAGTTTCGATATTTGTTGTGGGCAGGTCAAATCCCCAATACGGTCTGCCCGTGGCAGTTATAAAGTTTTTTCCGGGCAATGATTCTGAAATATCCCGGACGACTGGCCCGGATGGCACCACAGGCCCGGCGGGAAGCACCACATTCCCCGCCAAAAACCTCGGCCCAGAAATGTTCAAGGGAACCATGTTCAAAAATAGCCTGTCCTGCAAGCTGGGTTAATAGATAAGAAAGGTCTTCCCACTGAATATGCTCAAAACCGGTACCCGCCACATACTCATGGATATCTTTTCTCCCCACCCCTTTTCTGAATCCGCATGCCAGGGGCATTTTTTTTAATTCCCGGCAATGGGCCTTGTTGCGAAGGTAGACATCACATAAAATTAATTGCCCCCCGGGTTCAAGTACCCGATAAAATTCCCCAAGGGTTGCCATCATATTTGGGGTCAGGGAGAGCACACATTCACAAAATACAGCCTTTAAGCTGTCTGATTTAAAAGGAAGACCCTGGGCCGCAGCTTTGGCCACCGGAATTCTGTTGCCGGATGTAAATAGGCCCAGATCCACATCAATGCCAACGCAATCAAGGAAGAATTCCCTGTTGAGCATATGCCCGGCAGCACCGGACCCACATCCCACATCAAGGACCCTGTCTCCGGGTTTGAGATCAGATTTCATAACCGATTCCCGGGTCAGTTCAAGCCCCCCGGGACGCAGCACCGGTCCGGTGAGGTTCTTTAAAGCCGGGGTTTGATAGAGCGCTGTTGGCATTGGCCACACCTTGTCTTTTAAATTTTGTTATAACGGGCAACGAGCATTGAAAATTCCTCTGGGTTCGTCGGGATTTTCTTACAAACTGGCATGCCAGGCCAACCTTGGGAGGCTCTGTTGGCGGCACCCTGATGCTTCATTCTCTTTTTATATGAAAGAGTAGGTACGCCTAACATTTTTTCATACTTCGTTGTGGGCAGGCCAAATCCCCAATACGGTCTGCCCGTGGCAGTTATAAAAATAAAACCTGGACTATTTGTCTTCCAGTAACTTTTCCACTTCCAGCATTTTACCAAGGGCAACCTCTTCGGGCACCAGGGCCATGCCGCACTTCGGACAACAGGGCAGCATCACCGTAAAACTGCCGTTCATATAATCAATGCGGACCTTGTCAAGCTTTAACAACGCATCACAGGTAAGGCATTTCCACTCTTCATTTTCTTCTATTCCCAGATTGGTGATCATGAATGTTCTCCCATAATCTGCATGCGGTGGCAATAGCTGTTATGAATGGTATAACCCGTTTCTGCCGGGGAATATTCCACCCAGAAAGTCACCATAAAGGGCCGATGACAGGCCAGAAAATGGCCGTTGGCTACACTTTGCATTTGTTTTTTTGTTTCTTTTGCATGGGCAATGGTGGCCCTGATATCTTGGTGCAGAATACGCCTTTGATCCAGTTTTTCCTGGACCTTAGGGGAGATAAACAAAGCGGTGTCCCCCCGTGTCTTTGACGGCTCCTTCCAGATTTGCTCCAGAATAGTTTCTTTAAGCCGGGCTCTGTTGTCCCGGCTCTGGGAAAGCCCGACCTTTTCCCTGGAACCGGGATTTTCGTCTTCGGTTTCCCGGGGAAAGATAAAATCCAGTAAATGGGCCGTGGCCTTGCCAGCCCCCTTCAGGCTTTCCCGGCACATGGCACAGTATGTAAGAAAATCAAGTTCACTTTCATTGACTCTTTGTTCAAGTTGTTTTTTTGCCATGGCAGGATTGGCATTTTCCATGAGTCCGCCAAACCCGCAGCATTGTGTTTTTTCCCGGCTGAACTCAAGCTCTGTGATGGGGAGGCCAAGCTTTGATGCAAGGCTTCGGACCGCCTCCTGTATCCCGGATTCATACCGGGTGGTGCAAGGATCATGGATGACCATGGTCTGTCCTGTTTTTTTGCAGGCCGTGTCAGGAATTTTACATTGATCCATGATTTCCCACAGGGAAGACACCGTTATCTGGGGAAGATATTTTTTAAACATATCCATGCACGAAGAGCAGGCCAGGACCATATGGGGTTTGCCCATCTTCTGCCAGTTTTCTTCAAGAAGGTGTATGGCTTCACGGGTTTTCTCTTCATTGCCGGACCAGTGTGCCGGGGCCGCACAGCACTGGAGCATCAGCCCTGTGTCTTTTTCCCAGTTATTCATTAAAAAGCAATAGGTCTGAATAACATGTTCCGGATTGGACCCGGCAAGCTGACAACCGGGGAAAAAGGCAAAGCGGCTTTTTTTCCGATCCGGGGCATGGCGTAAAAGCATGAATGTGTCGGAATTGCTGAAGGCCATGTCCTGCAGGGCAAATTCATGGGCCGAGGGGGGCATTTTTTTTCTTTGCACCAGATCCCGACGGGCATCCAGGCACAGGTCCGTCATGGAAAAATTTTCCGGGCAGATCTCCTGGCAAAGACCGCAGAGACTGCAGGAGTTGAGCATGGAATTGGCCGTATGGTTACCCATTACAATGGTGGCATTGTTATAGATTTCCCGGGCATATTTTTTGGGATACCCTTTGTAATGCACAAGATAGGGGCAGACTTTCAGGCACTCCAGGCATTGGCACTGGATACACCGAAGGGCCTCTGCCTTTGCCTCGTCAATGCTATATCCTTTTCCTGTAGTGGCTGGCAGCACCATGGGCAGGGGGGCAATATCCTCTGTGTTGGTAAAAAGGCGGGTGGGGTATGGCCCTTCATCCCCACGGCCCTCCACCAGGCTTACCCCTTGCACAAATCTCTCCATGGAAAGGGCTGCGGCCCGGCCCTGGAATGCTTGATTCAAGGGTAATAAGTTCCCTTGTTCATCAGGTATTCCGCCTGCAAAAACGCCTTTTTGACCAAGGGAAAATGTTTTTAAGTCCGGTGTACCACCCAGGGCAAGGGATTCACATTCCCGGGTGTCCAGGCCTATGTACACCGCTGAAAAACCATTTTCTAAAAGTGCTGAAACATCCAGGACGTCTTGTTTTTCCTGTTCCAGGCCAAGGTTATCCAATACCGCAAGTTCTTTTTCAATGATTTCCCCGGAAAGGGTCTCCATGTCCCAAAGAGTTCCGCCAAGTCTGTCCCGGGAGGTAAACAGGGTGACCCCATACCCTTTGCGCAACAGTTCCAGAGCTGCCACAAGGGAGCTTAAATTTTCTCCCACAACGGCCATGGTATGATTTTTTTTGGGCATGGGAATGGTGCGAATCCTGGGCTTTGGCTGATCCACACATATTTTTTCAAGCTCCCCCATGCCAATGGAGCCACCAAGGTTTTTTCTCAGGCAGGCATCCTGGCAGGGGTGGTGGCAGGTTCTGCCAAGAATACCGGGGAAAGGCAGGGTTTTGTCCAGGATTTTCCAGGCATCATTCCATTTTTTCTGCCCCACCTTCAGTACAAAGGTTCGTACATCCACATGTAAAGGACAGGCGGACTGGCAGGCTGGTGCCTCTTCCTGGATGCACTGTTTTTCCACCCGACGCAGTGTTTGTTGATCCATCTCTCCTCCATGGTACAGGGGCGGTTCCGCCGTATATCGGAACCGCCCCTGTTGGTGATTTTATCTCCCGGGGACAGATATGAGTTTGCCCCCATGGTTTTAGATAACTGCCATGGGCAGGCCGTATTCTGGAACCGTCCTGCCCACAACGAAGACTGAAACTCCTTCTTGGTTTGCCGGGACTTTCATATATAAACTGCCACGGGCAGACCGTATTGGGGCTCTGGCCTGCCCAAAACAAATATCGAAACTCCAGTTATTACAAATCATCGGACGAAGTTTCTTATAAAAAAGATTACACTTATTTGGGCATTGCTGCCAATACCTTTTCCGGGCGGGCAGGCAGATGCCTTACCCTTGCACCAGAGGCATTGTAAATGGCATTGATAATGGAGGCATGGGGGCTTGTCAAGGGCATTTCACCCACACCTGCTGCACCAAAGGGACCACGCTCCCGGGGGGTCTCTATATACATTATTTCAAGATTATCCGGGATCTGTTTGATATAAGGAAAACCTGCTCCGGCAAGGGTGGAGTGTCGTTTGATATCTTCATAATCTTCGGTAAGGGCAAGGCCTATGCCCTGGGCCACACCACCGTAGATCTGTCCATCCACTGTCAACTTGTTGTTGATCACACCAATGTCGGCAGCAACTGTCATGCCCTCAACCTTGGTTTTACCGGTGGCTGTCTCAACGGCAACCTCTGCCATGAAAACGCCGTACATATAACCTGCCAGTGGGTCACCCTGGCCATTTTCATCACAATCAACGCAGGGGGCTGACCATTTGCCATGGAACTTGGTTTCAAGACCGTCAGCCTTCATACCTTCATAATCACGGAAGGTGCCATCGGGCTTTTGGGCTGCGGCAACCAGTGCCTGGCATCCGTTGAGAATGGCCTGTCCAACAACCATCTGGGAACGGCTTCCGCCAGCAGGTCCAGCATTGGGGCAGACGCTTGTATCATTGAGGACCAGTTTGATTTGATCCGGGGTGATCTTCATGGGACGCAGGGCCTCATGGGCACAACCCAGGGTGCCGCTGTCAGCGCCTTGGCCATGGTCATGCCAGGTGGCAAAAACAGTGATGGTGTTGTCTTCATTAAGTTCAACATCAATTTCAGCAGTATCCGGGCCGTCCAGACCGCAGCCGTATACACCGATGCTTATTCCCACACCTTTCTTGATTTCAGGTGTGGATTCGGCAGCAGTTTTTTTCTTGGCAGCCTCGTATTTAGGACGGATCAGGTCCAGGAGATCCGGCAGGGAGTATGAGTCTGGAGCACAGCCCGTGGGAGTTGTTGCACCTTTACGATATACGTTCTTATACCGGAGTTCCAGGGGATCCATACCGATCTTCTCGGCAAGTTCGTCCATGAGCACCTCTGGGCCAAACTCTATTTCAGGAGCACCATATCCCCGGAAAGCTGCACCCCAGCAGTGGTTGGTGCAGACAGTGCGGCCTTCACCCCGCATATTGGCAATGTTATATCCGGCTCCAACAAACTGGGCTCCCCTCAGGGTCAGAAGATCACCGAATTCTGAATAGGGACCATGGTCAACTGTCCAGTCGGCCTCAAGTGCCTTGAGTTTTCCATCCTTGTCGGCAGCCAGGCGAACGTTGGTGAAGAAGGGGGAGCGTTTGCCGGTGTACTGCTGCTGCTGTCTGTAGGTGTACTGGAGATAGCAGGGACGGCCTGTGGCAAGGGCAGCCACACCAACCAGAGCTTCCATGGTGGGGCTGAACTTGTAACCAAAGGTGCCGCCAGTGGGATTCTGTACCATGATCATGTTTTCAGGATCAACACCAAGGCCCGGAGCTATCATATACATGTGGAGGTGAAGGCCGATTGACTTGGACTGGATAACCAGTTTACCGTCGTCATTGATAAAGGCAAAACCCACATCTGGCTCAATGGGCAGGTGGGGCTGACGGCTTGTATAGTAGTCGCCTTCAATCACATGGTCTGCCTTGTCAAAGATAGGACCTGTCTCTTCACCCTTGGCAAGCTTCTGGGTGTAGTAAATATTCGGGGTGCCGGGATGGATCTCAATGGCATCGTCGGCCATGGCAGCAGGCGCATCCATGTACTCGGGCAGCTGCTCAAGGTTAACTTTTACTTTGGCTGCTGCAGCGTCTGCATTTTTCTTGGTATCTGCACAGACAAGGGCAATGGCATCACCATACTGAAATACCTTTTCATCACACAGGATGGGGCGATCCCATCCGTCACCCTTGT
>CAKZLA010000443.1 GCA_937124525.1 uncultured Desulfobacterium sp.
AAGGGCAGCAAGGCTATCCAATAAAGTTCATTGGAAGTACATCCTTTAAAAGTCTTTCAGGCTTTAAAAAGAAGGAGCCCCTGGACGTCGGGTTAACCCGCTGGTTCGGGCTTTGGCAGCTCAATGATTTTTTACTTCTTTTCACTTGAAGCCCCTTGGTTAGCCATAATGAGCCTGTCGATGACAGTTCGGACAGAGAGCTACCGCATTGGCAACAGTGTCTTCACCGCCTTCCGAAAGCGGTTTTTTATGATGGACTTCAAGATACGGAGAGTTATCCGCACGGCGTACAAATGGAGCCGGATTTTTGCAGTACTCACAGTATCCATTTGCAAGAAATAGAACCTCAGCCACGACATCAGGATTGCGGGCAAAGGAAACCGATATAACCTCGATTTTATTCGGGATAGCCCGAGCATTTTCTATCCGTTTGCGCCTCAGTTCGGGTTTGTCGAGTAATGCGGAACGGACTGCATCTTGAAACTGTTCTTCTTCTTTGACTTGGACTGATTTTCCCACCCAAAAATCACTCAAACGCTTCTTATTTCGCCGCTCTTGTAGAGAATCTCGGTCGCTTGCAATCGGTGAAACAAGGATCTTTTCAGACGCTGTTGAAAAAGAATCCCACAAAATCGTATTGGAAAGCAAGTTCGGAAGATTTGTTAATGATATAGAGTGTGCCCAAACAAGCGGATACTTTGATTTTTGAGTTGATTTTACAGGTCGATATTCAATTTCCTTGATTGGCGGAGGCTGCTGATCGACCAACAACCAAAGTCCCTGATCTTCTCCTGACCGTTGGATTGCAGCAAGGTAAATCCCACCCACAACGAGACTTGCCCTTGATGGATGAATACCAAACCACGCCCGTTGTGGACAACGGGTATGCTCAAAGGCGACTCCGAAGAAAACGATGATGCTATCAGCCAATTCCGGAGAAATATCACGACGTGCCTTCAGCCATAGCTGCAAATTGGTTTTCCAATCAAAACGGTTCATAAATTCCTCGATTTTATAGATTGAGAATATTTTGGCCGAACGCGGAGCTGAGGGGCCGGGCTTTTAAACCCAAAAGCTCCAATAAAAAGTTAAATTTTCATGAACCAGGCACTTCCGAAAACGCCGCGCAGTAAGCCCGGTCCCTCTCCAGCGTTTTGTTCGCTTGGTATAAAGTTCAAAATTTCTTCTATGCTGCTTTTGGGGACGATTATGGAAGGTGGTGCAAAGTTCTGTATTCTGCTCGGCCTTGCCAAGAATATTTTTAAAATCGTCCCAAACGACATCCATCAATCAAAGCGCCAGAATCCTTTCGGAAGGCCCCATGAAAATGTTTTTCAAAGCCAGTAAGGCTGCCTGCCTTGAATTCGTTTGGTAAAGGCCCATGATAGTGTGTCAAAAAGCCGAGAGCTTTCCTTTATAGACCAAGTATCAAGCAGCCTATTTTTTTATAAAATCTGGTATCAAATTCCTTTTTATATTTTTGATCATGGCTTCATTCAGCCTATTCATTCCATTTTTTGAAAGCGAACGGGGAGCTGAGGGGCCAGGCTTTTAAACCCAAAAACTCCCGATAAAAAGATAAATTTTCCTGAACCAGGCACTCCCGAAAGGCCGCTCTGTAAGCCTGGTCCCTCTCCAGCGTTTTGTTCGGTTTTTAAAATGGTATATCAGGTTCTTTTTCCAAAACTAATTTATCCTGATTAGCCATTAACCACTCAGTTCCCTTCTCCGTCGCGGCAAAAACAGTATAGCTTTCATATTGTTCTTCCCACACGTCTGAAATCAGCATTTTTTTTGCCAACAATGATTTCAAAGAGAGCGTTGTCGCAATGTCAGTGTAACCAGCTTTGTCCATATCTTGTAATATTCTTCCAGGTGCCACTTTCCCTCCATCAGATACAAATTCATTTTGGACAACAGTGATGAGAGCGGCTATCTCATGTTGTGTTAGACCTTCAGTATCTTTGATTGGAGATGTTGCTGTTATTTTACCGAGTTCTTCTTGTTTTTTTAAAGTTGCTTTAATTCGATTGACAATTTTATTTTTGAGTTCTTCAAAATCCTGAATAGAAGATGTTTTATAGGTAATGATGTTTCTGTGTTGCACATCAAATGGAAATTTGCTTTTTCTTTCGTCGGAACAGACTAAGATAACTTCTTTGGGTACGGCTATTGCGAACCCCAACTCAAACCAAACATTTGGATTATCAGTGGTTATTTCGGCAAAGCAGATGGCCGATTTCTTTATCCCAATCTCAATTTCATTTATTGGTATGCTTACGCTTGGATCTTTATCAACACGGTATGGCTCCAAGCCAGACTCAAGAATTGCTGGTTCAAAAGTGTCTTCATATCTTTTGTCAAAAGTATCACCATCAAAGGGCTGCATTACAAAACATCTTTTCATACAGGTTCTCCTGTTTCACTTTGAGACCGAACGGGGAGCTGAGGGGCCAGGCTTTTAAACCCCAAAAACTCCGATAAAACGATAAATTTTCCTGACCCAGGGACTCCCGAAAAAGCCGCGCAGTAAGCCTGGTCCCTCTCCAGCGTTTTGTTATGGTTTTATAACTCTTTGAAATAGTTTTTATTTTTATCCATAATATGTTCAATATCTGATAATTTTTGTATTTTCATCGGACTTGTTTTATGTGCAATAAATTTCGGAAGGTTTGTCGATATACACTGTTGAATATCTTGAAATAACAGATAAATTTTCCCATCCCCAATTTTCTTCATGTCCTCGGAAGACAAAATTTCTGATGGGGTGGTTAACGCTGTCCAATGCATTTTTTCGCTTATATTCAGGTTCATTGATAAACCTTCCTTATGCATCATTAAACAAATGGCGACACCGCCTTTTATCCCCAAGACTTCTTTGAGGAATTTATCAGGTTTATTTAAATTCATGGTTCCTAATAGGTTTGGAACAGGATCTGTTTCTTTATACCAAAGCCCCTTTCTAAGTTCATGAGCATATTCGTGTTCCAGTACTTTTTCCCCAAAAAGACAATAGGATATGCCGAGGGAAAGTTTAGCAAGAAATCTATGATCAAACTTAATGTTCATCGAAACAGAGGCTTTTTTTTGCCTACTACCAATGGAATTTAAAAAATTTATTCGATCATGATCTGTCTCATCTGGTTCAGAGAATCCAATTTTCGACAAATCTTGTATGTCCGTTTTTGTGCATAAAATTTTTTTAACCTTTTGTTTTTTGAATGATTGTCTAAAAGTATTGATACTCAATGCGATGTTCTTTTTAGAGCGTTCAGAAAAAATATAATATGCTTTTGTCTGAAATTGTTTGGCGCTTGTTGGGTTTCCTCCAACATACCAGTATAATCTTTTATCATTGGGTCGAACCCAGAAGACTTGTTCCCCCAATGGTCCAAGCCACAATTCACAAATTTCATCATTTTTTAAGTGGGGAACTTCGATGGCTAATGTTCCCATACACCTCAGGGGCAATGCTTTAGTGGTTTGAGGATCAAAAAAAGTATATGAATTATCAGCCAGAGCATGATTCACTAAATAATCTTTTGCAAAACCGGCATCTACAAACAACCCTAAATTACGATTGCAGGTTTTACAGACATCATTTGTTTTGAAATAATCTGGTGAAAATGCGCCCCCTAAAAAGCGTGGTATGGCATGTTCCAAAGAAAATTCAGATTCATCTTTGAAATTATAACAATATATGCATCTTCTTTGGGTCATGTTTTCTACCATAACGGGGAGCTGAGGGGCCGGGCTTTTAAACCCCAAAAGCTCAGATAAAAGGTAAATTTTCCTGAACCACATACTTTTCAAAACGCCGCGCAGGTAGCCCGGTCCCTCTCCAGCGTTTTGTTAGCCCTTTTGTGTCAAAGCTTCAGAATCGTCTTTAATAATTCTGAGCATTTTGTTGCGGACTATGCCACTAAACGGTTTTATGATCGACCAGTACAACCCAAATGTAAACCTGGTGAATGACGCTACACACAATACCCTGGTTTCTGTACTCACTTTTGTTTTAGCTGCTTCCAGTTCTTCAAATTTGAAATTCCAAACAGCTTTCAACCAAGGAGAAATTGAGTTATTCAAAAAGGCTTCATGATTTGGAATCTTTTCAAGTCTTGTTCTTGTCCAGAAACCAATTAAATTCTCATATGGATAATTTTCTTCAAGATTAGTGAAACCGATATCGGTAATGAAATTTTGCAAATTAAGCCTTTTTGTTGGTAATCCCCTGATTTTGAATAAAAGCGTAATAAGTTTTGATTTGGATAGATCAAAGTCTTTTGCCACATGATATACATTTTCAATCGGACAATTTACAACTATTTCATGGAATTCATTAAACGTGTATTCCGGTAAATATTTTTCTATCAGGGCAATCTGTTTCATTTGCTTGCTTTCCAAATTTAAAAATACATAGGCCGTTTGATTTTGAGGCGAACGTTTAGCTAAGCTGCCGCGCCAAAGACTTGTGAGAAAGCGCCACCGTTTCCGCGGTCAGCTTAAGTGGGTTGTTATTTTTATGAGGCGTCACAGTTGTAGTTTTGAGTGT
>CAKZLA010000444.1 GCA_937124525.1 uncultured Desulfobacterium sp.
ATCTCATCAAAATTTAATTGATAAGTAATTGGAGAAGCGTTTTGAGCACAAGCAATATCATAACCACTGCCGCCAAATGTTTTTTCTAAAAGTTGGTAAGCATCTACGTTTGCCCAATTTGCAATATTATTTATCAAAGTTGATGAGCTTCCCAATCCCCAATTTTTAGGAAAAGTTAAATTAGTCTTTACAATAACGCCTTTATAAGTTTGTAAAAATTCTGGATTTAATTTTCCGAGGAATAAAATATCGGTAAATTTAGCCCCAGCAGATTTGAAAAAAGATCTATCTGGCCCAGGGAATGTGTTTTATCCTTGCAGTCGGCATTGGCAAAGTGGGTATAAATGCCCTCCACATTCAGGCCCTGCAGCTGAAAAATGGAATTAACCTCTTCCTCGGCCGGACAATGACCATCCACAGGGGGATTCACGGAAAGGGCCGAGGGTAGAATCCCTAATCGCCCCATACCAGTGTCCACCTTGATGTGAACCTTGATGGTTCCAGCACACTTGACAGCCTCCTGGGAGATCATTTGGGCAGTGGCCAGTGAGGTGACAGTGGCCCTTATATCATTTTGGAGCATATAGGCCACCTGACAGGGCAGGACATCCCCAAATAGCAGGATGGGTGCTTCAATACCGGCGTCTCTCAACTCCACCGTTTCGGAAACCCTGGCCACGCAGAGGAAGGAAACCCCTTGTTCAAGGATGGTTCTGGCAACTGCCACGGCACCATGCCCATAGGCATCTGCTTTTATCACCGCCATAATCCTGGCAGACCCAAGCGTTTTCCGGCGAAGTTCTCCAAGATTATGGGTTAGCGCTGAAAGATCCACATTCACAGCGGTCCGGGGCAATAATGCAGCTTTAACAGGAGACATCAGGATGCCTTTCTCTGTTGTCCATAGGCCGTGGTGTAGGCTCTAAAAAGTTCCATGACCTGTCGGCTTTTCCCACCGGGTTTTCCATCGGCCACAACCATGTCATTGATTTTAATCACAGGAACAATCTCTTTGTTGGAAGCTGTGATGAAGATTTCGTCCATCTCTTTAAGCTCTGCCATGTCAATGTGACGCATTTCCAGGGTGAACTTATCCTTGATCAGGTCCAGAACAACGCGGCGGGTGATACCTGGCAACATGGCATCGGGGGGCGTGATGAGTGTATTGCCTTTAAAGGCGAAGAAATTGGTGGTGGTGCCTTCCAGGACCCGGTTTTCCCGGTCCACATAAATGGCTTCAATGGCTCCTTTTTTGTGGGCCTCTTGCTGGGCAAACACTGCAGAAAGATAATTGGTGCTCTTGGATTCGGGGATGAATCGTTCCATGGCAACGGTGATGACGGCGGCCCCATCGGCATACCACCAGTCAGGGAGCATATATTTGGGGGTGACCATGACCATGAGTTTCCCATTACCCTGGGGGGTTACACCGTCGGGGCTTATGCCGCCGGTGTAGACGATGCGGATATTGGATTCGTCGTGGTGGGTGTTTTTCTCAATGGTTTGACAGACAATGTCACAGATTTCGGCGTTGGTGTGCTGGAGGGTCAGCCCGATCTTCTTGGCAGAATTCTCAAGGCGGGCCACATGGGCTTCCAGAAAAAAGGGACGCTTGTTGTAGGTGATCAGAAAATCAAATACCCCAAATCCTCTCAGTACGGTGATGTCCTTGGCTGACAGGGTTGCCTTGTCTTCTTCAACAAATTTTCCATCAATGTAATAGATATCCATGTTTTTTGCTTGCCTCCCTAAGAGAATAGTGCTGTTTTTAGATTTTCTGACATCAGGTGATTTTTATCAAAAAAATATCACTTTGCTGGCCCTCTCTTATTTATCATCATCTAAGCATTCTTTATGTCCACTCAAAAGTAGTTGATACTTTTTTAAAGGGATTTTCAGAAAATAAGGGGCTGTTGTGAAAAAGTGTAAAGCCGTTAGTGATAGTTGCCATTTATTATAATCGTATACCATATCCATTTCATTTTGACCAATGATATTTTTCAGGTATGAATGCAAGAATTTTCTGGGAGCCTGTATTTTTTTAAACATGCCCCCAGATTTTTTCTTTAAAATTATGTTAAATCAGTCTTGTTTTTATCCTTTTTTCAAAAGGGTAGGTCTTTTTAAATCCTTCCTTGACGGCAGCCATACAGTCAGTTATTTTCTACCGCACAAACGGCATCAGGCTTTTTGGTGGAAGTATCTTAAAAAGAATTGGGTAGCTAAAAATGAGTCAGAAATTGAAGGTTTTGTCTTGAAGTGAGCAGGTATATCAGTATTGAAGGGAGCAGATGAACTCCGGGGCATTTCTGCCTGGCTCCACCATCAATATCGGTAAGATTGCCGACCAGCTGGGTATCAGCAAAACCCCATTGCGGGATGCCTTGATTCTACTGGAGCTCGAAGGATTTGTGACCATACTGCCCCGCCGGGGGGTCCGGGTGAATGCCTTGACCCTCCAGGATGTTAAGCATATCTATGAACTGGTGGGACCTCTGGAGGCCTCCATAGTTCAGAATTGTTTTGACATGA
>CAKZLA010000445.1 GCA_937124525.1 uncultured Desulfobacterium sp.
GTGGCATAGTGCGCATACATGATGCTCGCACAGGCGAAGAAATCCAACGTTTCTTAGCGCATACCACCCCGATTACAGCCGTTGCCTATAGTGCCGATGGTAATAAAGTTGCCTCCGTCGCATGGGATAGAACTGTCCGTATCTGGGATTTAGAGCTTGGTATTGAAGATGCATCCTTCATTGGCTTTGATGTTGTCTGTAAATGATTTCCCTTTTAATGATTTTCCTTTTATGGTGACGGTTCCAGGGTTGGAAAGCCATCCTATTTCCATGGACAAATGAATGCTTCTTTTGATGTCGGAATAATTTTGGAGTAACAAATCACCTTGGCCATTACACCAGCGAAAGGTATAGCCCGGGAAATCTTCCTGATCGTAAAAACCCTTTTTCCACCAAACCAAAATAGTGTTCTTAAGTTTTATTGCAGAATTGTTTAATTGTTGATTCTTAAGATCAAAATATGAATATCTTTGATTTTGACTGATTAATGGCTGGGCCGTCAACAATTTAATGAGTTGGGCCTCAATTTGCTGTCCCCTGTCGGGATATCCCAGTCTATCAATGAGAATCCCGGAGAATTTTTCTACGAAAAGGATTCTTAACAATTCTGCCGGGGCTTTTTGTACCACACGTTTATACCATGAGGCCTGGTGGCTGGATCTATCTGCTCCATAGGTCCATTTCAAAGTATTTGAATGAATATATCCCGTATAACCGTCACTGTCGGGAATTCCCAGTTTTTTTCCCATGTGGTGGGTTGTGAAAGGCAATTGGAATATGGCTGAATGGCTTCCGGAAAGGGTTTCCATTTGATGAAAAAAATCCTTGTCTGACTCGTACCTCATTTTTCTTGATTCATACTTTGAGGTAAATTTGAAATTTTCAGTGGTTTGGTCATAGAGTCCTGTGGACAGGACTATGGTCAGTAAAAGGATGAAAAGTGCTTGAATGCCCATTCTTTTGGGGAGCGTAAGACAACAGGTTTTTAAATCAATTCTTTTTTTGAACTGGTCCAGTAAAAAGGCCAGGACAAAAAAAGAAAAGCATGCAATAAAAATGCTGATCCGGTTATAAGCCCTTGCCTGGATCAATGGAAAATTTTCAGGTAAAAATCGCATGAGAAGCGTTGATATTAAAGAAGAAAAACCACCCACAGTTGCAAGCAGCAATGCAAAAATATTTAAAATCGACAGTTTGTGAAAAAAAGATAAAGCTTTATTGTTGAATAATAAAAGTAAGATAAGGAATAAAAAGCCCAGGGAACCCATGATGCCGAGGCTTGCGCTTGAATTCTCATTGATAATATGGGCTTGCACGTTTTCATAAATTTTTGTAAAGCGATTCAATTCGGCGCAGCGATGGTCTTTTACCGGCAAAAAAAGTTGAACAATTTTTAAACCATAGGGCTCATCCTGCCCATAATTGGAAATCATCTGGCCGGGCTTCACCAGTGCTTTTTGGGCTTGAATTTTTTGAAATTCGGTTTGATGGGTGATGGCATAAAGTTTTTCAGGGATGTCCTCTTTTGTCAGTGAATAAAAGACCAAAAGGATGACCAGAATGGCAGAAATGAAATGATATATGTTTTTTCTGAAAAGAGAAGCGCCTATACCGGAAACCAGCGCCAGGAAGGCAAAGAAAAAACTATAATAGGGGGTGGTGTATAAAAAGAAAGACAGAACAATCACTGAAACCAGGGACCGGTAATGAAACAGATCCAGGGCATACCTTTGATTTTTCTGTTTAAAAAAAATCGGTTTTTCCGACCATAACCACAACAGGATCAAAACCATCAACGGTACATTATAATAAGACATTACCCAGAAATGGTTGATACCCTGGAGAAAATGGTAGGGCAAAAATGCATACAACAGACCGAAAACCATGGAAATGGATGTGGCTATCTTGAAATGCTTCAGGGCAAATATGAAAAAAAGGGTGTTGAGAAAAAAAGTAAAAAGATAATAATAGTTAACCACCTTGACTATATCATCCGTACCCATGGATATTATTTTTATTAGAACAAGGCATAGAGGATAAAACAAAGGGCTAATAAAGGACAGGATGGAATTTTCACCCGGTGTTTCATAGCCAAACGGGGCATAGAGATTTACGGAACTATCATTGTTAAGAAATCCTTTTATATAGCTGAAAACCTCCTTTGCATCATCATGGTAGGTGATGGGAATTGAAAGGTCCACCTTATGGAATTCCGTGATCACCAACAGGGCAATTGTCGTAAGAATAATGGAAACTACGGAGATAAGAATTGTTTTTTTCAGTTTAAATAAGAAGCTCATGGATGTGTGATGCCATGTTTTTTAGGGTGGATGGGTATTCGTTTGACAGGAGGCTCAAAAGGCTTTCCTGTGCAAGCCTTGTTGACAGATTAAATGCCTCCGCCGTGGTTGTATAGGCCTGGGCTTTGGGGAGAAAATCCATGAGAGCAGACACATATGCTTTGGGATGGTGGTGGGTTTCAAGGAGATTTCGCCCATTTTTGCCCATGGCTGTAAATTTGTCTGGGTTGTTGACAAGGGCGTTGAGACAGGCGTGGATATCCTCTATTTCATTGCCTGGGTTGACAAAGGATACTGCCTCCCGGGGCAGGGATGCGTACCACCCGGTCCGGGTGACAAGGCAGGGCAGGGAATGGTTCCAGATTCTCAATTGACTTCCGGATGCCTCACCCATGGTGGGATATCGAAGATTAATGGAAAGATCCGCCGTGGCCAGGGCCTGGTCCAGGTCTGTCTCTGGAACATAGCCGTGAATATAGACCTGTCCTTTTAATTTCAGGAGGTTGATTTGTTTTTGGATGCCTTTCTTTTCATGGAGTTCACCGTATATATCCAGTTGAAATTTATCTTTTCCAGGAAATTCTGCCAGGGCCTTAAGTACAAGTTCCAGACATCTGTTGGGTCCGATATACCCAAAGATAATCAATCTAATACTATCCTTGGGGGAGACTGCCTCCCTTGTAAGGGGGGTATGACAATTTCGGTCCGTGGGAAGAAAGGGAAGGGGTGCATAACAGGTTGGCCATTGACGGGTTTGTGTGAGCGTAGAAAAAGCGTCCAGGGTATGAACAACAACTCCCAGCGCATTATCCAGGCCCGCTGCTGTCAAGGGGTAATGGCGGGACATGTGATGTCCATTCATGGAGCAGTTTAAAAACGCTTTGGCAGATTCAAGGCCATCTGTCCCATAATACCGTTTCATTAAGCTAAGATAGCCGTTGGCATCGTTTTTTCTGCAAATATAAATACCTGCAAAAAAATCATGAAGGGAAATGTCGTGCAGGATGATCACCCCGGGATGTACCCTGGCAACATCCAGAATGGATTGGTGGAAATCGGCATTGTTGCCAATATTGAACATAGTTAAATCCGATTGATTTAACATCTTCCAGGGTATTTTCCCCGGGGTGTAGCTTGTTACCCTGGCAAAACTCTCAAGTTTTTTATCCCATTGGGGTTGATCCGTCCAGAGCATGACATCGGCATGCTGGGCCAGGAATGGTAAAATCCTGGCCGTATAATGGGCAATATCTGTTCTGGCAGGGGGAAGGGGGGAGAACCAATTGAGTTTCATTGCAAAAGCCTTTTTACAACAGTCTCCCATGAAATCCCCATGGATTTGTATCTGATCTGACCATTTTTTCCCCATTGTACGGCCCGGGACGGGTCTTTCCATAGTCTGTCCATGGCGGCTGCCAGGGCCTGGGGGGCAGGATCGACAATCAGCCCTGTTTTTTCATGACGTACAAATTCCATGGGCCCCCCGGAATCCCGGCAGGTGATTACAGGTTTTGATGAGAGCATGGCCTCCAGTGTGATGTACCCATAATCTTCATCCACCGGTGGATAGACGACACCCCTGCTTCTTGCGTATTGCTGGGTTTTTTCTTCATGGGAGATGTATCCCAGCCATTTAACTCTATTTTCTATTTTAAGTGTTCGGGCACGCAATTTCAGTTCATTAAGATAGGACGGCATTTCCGGATTACCGGCAAAATGAATCTTCACAGGTTGTCGGGTGTGGGCCAGGGCTTCCAGCACCAGCCATTGACGTTTCAATTTGCCAACCCTGCTGGGGAAAAAGAGGTATGACTCAAATGCTTCACAGTAAAAGTTGTCCGCATGGGGCGGGGGGTGATACAATGGTGTGGAATTAATGTTGCAAAATCTTTTTAGTCGTGATGAAACCGTCTTGGAATTGGTATAGATTAATTTGGCCTGGGGGATTATTTTTTTGTCTGCCCGGCGAATGGCCTCACGCACCTGTCTGCCGTTGGGGAAATTTATGAGATCGGAAAATTCATGGTCCCATAGTTCATATGCAGTGCGATGCTGGTGCAGTATCCACATCACCTTGTGGGGATGGGGGATGAGATACGCTGGAAATTTTAATCCAATGACCCTGTCAATGGTTCTTCCGCAGCTTTCAGTCAAATCCAGGAGTCCACAGGACAGCATGGTATCCACAATTTTTTCAGGGGGGTACCATTTAAAAGGAATGGCAACGATTTCCGCCTCATGGCCATGGGAAATCAGCGCGGTCTTTAAATTTTGGGCATGGGCTTCGGCACCCCCCTGAACAAAGGGTACCTGGGTGGTGGCAATGATAATCCGCATTGGCTCGCCTTATTCCTTCCAGCCAATAACGGCGTAATCCATGGGTGAGTTGAAATGGAGATCGTAGAGCTTTCCAAGGGGGGAGGGTTCTCCTGTGTCTTCGGTGACTTCTGGTGGATTAAGATGGAGAATTTCAATCCTTTTAAAATCATGAATTTCTGCCAGGAATTTGACCATTTCAGATGGCAGGGGGTTTCTGTGACTGGGATCTGAATAGAATGTATGGCTTCCCACCAGAATGTTTTCGGGATTGGGGGTTTCAAAGATGATTACCCCGCCTGTTTTTAAAACCCTTTTGCACTGGGCAAACAGTTCCAGCAATACATCAAAGGGGAGATGTTCAATGATATGAAAGCCTGTAATGGCTCGCAGGCTTTCATTTTCAAGGCCTCTGAGAAAGGACAGCGCGTCTTGTTTTTTCACCGACAGTCCGTTGTTCTGGCAGCGTTGAATCATGATTTCATTCAGGTCAATGCCAACACCATTGAGGTGGTGTTCCTGAATCAATTCCAGCCATTCTCCCCGTCCACAGCCAATGTCCAGGATGTCTCCTTTTTTATTTTCTGCCATCGCTTTTTGGAGGATGGGAATATATACACTGCATCGCTTTTTAATCAGCTCACGAGTTCCCCGGAATCGATTGGTAAAGGTGGCGTAAAACAGATCCAGTTGATGGTGATATCCCGGAATTTGAAGCCTGTGGGGTGGTTTTGAAATGCCGGAGGAAAAATCATCTGTTCGTAAAACGGTTTTCCCATGGGGCTCAGTTATTGTCTCCATTACCTGTGGTGAATCTGGTTGAAAAGGTGTTTTTTCATGGGATGGTATCATGGGTTTTTTTTGATTCTGTTGCAGGACCAGGGCCGTTCGCAAATCAGAAACATCCTGTGTCAGGGTTGATATAAGCGCTTTATCTGTGCCCATTTCCTGGGAATGGGAGGTGATTATTTGCTCATGTCGCGTCAATTGTTTTTGTTGTTCCTTAATCATTGCTTTTTGAATTTGAGATTCTTTTTCCCGATCCGCCAGCTTGTTTTCAAAAGTTACCAGTCTTTTTTCCCGGAGTTCCTCTTTTTTTTCCAGCATGTGTATCTGTCTTGTCTGGTTGTTGAGTTTTGTTTCAAGGGCAATCAGGTGTTCTTTTTGTGCCCCCAATTGTTCTTCGTGGTCCAGTGACCGTTTGCACTGATCGCTTATGCTATTTTTAATGTTTTTGATAATACGTATTAATTGTTTTGTTGCGAGGACCAGAGATTCGTTGAATTGGCTCTGCTGAAAAGTGAATACAGATGAGAGAATAAGGACCATACGACCGGTCAGTCGTGCCAGCCATCGGATGGGCCATGGGAAACGCTGCATGGACAGTGACCGGGTACCTACATCTGCATTATTGTGAGCAAAGGTCAAATCGGCTTCCATGGTTTGAAAGGCAGTGTCTGAAACGGACGTCTCATTGTTGGTAATATGGGATGGTTCTACATGGGAGCAAGTGGATTCCATGTGTGCTTTGATATCATCAACCGTGGTTACAGGAATGGTGTGGTGTGCCATTTTATCCTTGATAGTTTTTTCGATCATCAAGTTCCAATATTTTGCAAATGCAAAACAATTACTATTGTAACAATATGTGTAAAATAATAAGATATACCCTGAAAAAGAAACGTGAGTCAAGGGTTTATGTGGGGATAAGCAATAAAACAACTATCCATGTTCAGAACCCCTTGCAAAATTTATTTGTTGTATGATAGTCTCAAAACTTTGAAAGCTGGACTGAATTTGTTGAATTTACCCCCTTTATGGTGAAATACTTCTACAAATTTTTTGCCATTGAGTAATTGCCTGGGCAGATCAAGGTGATTCCCCCGGTATTCACAACTTCCGGGGGAATATTTGTCCTGAACGGGGTTGATAAAAAGATATTTATGGAATTTCCAATGCGTTTTCTACCATTTAATAAGCCTTTTATTGTGGGTCATGAGCTTGAAAATATAAAAAAAGCAGTTGAAGACGGCCACCTGTCCGGGGATGGCTCTTTTTCCCGGCGGTGCCAACTATGGCTTGAAACAACCCTTGGGACAGAAAAAGCGCTGCTGACCCACTCCTGTACTGCCGCCCTGGAAATGGCGGCATTGTTATGTGATATTAAGCCCGGAGATGAGGTGATCATGCCATCATATACCTTTGTTTCCACAGCCAATGCCTTTGTGCTGCGGGGGGGGGTGCCGGTGTTTGTGGACATTGAGCCCCATACCCTGAATATAGATCACACCCGAATTGGTGGAGCCATCACTGACAGAACCCGGGCCATCGTTCCGGTTCATTATGCTGGCCATGCCTGTGCCATGGATGAAATCATGACCATTGCCCGGGATAATGGTCTTTATGTCATAGAAGATGCGGCCCAGGCTTTGCTTGCCAGATACAAGGGCAAGGCCCTTGGCACCATTGGCCATCTTGGCACCCTGAGTTTCCATGAAACCAAAAATATTATTTCCGGAGAGGGCGGTGCCCTGCTGGTAAATGATCCTGATTTCATTGACCGGGCTGAAATTTTTCGGGAAAAAGGCACCAACCGAAATCGTTTCTTCCGGGGAGAGGTGGATAAGTATACCTGGGTGGATATGGGGTCTTCCTTTCTGCCAAGTGAGTTAACCGCCGCATTTTTATGGTCACAGTTTGAATGTGCCCGGGAAATCACCCGTAAAAGACACGCATTATACTGCCGTTACCGGGAACGACTGACCCCCCTTGCAAAGATGGGTAAAATTATCCTTCATTCCCATGAAACAAATCCCAGCGAAAGCGGCAATAACGGCCATTTGTTTTACATCATCACCCGCTCCTTTGAGGAGAGAACAGGGTTGATCCAATATCTTGAAGACCGTCAGATCAAAGCGGTTTTTCATTATATCCCCCTGCATTCATCCCCTGCCGGGAAAAAATTTACCAGGACAGCCGGTTCAATGATTCACACCGATGTGTTGAGCCGCCGGGTTTTGAGACTTCCTCTTTTCCATGAAATGGAATACCCGGATGTGGATGGGGTATGCGATCATGTGGTGGCGTACTATTCTGGACGTTAACTCTGCAAGGTGGTTGCCGGCGACGGTGACGATCGGGGAGGAATTACTTTTAAATGAAAAATCCCATGACAGCCTTTATTGATTGGTTTGAATCCATACCTTTGATTCACAGAATGTGTGTGGCTCATATTTATAGGGTGTGCATTACGGAAAGTACCACAGACATGGTCATGACACCTGAACAATCCTTGGAAAATTTTAAAACATATTTTGTCCGAACTGATTTTCCCGTGCGCATTGCGGCAAGAATGATAATGGTGAGCAGTGTTATCCATTTTATTCTGCTCAATCACCAGACGCTCATTCTCAACAATTTTTCTCTGTTTCCCCATGATTTCAGCGGACAAAAAAATGTTGAGCTTCTGGCAGAGCATCAGTGGGAAAGAACCTGTGAATCATGGAAAAACTTGCGCAGGCGTGAATTATCTGATACTTACCTTAACGCTTGGTCCAGGGCGGTTATTGCCGTTTGAGTTCTGACCTCAGGCAGGTATTTATAATCATAATCGTTTTAAACTTTGGGTTTTATCACAACACTCACCCACCAGAGTGTTTGGGATAAAGCTCTGGACTTTATTGTGGCAGCGAGTTCTCGCATAACCCCTGTATAAAAAAGGAAATAACGTGTTGACCACCAAAAAAAGCATCATAGTGTGGGGTTGCCTGGCCCTTGTGGGGGCCGTTTTTAGTTCTCCCATTTATGCTGGAGAAACCCTTACCCTCATGGACTGCATTAACCATGGCTTAAAACATAATCCCACTGTTCGAGGCTCTGCCATCCGGATCGAGGAGGCAGAGGATGATATCAAAACGGCCAGGGCAGATTTTCTGCCCTCGCTTACCGCATCCTACTCCTTGACAAATGTTGGTAGTATTCAATCCAAAGGTCCCACAGAGACCGATTATCTGGATCAAATAAATACCTACTACAGTGTTGGGTTGTCCCAGATTCTCTATGCCGGTTCAGGGATTTATACAAACTACAAAAAGGCCCAGGCAGATCGGGACATGAAGATTGCCACCCGGGAGATGGTAGAGCTGGATTTGATTTATAAAATCAAAACAGCCTTTTACCAGTTGTTAAAGGCCCGACAGGATATTGCATCCATTACACACACGGTGGAACGACTGGAGTCGGGATTGACCTCGGCCAAGGCTTATTTTGACCAGAAAATGATTCCCTATGTCCAGGTGCTCCAGGCGGAGTTGGATCTTTCCGGTGCACAACAATCCTTGAGTAAGACAAAAAATACCGTTGCCCGGGTGCGATCCCAGCTGGTGTCGCTTCTGAATCTTCCCCATGATGAGAAATATAAGTTCTTAGATAACCTGCAACCATCGGATACCCATGTGCCGGAGAGTTTTGATCTGGCCTGGCAGGAAGCCCAAAAAAACCGTCCGGATTTGAGAATGCTCAGTTTTCAAAAAACCATTGCCCAAAAAGAGGTTATCATTGCCAAAAGTCGCTATTATCCCCAGGTGCGCATGACTGCCAACTATTATGACAGCGACAGGGATTATGACAAGCTCGGTGTCTACACCAATGGTGAGACCTATGACCGGGATCAAGTGAACCGTTACTGGACCGCAGGTGTCACGGTGAGCTGGAATTTTTTTGACGGTGGGAGAAATTATTACAAAAAAAATAAATTTTTGAAGGAGATAAAATGGGTTGATTCAAAAATTGACGAAACGGTGAACAGCATTAAGTCCAGGATTCAAATATCATTTCTGGCGCTTAAGGAGGCTGAAAGCCGCATTGATTTCTCAAACCGCGCAGTTAAGGCGGCAACGGAATATTACAACAGGGAAAAAAAACGATTGAAAGCAAGACTGACCACCATGCCTGCTGTGCTGGAGGCCCAGGCCCAGCTTGCCAGGGCGGAATCAAATTATAATCAGGTGTTACTGGATTACAGCCTTGCCCTTGCAGACTTGAACTACTCAACGGGTTACAGGGAATTATAAAGAATATGCGAAAATTTCTCATTAAATGGCTGAAATATTTTGTTTTTGCCGGTGTTTTTAGTTTTTTTATCAACCTTCTCTATCTCACCTTCCCCATCTATATGCTTTCCATCTATGATAGGGTTCTGGTCAGCTATAGTATGCCAACGCTCATCACCATCACAGCGGCGGCCCTTTTTGCCCTTGTAATACTGGGGCTGCTGGATTTTGTGCGTTCACGCCTTCTTGTCATGGCCGGTGTGGACATGGACAAAAGCTTGAGTCGCCCGGTGTTGGGAGAAATGCTCAGGGATGCCTGCAGGATACAGAAACTGGGGTATGGCCAGGGGCTCCGGGATGTGAATATGCTGCGTAATTATTTCGGCGGCAATGCGATATTCGCGATTTTTGATATTCCCTGGACCCCGATTTATCTGCTTTTTATCTATTTTCTCCATCCTATCATGGGAGCTGTGGCCACAGCAGGGGCTGTTGCCATTGTGATCCTGGGGTTGTGTCAGGAATTGTTCACAAAAAAACGCCTGGGCATGGCCAATATGGCCAATGCCCAGTCCGGTGGGTTTGTCAATATCAGTCTGAAAAATAGCGAAGTGGTGGGGGCCATGGGTATGTTTCCAGGCATTGTCCGGCACTGGCAGAAGACCAATGATGAGGTGATTGAACTTCAGACCCGGGCCAGCAGGTATGCCGGTTCCATCCAGTCCATGACCAAGGTGTTGCGACTTTCCATGCAGGTGATTATCTACGGGGTGGGTGCCTATCTTACTCTGAAGAATGAATGTACCGCTGGCATCATGATCTCCTCTTCCATTATCATGGGCCGTGCCCTTGGTCCGGTGGAGCAGGGGATGGCCACCTGGAAACAGACCGTTGAGGCCCGGGGGGCTTACACCCGACTCAATGCTTTGATAAAGACGGCAGAATCGGAAAAACCCATGCAGCTTCCAGACCCCATGGGCAATCTTTTGGTGGAGGGTGCCACCCTTGCGATCCAGGGACGATATCTTTTGCGTAATATAACATTCAACCTTGCCCGGGGGGAGAGTCTGGGACTCATTGGCCCCAGTGCGGCGGGAAAAACCACCCTGTGTCGTGTGTTGCTGGGATTGTGGCCGTCCATGGGCGGCAAGGTGCGCATGGACGGGGCAGATATGTTCCAATGGGACCAGGAGCATCTGGGGCAATTTATCGGCTATCTTCCCCAGGATGTTGAGATGTTCCCCGGCACTGTCAGCGATAACATTGCCCGCATGGGAGAGCCGGACCCGGAACAGGTGATTGCAGCGGCTAAAAAAGCCGGGGTCCATGAGATGATCCTGCACCTGCCCGAAGGATATGACACCCAGATCGGCAATGCCGGGGTGGCATTGTCCGGCGGGCAGCGCCAACGGGTGGGGATTGCCCGGGCATTGTATGGTACCCCGCGGTTTGTGGTGCTGGATGAGCCCAACTCCAACCTGGATGATGCCGGAGAGAAAGCCCTGATGATGACCCTTGGCATTTTAAAGCAGCAGGAAGTTACCACCATTGTGGTTACCCACAAACCCGCCATTCTTGCCAATGTGGATAAAATTCTCATGCTTCAGCTGGGACAGATCGCACGGTTCGGCCCCCGGCAGGAAGTGTTCCAGGCACTCATGGGACAAGCCCAGCAACCGGTGGCAAGTGCGGCCCCCTCATTGAATCAGAGACCCACAAAAGCGGAGTAACAAATATGGAAAAAGTTCATACAAAACCCGGGAAAATCATTGCAGCGGGGCTTGTTGTCATTGGTGTGTTTTTTGGAGGGCTAGGCAGTATCGCTGTTTATATGCCCTTTAGTGGCGCGGTTGTCGCCCCGGGAACAGTGGTGGTCTCCCAGAACAGAAAAGCGGTTCAGCATCTGGAAGGCGGCATTGTGGAAGATATCCTTATAAAGGATGGTGATTATGTAAACAAAGGGGACGTACTCATTCGTCTCCAGAGCATGCGCATCTCTTCCACCAAGGATCTTCTCCAGGGACGGATACACTCCAAAATGGCAGAAGCTGATCGACTCAGAACCCAGATGATGCGGAGCCGTTCCATTGTTTGGTCTGAGGAGTTGATCAAAGAAAAAGACAACAGTGAAGTTGCTGAGCTGCTTCAAAGGGAAAAGGATTTTTTTGAAACCCAGAAGACATCCCTGGACAGCAGGGTGGAAACCCAGAGGGCAAGGATCAAGCAGCTCCAGGAACAGATTCAGGGTGCCAGGGAGGAATTGAAAGCAGAAAATGATATTATCACCTCCTTTGAAGGGGAAATTACCTCCAAAGAGGGGCTGTTAAAAGAAAAGTTCATAGATGAAACCCAGATCTTCACCCTCAGAAGAATGCTGTCCCAGCATAAGGGAAACAAGGCCAGACTGGTCCAGGGCATTGCTGAGTCCCAGGAGAAGATCCAGGAAATTAATTTTTCCATTGCCACCCTGGAAAACAATTTTCAGGAGGCGGCAGCCGCTCAATTCAGCGAGGCCACCGATGAAATTTTCAATCTCACCGAACAATTGCGTCCCCAGCAGGATGCCCAGGAGCGGTTGAGCATTCGTGCGCCGGTGTCCGGGATCATCGTTAATCTTCAGATTCATTCCGAAGAGGGAGGTGTTGTCAGGCCAGGAGAGACATTGCTGGAAATCGTTCCGGAAAATGCCGATCTGGTGGTGGAGGGAAGATTGAGGCAGGATCAGATCACCAAAGTGCACCTGGGGCAGGAGACACGGGTTCAGTTAAGTGCCTTTAATCGTATCACCACTCCGCCGGTGGGAGGGGTGATAACCCATATCTCCGCCGACATGGTGACGGACCAGACTCCCATGGGACGGGCATCGTTTTACCTGGTCCATGCAAAGGTCAATGCCGCTGAACTTAAAACCCATGACGCCTATCTTTCCCCGGGAATGCCCGCAGTGTGCTATATCTCAACGGAAAAACGCACTTTTTTCCAATATCTGCTTGAGCCCATTTTGCTCAACTTTGATCAATCCCTCAGGGAGACCCTTTGAGGTTGGCGTGCTTGATCACCCAGTTGGTCGATATTTCCCCTATGTGGATGTGATCAAGGCCCGTGAGGATACTTTTTGAGATGTGATTGGCTGGATTCAACCACATCTGCCTTGATTCAGCCATATACTTTTTTGTTTTATATGGTTTTGGGGTCTTAAAGGCTGTTAATTTGTAGTGGCATAAAAAATGCATATAGCTATGTAAATTGAATTTATGCCAATTGACGTTCGTATTTACTTTTTTTAGCGTTACAGTGCAGTGACTTTATTCTTTGAAAATATGGTTGAGTTTGACAGTCACTGCATTTCAGCTGATCATAAAATGCAAACACGTACGGTGGACGATTATTAATTTTAAACTTTAGGAGAGTTAAGGATGGCCATTACGTTTACATCGAATCCCGCTGCAGAATCAACATTTGCAGATTTATTCACGGATGATTCCGGGGCAACTTGGTATCAACTTTGGACTGGCAATGGAGATGAGGGTAATTTTGTTGATACCAGTGCATTTAACGATGAGGGTAAAGGTTGGATTTCAGCCGCTGACCTGGCAGAACTTGACATTGACTTTGCCCAGTCCGGAGACACTACTCTGTGGGTAAAGGCCTGGGATTCAACAAACGGAAGTCAAGACTGGATTAGCGGAGATGTTGACTTTGACGCCGTTGCCGGAGATGATATTACCGAGACTACTTCAGGCAATGCCCCCTTAAGCAGCATGTTTAATGTGGAAGATGTGTCTGAAGGTACCTGGTTTCAAATCTGGAATGGTAATGAGGCCGGAACCAATGGGGCATACCTGATCACCGACGAAGGTAAGGGCTGGGTGCAGGCTGAGGATCTGGATGACTATTTTTACCAGGCCACGGCCTTTGCCGGTAACCAGAGCTGGATGGATAATTTCGGAGCTGACGGCGGTGACGAATTGTGGGTGCGCACCTGGACCTCGGACACTGATTACGGGTGGGAGCACTGGACCGTTGACAGTTCCGTACAGGGTAATATAGAAGGTGTGGATCTGGGCGGGAATGTCACAGGCCTCAGTTTGGACACCGAGGGTGGAACAACGACCCTGGTGGGATCAAATGTGGTTATTGACGGCGACGGCAGCGCAGATGTTCTTCGTCTCACCGGTGATGCCGATATTCGTATTGATCTCACAGATCCTGCGGATCAAGTGGAAGAGATTGACCTTAACGGCGACGGTGTTATTGCCTTTGACGGCATCGAGAATGATTTGTCTGGTGCCGGAATCCTCACAGTGAGTAATTTTGAGGTCTTTGATGCCTATGCCAGAAACCCTAAGAATTATGATGACCATGAAAATAATTTTTTCGGTGATATTGAGTTCGACGGTACTGGCTTTGCCGGAGACGGTGTAAGCACCGATGGTAATATATTCCTGGGAGGCCTGGGTTCAGACACTGCCTTTGGCGGAATCGGGAATGATTTTATGGCAGGTGGTGGCAGCGTTTCTGGCGCAGACACCCTTTACGGTGGAAGAAATGCAGATTTCTTTTTTGTTGAACTTTCCGCACTTGACTCCACAGACGGCAACGCCCTTAATATTGATGGCGGCAGCACCTGGGATTCTTCTTCCACACAGGACAGCGATTGGCTTCTACTTGAAGCCTCTGATGATGATGAGCCTGTAAGCATCACTCTTAATGATGGAGCTTTGGACGGTGTTTCTGAAGTAGTGACCCGTTCCGGTGTTGGCGTGGATATCCATGAAGTGGAAAATCTGGACGCCTCCGGAAACCTCTACGGTTTTCTCAACGACTATGATGTGGTTCTTGGTGATGCCGCAGAGTATGATGGTACCCACGATGCCGATGGTTCTGAGAATTCTGGGCTTGGCTCCTCAGCTCAGCTTATAATAAATGGTTCGAATTCGGACAATATTATTATTGCAGGCTATGACAATGATACTATCAGTGGAAGCGGCGGTGATGATATCCTAATGGGCGGCAATCTGTCTTACCTGCTCGCCAACGCTAATAATCCTAACCTCCTTGATGCCGACGGCGGTCTTGACCTAAACCTCAATCTTGTGGGCGTTGTCAACGACGGCAGTGACATCATTAATGGCGATGCCGGTGATGATGAGATCGTTTTTGAGATGGACGGAGGTACCATAACAGGTGGCGCAAATACCGATGGCACCGCTGAGAGCACCGGAGACACCCTGTGGCTCACGGACTTTTCCATGGGTCGCGTTGAGGGCGCCACGGCAGAGGATGAAGATACTGCCCAGGCTGAAGCCATGGAACTTATGACTGACGATTCCGTTATTCGTATAGACCTCGGCGCTGTTGACGGCTATCAGGGATACGGCGGAGCCGATGAGCTTGATACCATTGATCAAACCAATTACGTGGATGCACTGACTGTTGTTGTTGACGGTGAAGAGGTTGACACAGCGCGGGTGGATGCGTCCACAATAGAAAACGTTAATGCCTCTGGCCTTGGAAATATCGATTATGAGGCAGACGGTGGGAATTCATCAGAGGTCAGTTTCAACAATCAGGCAAATTATTACGGTATTGATGTTGACCTTGATCTTCGTGGAACGGATGACGATACACTGATCCGGGTTGCAACTGAAATCGACACAATTGACGACGAAGTGGACCTTATCCGTGAAGGTGAATACCTTTATGCCAACACCGGGGACGATGTCCTTGAGGGCCGTGGCGGTGATGACCTCCTCATGGGTGGTGAAGGAGATGATGATTTTTACTTCTCCCTTAATGACGGTGACAACGTTGATGTAATTCATCGTCTGGGAAGCTTGGTGGATGAAGACGGGAATGCAACCAATATCTGGGACGGAACTTATGGCCAGGACTTCGGCCTTGATTCCACCACCGATGTCGGATCATCCAACCTTGTTATCACCATTCTCGACCCCAATGATCCCGGAGCTGAACTTGGAGATATTGTGGAAGGTGTCGGTGGTGTTGATTCCGTTGTGACTGCTGAAGACGGTACCCTCATGGCTTTTTCCCTTGAATCCGATGACATTTCAAGCGCACAGACCTACCAGGAGCTCACAGATGCCCTGAATGATGCCATTGATGCATTGGAGAATCTTGATCTTGCAGAAAATCTTTCTGCCACACTTACAACAGATGACAATGATAATGAGATTATTCTGATCACGGATGCCCTGGGGCGTGACATGGCAGATACCGCTGCAACTGGTGGTGTTGTGTATGTCTCTTTGGAAGATCAGACATCCTATGCCGATCTGACCTTTGCAGATTCCGTGGATACCGTTTCCCAGGATCGCCTCATTTTTAAAGCTTATGAGGATCGTATTGACAATGAAGGCGTTGATGATGATTCCGTGACCGGTTCCACCATCTCCCTGGGTGAGGACGCATATGCCGAGGACTTGGTTGTTAGTTTTTCAGAGGATGGAACCCGTATTGCCGAAGATCAGCAATATGAAATTGATTTCACCAACCTTGCTGTTGAGGATGTGGTGACGGTAAATATCAATGGTGTGCTTTTCTCTGCCCAGGTAGGTGTGGCCCCGGATGAGACCCTTATCCCAGGAGAGAGCACGGCTGCTTTTATTGCCCGTTTTGCAAATGAAATCAATTCTTTCCTTGATAATGATACCGCGGCTGGTCAAGTGGCTGCCGCCTTTGGTGGATTAGTTGACGGTACAGTCAACTCCGGAATTTTAACGCTTACCCAGGTTGCCTATAACGGTGAAGAGACCGTATTTATGTCGGAACCAGTTGTAACTGTTGAGAATCTTTCCGGTGGTGAAACTGCTGTTGTTGACGTGACCAATATTTCTCAATCTGAAGTGCTTCTTCTGGATTTTGACGGACAGGATGGTAATCTCAACAGCGACAATGTGCTATTCTGGGGAGAAGAGGAGGTCAACCGGTCTGTGCTTCAAACCGCTGAGGATGCCGGCGGAGACCTATACGGCTCAGATACCGTTGTGATCAATGTGGCCCAGGGCGATGAAATTGACTCCAGTGCCGAGGAAGGACTTGACGGTGCTGAGATTTCCTACAATGAAGAAGCCAATATTGCCACTGGTTTTGGTGTCAACTTTACGGTTCATGGTGACGATCAGCTCTTTGGCGGCAGCGGTGATGATGATATCTATGCCGGTACCGGTGATGACCGTGTTTACGGTTCTGCCGGAGAAGATACCATTGACGGTGGTAAAGACATCTACCTTCAGGACGGGGAGATCAGGGTTTACAATGATTATGAGGCAGCTCAGGCAGATGCAGACCCGGATGTTATTTCCCTTGAGCAGATATTTGACACTGAAGACGGTGCCACCCTCAGCAATGCAAATTTTGATGATACATTGATCTTCCAGCAGGGAGATTTCGGTGTGGTGGGTGCTGACGGGGTAAACTTTACCATTACCCTTGATAACTATGATGAAGAGGATGGTGAGATCCTTCTGACCGATGGTGGCGCAGGTACTGTGGAGAACTCAGGTGATGTCGATGATGTCACTGTTTTTACCAATTTTGAGAATGTCCGAACGGTTTCCGGCGACGGCACTCTGGCCGGACAGGGCAACGATACCCTTGATATCTCAGCACTTTCAACAGATACCGGCGGTATTCGTTATAATCTCACCGGTGACGATCTGTTGAGTGCTCAAGGTGGTGATGCCGGTCAAATTCAGTATGATGCCGAAACCGAAGCTTTTGATCCTGATGATGTCGATGCCGATGGTGACCTTGCTGAACGTGACTGGACGGATTTCTTCCAGGTTGACGGTGTTGAGCATGTAATTACCGGTGATGGCGAGGATACTCTGCTCATTGATGAGACCGAGGCAGGCAAGCACAATACGTTTGAAGCCGGTCTGGGTGATGACTCCATCGTATATTACAGTGACTTTGCCGACGGAGATGAGGCCACCGTCACCCTGACCGTCAATGCAGAGAGCGACACAGACACCCTTATGATGACCAGCGGAAGTCTGGGGCTTGATGAAGCTGTGGATACCCTGGAGAGTGTCGAAACGATCAGGCTGGCCGAGATTGCCGACAGTGATAGAGAAGATGATGTGTTAGACGTTACTAATGTGACTGATGCCGTGATTGACTTTGTCAATGAAGAGATCAGAAGCAACGGCGACATGGTGGACGATGAGCCCGGTCAGGCAAGCGTGTCCGATGACGAGGTTCTTAATGTCGTCAATATGTCTGAGCTGGAATATGTTGTGGCAGACGGAGAGGATACGGTTATTGTCGCAGACAATATGGTTAACAGCCGTGAGGATGTTGCCGACGGAACTGCTGCAACCGACATTTTGTTTGACTCTTATCTGACCTATGACACAATTGATGAAACCGTGGATGCCGCCATTGATGATGATGATACCCTTGATCGTCTCTCCGTGGCAGACATGCGGGCAAACGGCCTTGAAGCTAATATCGCTGATGTTGTCAATGACGGTCTGTACACATTCTCTCTTGGAGCGGAAACAGACAGGGTTGACTACTCCGATGAAACCGGCACAATCGCAACGGTTGTTGATGTAACCGGTGCCACCACAACACAGAACGTCATTGTTGACAATAACGGTGACGAAGACCTGACCGATGCCGGTGATCGCATTGATATCCTTGAAAATGTTGAAGAAATCGTTGCCGCCTCCAATGTGGCGGGAAATGATTCCATCCTCGATTTCACAGCGTCTACCCAGGATGTTGAGATTACCTTTCAGTACAACGGTGTCGATGGCATGACCACTTCCCGTGATCTTCTGGAAAATACGGTACGTATCGCAGATGGTGACTCTAACTCCATTGATGGTGTTCCCGCGTTTGTCGAATATTACGACCTGGACGACGATGATGATGTGGCTGCCTTTTCTAATGCCACTTGGAATCGCGTTGAAGGTAGCGACAATGCCGAAACAGTGATTTATGAAGGCAGCGAAGATCTGGTTGATGAAGCTGGTCTTGATCATCGTTATTCAGATGATGAGCTGGTTCTGCGCGGTGGAGAGAACAATGTGGTCTACCATGCACTGGAAACAAGTATCACTGCCCAGATAGAAATTGTGGAAGATACTGGAAGTGGTGACGGCCTTATTACCACCACCGTGAACTTCCAGGACGGAGATCTTGGTGCGCTTGCCGGAGCCGGAACACATACCATCACTTCCTATACTTCGGACAACTCCATTGCAGCAGGTACTTTAAAGATTGAAGCTTCCCAGGACGCAGAAGACATTGTTGAATTTACTTCAACTTCGGATAAAGTCTTTATTCTTGGAAGCTCTCCGGGCGTACTTGATGTTCAAATCGGTGATCTTGATGCCATGCGTCTCACTGGATTTGAGTTTATCGCAGATGCGGATACGGACGATATATACCAGTTCGTAGATCTGACAACCGGAATGGAATTCATCGACAGTGCCGTGGATGATTATGACACCATTATAGTTAATGATGATGCCGTGGGAGATGGTAATGCACCTGCTGACACCATCAGCCTTGAGGTCCTGAATGATGATCTTGCATTTGACTTTGATGTTCTTGATATCACCATGGTCACGGAAGACAATCTCATTCTGGTAGGAGATACTGACCTTACCCGTGATCGTAATGATGATCTCATAGTGGGTGATCTTGATCTTATTGATGACATCCAGGTGTTTGACACCCTGTGGCTCACCGATGCTTCCGTTGTTGGTGGGAATGACAGCTTTATCCTTGATCTGGATAACGCAGAGTTCCAGGATGAAAATGGAGATGCTTACTTTGATTACGACGGCAACGGTGTGAACTTGAGCCTGATTACGGATACTGATCTTGAGATTGCCGCTGTGGATACCGCAGGTGTTGGGGTAACCTTGGTGGGAGCTGACGGTGATGATGTTATTACCGGTGACGCAGGGGATGATTTCCTCATTGGCGGTGCCGGAGATGATGTTATCGCTGGTGGTGTGGATGAGGTAAATAACGTTTTTACCGTTGAGTTGGGCGGCAGCGCAACAGGCGGTGGAACGGTGACCGTTTTCGGTCAGACAGTGGCCACGATTGCCGATGATGATGCAGATAATATCGGTGGTCTGTTTGCGGCACTGGATCTGGATGATTTCGTCACAGGTGCCGGTGATGTGCCCATCAGCTTTAACTATGATGATGACACAAATGAGTTGACCTTTGTATTTGACTCAGACGTGTCTGGAACCATCGTACCTGCAGATGTTGCCACAACAGATCCCACCTTTGATCTTGGCGCACCCTTTGAAACTATTGCCTATGTTCTTGAGGGCGCAGGCGATGACATCATTGCAGGCGGTCTGGGCGTGGATGATATCTCAGGCGGTGCAGGAAACGACACCTTTGTCGTGATCGGTGCCCTTGAAGAAGGTGACTATAACAACTTTAATACATTCGGCACAGCGGCCCGGACCCTTGGTCTTGAAGACGTACTTGTAAATGCCAAGGTCGAAAGTGATGTTAGCACTGACACCTATGATGGTGGTGATGGTGTGGATATCTTTGAAATTTGGGGTGATGCAAATTTCACAGAAGCCGAATTTGATAACATGGAAGGCGCTGCCATCCATTCAGATGTCACCGGAAATTTGGCGGATTTTGCTGGCATGAATGTTTGGCTTGCCGATGCAGACAGCCAGTTGACTCTGGTGGATGCATTGGGCAACGAGACTGTGCTGGATGCCGACTCTGTGGAAGCTGATTACGACGCTGCTGGTGTTGGTTATGCTGCAACAGAGGAAGACCTTTATGATTTTAACACTGCACCTGTGGCCGTGAATGACACCGACGAGTTTACGGTTCTCCAGGGTGAGTCTGTGATCATTGATGTTGCGGATCTGCTGCTAAATGATTCCGATGTGGATCTGGATGCTCTGACCATCGTGAGCGTTGCTCAGTTGGGTACTGCCGATGGAGAAGCTGTGCTGTCAGTGGTAGATCAAACGATAACTTTTACGGCTGCGGCTGATTATGAAGGTGCTGCATCCTTTACATACACTATTTCAGACGGTACAGACACTGCAACCGCCGTTGTAACAGGTGAAGTTGTCGCAGAAATCAACCTTGATCCTGTTGCTGTAGCTGATGCTTATGTTGATGTTGAAATCAATGTTGCAACGAATCTGGATGTGCTGGCAAACGACACGGATGCAGATGCTGGTGACGTAGTTGCTCTTGATGACACCAATGCCATAGTTGTGACCGGTCCCGATGGTGCCACAGCAACTGCAGAGTATGACATGGTTGAAGGCGACATTAACTTTACAGCAGATACAGCCGGTGATTACACATTCACCTATGATATCACCGACGGAAACGGCGGGGTTGATTCTGCTGAGGTTACTGTAACTGTAATAGCTGAAAATATTATCGATCTGGTAGAAGGTACTACCGCTCCAGTTGCTGCTACGGCAGATGCGGAAATCTTTTCATTTGATGCTGTTTCAGCCCTTGCAATGACTGATAACACCCAGATTCAGATCACTGGTTTTGATATAGCTGCCGACAGTCTGCTTTTGGACATTGAGACAGCTGGTGGTGTTGACTCCCTGGATGATCTTAACGGTGTAGATGGTATTGCTGTTCAGACCAATGCAATCACAAATCTGACCACAATCAACTTTGGCAACGATGCCGATGGTGATGTGGTAGCAATTCAGATTGCTGGTGTGACTGATGCAAGCCTGATCATGGTTGAGGCTGTTTAAATAATTTAGCTTAGTTGAACAGGGACAGATCCATTGGTGGTCTGTTCCTGTTCAAAAACTTATGAAATATATGTGAATAAATAACTAAGGAGAATAAAATGGCTTTTACTACTGGTAACGATATTAATATCTTGCAAGCATCTGATACTGGAATAGTTGGTGCCGGTCTTGGGGATGACATTTATATTGTTAGCCCTGTAACCATGACCGCTGGTCAGGAAATCACCTTGACGGATACAGAAGGCATTAACACACTGCAACTTATTGGTGGCTTGACTATCGCAAGCAGCATCGTTGTTTCAAATGCCCTTCAGTTGACTTTGAGCAATGGGGCAATTATCAATGTGAATGGTGCGGATACATTTGGTTTTAATGTAGGCGGTAATGCAGTAACCGGTGATGTCGGGGTAGACAAGACCTTTACAGAGTTTGTAACAGAAGATCTTGGAACCACGGTTCCTGCTGAGGGTGATCCTGCTTCTACAGGTGGGGAAGTTGTTATTGGTGAAGTAGGTGCATCTTTTTCCATAGATGATGTAACTGTGGCCGAAGATGGGGCTACGGCAACATTTACCGTAAGTCTGTCAGAAGCTCCTGGTACCGGTGAGTCTGTAACTGTAGATTATGCTACTGCAGATGGAACTGCAACGGCAGGTAGTGACTATACTGCAGCGACTGGAACTCTTACCTTTGCTGAGGGTGTTGGAACTCAGACTATAACCGTTGCTATTACAGATGATTTTGTTGTAGAAGATGATGAGTCTTTTACAGTAACTCTGGATAATGAAAGTGGCACTATTGGTGGGGTGGCTGTGGTAATCAGTGATGCTGAGGCTACTGGTACTATCGCTAATGATGACGCTACAGTTGATTTTACGTTGACTGCTGATGATGATACTTATATGGGTACAGCAGATTACGATGATTACATCGTAGGTACCTCAGCTAACTTGTCAGCTGATGACCGTTTGATGGATGCGTCTATTACAGATAATGATACTTTCAATCTGACGGCTACCTCTGATCCAGCGGTTATGGATGTTACAAATATTGAGAATATTAATATTAACTGGGATGGATTTGGAACGCCTGATATTGATCTTGATGATGTAAGCGGTGCTACAGTTACACTTTCATCTACAAAAAGTGGTTATCTTGGTAATGCAAATTTTACCAACGTAGGTGGGAACAATATTGTTGCAGGTCAAGGTATAGTTGGTGACTTAACAGTTGGGGCATTAGACGATGCCTCAGTTACTGCAAATTATGCTGATGCAGTTACATTGACTGCTGCTGACGGTGAGGTTAATGTAACTTCATCTTCTGCAGAAACTGTATCTATTACTGACGGTGATGAAATTGTAATAGACGCTCAAGCTGCTACAGATGTTGAAATTCAAGGTGCTGGGCCTAATTCAGCCTATGTTACATTTGGTGTTGACTCACAGTTTGATATGGTTGGTGCTACTTCAGAGTATACTGTTATGGGAGCTTCAGCAGTAACTTTACAAATAGATGCAGGAGCTGTGTTTGAAACATTAACAATTGATGGTTCAAATGCAGTTGTTTTAGATTTTGATGATGCTTCAGATCTTGATGGTTTAGAGATTATAAATGGCGGAGCTATTATCTTAGCTGGTGATGCCGGTGGCGCTGTGGATTATGAAGATATTACACATACTTCTATTACATACGAAGAAGCACAAACAACAGGTGCTCATACTTATGCTGCAGGTGCGACACTTGTTGCTGAATTTAACTTAACTGGAAATATGACATTCCAAACTTCAGCTGCTAATGATGAGACTTCTGGAGATACTCTGAACTTAACAGTTCAAGCAACTCAAGGTGGTAATATTATTACTCAAGGTGGAACAGGTGATTTTGAACTTGTAAACATTACAGTTGATGCAGATGCTGTTGCAAGTGCACCTGATGTTGTAATTGCTGATATCCAAGCAGGTACAGAAAAAGTTATATTTACAAGTGCTTCCAATGACTTCACTGTAACTACCATGGATGCTTCTGAAGTTGACGCTTCAGCTGTTGATGCAGATTTCAATATGACTCAAACTACTGATGCTGAAATGCTTGTAGTTGGTGGCACAGCGGATAATACAGTAGTATTTGCTGGGATTGACAATGACAGCACATTCATTGGAGAAGATGGTGACGATGATATTACATTAGTAAATGAAGATGGTGAAGTTGCTATGATTGTTAATGGTGGCGATAACACCGTTACTGCTGACTCTCTTGATACCGGTCAGTTGACTGTACAAGCAGATGACGGAGATGATACTGTTTCAGCTGCTGCCTTAACTACAGGTTCTCTTTCACTTGCACTTGGTGATGGTGATAATGATATTACCTTTGGTGGTACAGGAGATACATTAGCTGGAGCAATTGTACAAATTACTACAGGAAATGGTGATGACACTGTTGAAATTGCCGGAGATACCCATGCTGATGATGAAATTACATTAAGTTTAGGAACAGGAATTAATGTACTAGATCTATCCAATGGTGCCGACTTTACAGCAGGTACATGGGTTGTTTCAGGTCTTGATGAGATTGCGATTGACGATGCTGATACTAATGCGGTAGTTGAAGCTTCTTTACTAGATGGTCAATCGTACAAAATTACTGGTCAAGGTACTGTCACTGAGCATATTGCGGTCGAATCTGATACAAATGGTTCTTTGGACTTTTCCAGCTTGGATATCGATAATACCATTGATGAAGCTATTGGTGGCCTGGCTTTTACCGCTAACGATATAACTGGCGATTACACAGTTGTAGGCTCGGAAGGCGATGATACCTTCGACTTCCAGACTGCTACTGGTGATAACACAGTTACCGGTGGTGAAGGTTTTGATGAAGTTACACTTGATGCTACTGATGGTGAGGACACAGTTATATTTGATGTTGGTGACTTGGTAGCTCTTACTTTGACAGAAGACGTAAATACAGGTACTACTGACCAGCTTGATGACACCGATACTATCACTTTTGGTAACGGTATTGACACCATTGCTAACTTTGAACTCGACACAGATACCATTGATCTTTCTGCATTCAGTCTTGAAGTTGGTGCCGTAGTTGTTGATACAGCGGGTGGAGCCGATGCGGATGGCAGTGGTGACGGCGATATTGAAGTGGGCAATGGTGAATATGCAATCATCGAAGGAACATTGGCTGGAGGCGTCTTTACTGTAGGGGCAGCTGATGGGAACTCATTGGTTCTCTTCGATGCTGATACTACTACTGGTGTCTCTCTTGTAGGTGTTTATATCGATGCACTCGTTACTGCAGACGACCTGGCACTTTAGTTTCAGATAATAGAGGTAAATTCAATAATACTATTGATGTAATCGGTCTTATATGATTACATTAAGCTTGAACTGAAACCCCACATGGTCGTCCATGTGGGGTTTTTTTTCTAAAAATAATTTTTTTTTGTACTGCAATTTGTACCTAATATTGCGAAATTCCTTCTATCCGATTATTTAATAGGTCTTAAAAATGTGTGTTTATGAAAACCTGATAAAATCATTCCAATGGCATAAACTTTGGCTTATTTTATATCAAAAGGATGTGCAGGAATTGACTATAGAAGAAAAATCGATTTTGGCAATGTTGTTGTCCAGCTTCTGGTTGGAAAGGAAACTTGCATATCAACTTCTGGAATCTATAGAAAGTAAACATCTATCCCCTATCGGATGTTTTGCCAGAACATATGCTTACATGGCGTTGGGTGATGAAAAGAAAACTCATGAGTGCATGCAAAACATAACAAATGTTTTGTGTGGTAAGCGCAGGCATTGGACGAAAGACTGGCTTATTATCGAAATTTTAGGGCGCACTAAACAATTTCAAAAACAGTACAAATACATTAAAAAATCATTTAGAAAAGGCTTGGATAAAGATTTGTGCAAAATTGCGATACTGAAAAGTTTGGACTATAAGGGAGCTAATCTTCAATATGCAAAGCGCTGGTTTAAAGAAAATTGTGAAAATACGACCCCTTTAGATAAGAGCTTATACTGCTTTCTATTTTCTGACAATAATACCAAGTACTTAGATGGCGATCCAGAGTATTTTTTATTTTACTTTTCCCAAACTAAAATGAAAAAAGGAGATGTTTTGGGAGCTATTGAAGGCTTTGACTTATTGTCGAGGAATAAATTTTTGAGCCATAAAAGTTGTCATCAATGGCTCTCTTTGTGTCTATCATCTCCCCAAGGTTTTGAATTCTTAGAAAAAAGAGTAGAATTCGTACTTAGCTTACTACCCAAAAATTCACAAATAGAAAAATCAATTTTACATGTGTTATTAATCAAGGCTTATATCAATTTAAATTCCAAAATGGTTTATAAACTGCTGCAAAATTGTAAAAGTTTTTATCAACAAGAAAATACAAAAGATATGGAAAAGTTTAAGATTCAAAAAATTTTTTTTCTTTATATATTGCAATTGTATCATATACTTGGACAAAATCAGAAGAAGTTACTGCCTCGGAAGTCTTCTATTCGATCTGAAATATATACCCTTGGAGATTCTCATTCCTTAGCTCTATCAAACATTAATTTATACCTTTTTGATAAGTTGAATATCGGTAGAACACTGTTTGTTATGGGTGTTAAAATGTTTCATTTTTTGTCTGAAGACAACCCTTATTCATGGTGTGTTTTTGAGCATTTAAAGAAAATAAATGAAACAAAAAATTCTCAATTGATGTTTACAATTGGCGAAATTGATACGCGTCCAACCGAAGGAATTTGGCAAAACTCTTTTCATAAAGGTATACATTATAAAGAAGTTGTTGATCGAACAGTTGATGGATATATTGCTCGTTTAAAACAAGCACTTCCGATTATGAAAGTTTTGAGTGTAATCATTCAAGGCATACCAGCTCCTGGTTATCAACTTGAAGGTGATAAAAATCCGGGAGATAAACACCAATTTCTTGAAATGGTTCAATACACAAATAAACGTATGAAAATTAAATCTCTTGAAGCAGGTTTATATTTTTTAGATGTGTATTCTGCAACAGTGGGAACCGATTTTAGAAGCAATGGGCATTGGCATATTGATGGTTATCATTTAACTCCTATGTTTTATACAGAGGCTGATAAATGGTTAATTTCTCCTTAGGGTAGACAAAAACAATGGGAAACAATGGGTCGGGCCGCATTAACGTGCTGTAATGATAGTGGATCGGTTTTATCTTATCATAAATAACATAATCATAATAACAAAATGGGTCAATGGGGTCGCAAATGGGTATGGGTCAATGGGGTCGGGCCACGCCAACATACTTATATTACAGCATAAAGGTTGCTTTTTAGTCCATTCATAGGGCTTAGAAGGCCCATTTTGGATAGAAATTGACCCTTTAAGAGAACTAAAGTCTCATCACTATAGCGCTCACATAAATTGAGACGGTTTCGCTCAGATAAATTGAGACGTTGGTTCACAGCATAATTCACCCAGAAAGCATTTTTTCTTTTCCAAGTAGTTCGAAAGTAAGGATCAAAAAAGATTTAATTGTTATTGTTAAAAAGAAAGGAGGGATTTTTAGAGATAAAAATTTTGTTGAAGTACTTCATTCCAATCATGTCTGGAAGGACGAAGCCTTTTAATGGAAGGATATAATTTGATCATTTGGGTTGCCATGTCTTCTCCGGCTTTGTCGGTATCAAAACCACAAAAAATTTCACAACCCTTTGATAGAAAACGGCTTAACCATGCAGGATTAACCATTGCACCTGAAGTTGATATGGCTGTGTATTCAGGGTGAAGCACGGCACAGGATATTGCATCAATGGCAGATTCACACAGTACCATCTTTTTTGAACTTTCTCCGATGATATAAAAACAACCTAATTTTTTTTGAGATCCGGGCGCCATGCCTCGCCATTTGGTGTTATAGGTTCCTCTTAGTTCGGCGCCAACA
>CAKZLA010000446.1 GCA_937124525.1 uncultured Desulfobacterium sp.
CCTCCCCACCTTGGGTTTACACATTGGTGCATTCCCATTTGCCCATTTTTCAACTCCTTTTTTTTTTTTTTTTTATAAAAAACTCCCCCGACGTTCCCGTTCCGGTCAGGGCAACCGTTGGAGGCGGCATTATTCCACAGCCATTCATTGCCTGGCTCAGGCGATGGCCCCGGCCACCTTTTTTGCATCAAAGGTATGGGAAATCAAGGTCTGATCTCCAAGAGCCTTGATCCTCTGGTGAAAGGGGACAGTTGCCTGCTCATACAAGACCCCTGTGGGAATCTTATCCCCCCATTCCATGGCAAGGGCCATGGCCTTGGCAAAATCCCCGTTATCATGGTCAGCCTCATCAATGTCATACACCCGATCCATGTACCATTTCTGGGTATTTATTTTATTAAATGAGACACAGGGTTGCAAAATATCAACAAGTGCAAACCCCGGATATGCCATGGCCCGCTGGATCAATCCGGTGAGCTGCTCGGTTTTTCCGGAAAATCCCCGGGCCAAAAAACCAATACCGGCGGCCAGGGCTACGGCCATGGGATTAAAGGACTGGGAGGTTGTCCCCTGGCTCTGGAGCCGGGTCACCGTTCCAAGGGGAGTGGTGGGGGAAGCCTGTCCCTTGGTCAGTCCATACACCTGGTTATTGTGGACCAAAAGGGTGATATCCACATTCCTTCTGATGGCCGCCAGAAAACGGTTCCCCCCTTCACCATAACAATCCCCATCCCCGGAATTCACCACAATGTTCAAATCATGGTTGGCGGTCTTTGCCCCGGTGGCCACGGGAAGTGCCCGGCCATGGAGGGTATGGAAGATATTGCCCTGGATGAAATGAGGGGTCTTGCCTGCCTGCCCGATACCGGAAATAAACATCATTTTTTCAGGGGGAATATCCTGGGCCGCAAAGGCCTGTTTCATGGCATTAAGAATCAAAAAATTGCCGCACCCCGGACACCATTTATTTTCAAAATCATTATTATAATCGCTGGCTTGGACCATATTTTACTCCATTATCTCTGTGGTTTTTTCAAAAATATATTCCGGGTAAAGGGGGCGGCCATCATCTTTTAAAATGGCAGCATCATAAAAAAGACCTGTCTCCTGGGAAATAATCTGCCCCATCTGGCAGTTTGAATTTTGTTCCACCATGATAAATGTTTTATTTTCCAGTATACATCGCCACTGCTCACGGTCCAGGGGCCAGACGTCTTTTATTAAAACCGCTCCCACGTCCCTTCCCTTTTCCCTTAATGCCGTGCATGCCTCAATGATTATTTCCCGGGAAGAGCCCCACCCCACAAGCAGGGTGTTGCTGTCCCCATGGATGACTTGGGGTAAACTCATCTCCTGGATCATGGCCCTGCATTTTCCATTCCTTTTTTCATTCATGGCCATTTTGTTTTGAGCATCTTCACTGATCTGGCCAGCTTCATTATGCTCATTGCCGGTGACCCGTACAATGGCTTTGCCCATGCCGGGTACAGCCCTGGGGGAGATGCCGTTGTCTGTGAATTGATAACGTTTATATTGTCCGGGATCTGCCATATCAGTGTCATGGCAGATAAAGGTGGAAAGTTCCTCGTCAACAACAAAACAATTGTCCTGGGTCACCTGGGAATCATTCAGGAACTGGTCCATTAAAATAATGGCAGGCGCCTGATATTTTTCCGACATGGTAAAGGCTTTTTTTGTTAATTCAAAAGCTTCCATGGGGTTCCCCGGTGCAAACACAAACCGTGGAAAATTGTCCTGGGATGCATTAAGAACAAAGAGCAAATCTGCCTGGGCCGTGCGGGTGGGCAGTCCAGTGGCAGGTCCCGGTCGCTGGGCATTGATGATGACCAAGGGAGTTTCGGTAATGGCTGCCAGCCCCAGCCCTTCGGTCATGAGGCAAAAGCCCCCCCCTGAAGTCGCGGTCAAGGAGCGAACACCGGCAAAGGAGGCCCCTATGGCCATATTAACGGCGGCAATTTCATCCTCTGCCTGCTCCAGTACAATGGGTAACTTATCCAGAAAAGGCACCACATTGGTCATGATGCCCGTGGCAGGGCTCATGGGATAAAAGGAAAAAAAACGGCAGTCCGATGCCAGGGCTCCCATGGCAGCGGCCCGGGAGCCATTGACAATGGTGGTGTTGGTCTCTTGTGGGGTCCAGGAAAATTGTTTGGGGAATCTAAGGTCTCCGGCGGCATCATAGCCTTTCCGGGCCGCAGATATATTAAGGGAAACAACCTTTTCTCCCTTGGCGGCAAATCGCTTATTAAGAAGGTCTTCAAGTATTTTAAAGGGGGCATCCAGGATGGAGAGGATGGCTCCGGCAGCAACGGTGTTGGCGGTAATGGCCCCACCAGCTTCTTTTGCCAGCCCCTTAAGGGGAATGGCCAGGATATTGTCTTTAAATCCAGTTTCGGTGTCGGAGTTTAGAATAACCATGGCGTCTTTTTCAAGGTTGTCACGGTTCAAAGACAGGGTCGTCTGATCCAGGGCCACCAGAATATCCACACGGTTTCCCGGGGCCTTCACCGGTTTGTCACTGATTCTAAGCAGATTAAAGCTGTGTCCGCCCCTGATTCTGGACTCAAAATCATCCACGGAGAATATGAAAAGGCCAGCGGTGTGACACACCCGGGACAAAAGTGTCCCAATGGTTTGGATGCCCTGGCCCGCCTCTCCTCCAATTTTCACTGTGATATCTATTGTCATCGTTTCCCCTTGCGAAATTAGCGGTTAAGGTGATAATAATCAATTAATGTAGATCCCGGGCTTGATTCTCCCCTTGCCTACTTGATACAATGCATGGCGCATTGGGTAAGGTTTTCTTTGGAATGAAACCCCGAGGGCCCTTTATACTATTCTGCTTGCAAATGGTGTCATAGATATATTTTTTTTTCAAGACTCATGTTGAACCCCAAAGGGCTTTACCATCAAGATCG
>CAKZLA010000447.1 GCA_937124525.1 uncultured Desulfobacterium sp.
AAAGAGACCCTTCTTAAACTTGGGCTTCAGGGCTTTGGTAATGTTTCAAAGGATGAGTATAGCATCCATGAAACCTGGGCTGCTGAAGCACGAAGAAAAGGATACCCAAAAATAAAATAGCTCATAAAAGTTCAAAGGCAGGTTGTTAAAATAATTTTCAAACCGGCTCTTATGATAATTAAAAATGGTTCAAAGGAGATTAAGATGAAAGAGATATACTTTACTTATTTAAATGGCCAGGATGTAGAGATGCTTGACCTGCAAAATGAAGAGATTTTAACAGCTATTGAGAATGGCCTGCGTGCCCAGGGTTCCGGAGAGACAAAAATAGAGCCAAGGGTTCACCTGATTCCAGATAACTCAGCCAAGGGACATTTCAACATTCTAAGAGGGTATGTTAAACCCCTTGATGTGGCTGGCGTAAAAATTGTTGGCGATTTTGTGGACAATTACAAAAAAGGCCTTCCGTCTGAAATGGCAATTCTTAATCTCTTCAGCCCTGAGACAGGTGTTATCAAGGCAATGGTTGATGCCACCGGCATCACAGAGATGAGAACAGGTGCTGTTACCGCCCTTGGTGCAAAGTATCTGGCAAGGAAGGACAGTAAAATACTTGGCCACATAGGAAGTCGTGGAACTGCTTACTGGAATGTAAGACTTTTGGACTCTCTTTATAATTTTGATGAGATCAGAGTACACTCACGCCGTCCGGAAAGTCGTAATGCATTTGCAGAAAAACTTGAGAGAGATCTTGGTAAGAAAATTATTGTAACTGATAACTGGGAAGATTGCATTGTCGGAGCAGACATTGTTGTTGAGGCAAGCCGTCTTCCTGAACCAATGCCCCTTTTAAAAACAGCTTGGTTAAAGCCCGGGGTTTTTATAGTACCTTACGGAACCATGAGTGCCGTTGAGTTTAACTTGACAGATATAATGAACAAGGTTGTTGTTGATGACTGGGGACAGTGTAAAAAAGGGCTTCCCTTTGGCTCCCTTAGAAGACACGTTGACGAGGGTAAGGTAACACAGGAAAATCTCCATGCAGAGATTGGTCAAATCATTGCCGGACAGAAGGTCGGGCGTGAGAATGAAAAAGAGAATATTCTTTTCTGGCACCGTGGTCTGAGTTTGAGCGATATTGCACTTGGTGAAGCAATGCTTGTCAAAGCAAAAAAATTAGGTATTGGCCAGGAATTGAGATACGCATAGTATAATAAAGTTATCCACAAGAGGGGCTATCTATCATGAATAATAATAAAGAAAATGAAACAATAGAGTTAACAGGACAGGACCTTACCTTTGAGCAGATTTATGACATCTCCCATGAGGGAGCAAAGGTTTGTATCACCGAAGGGGCCATGCAACGGCTTGCACTTTCTCATAAGCTTCTTTTACAGGGCGCTGTTGAGGGTAAAGAGATATACGGTGTAACAAGAGGTGTTGGGCTTAACAAGGACAAAGTTCTTTTTGAAGGTGATGCATTAACCCCTGAAACCCTTGCTGCAAGTGAAAAATTCAACAAGAATGTTCTAAGATCACACAGTTGTGGTGTTGGAGAAGGGGTGGATGAAGAGATTGTAAGGGCGCTTATGACCATTCGTCTCAACACCTCTTTACGTGGTTTCAGTGCACTCCATCCAAGTATTGCCCTTGGTTATAAGGATTTTCTAAATCATGGTATCCACCCTGTTGTCCCGGAGCGTGGAACCGTTGGAGAGGCTGATATAACAAATAACGGCCACATTGGCCTTGTTATGATGGGTGAGCATTTTGCTGATTATAATGGAGAACGGATTTCAGGCGAAGATGCACTTAAAAGAGCAAATCTAAGCCCTTTGAAACCATATGCAAAGGATGCACTTTCCATTGTTAACACAAATGCATTTGGTGCTTCCCAGGCAGTTCTTATGGCCCTTGATGTGAAGAAATTTCTTGATACGGCAGATATTATATTTGCTCTATCACTGGAAGGATTTAATGGAAATGTTGCCCCATTTATGTCTGAGCCAGCCAGCCTTAGACCTTTTAAGGGGTTCGAAAAACAGGCAGAGCGTTTAAGAAAATTAACAAAGAATAGCTACCTCTGGGAGGTATATGAAGGAAGGGCCCTTCAAGATCCTCTTTCATTCAGGGATTATTTCCCAAACATGGCGGCCACAAGAAATTGCCTTGAAAGTCTTCTTGAAACACTGATGGTTCAAATCAATCATGCAGATGATAATCCAGCCGTAATCCCGGGGGTGAAGCTTGATGAATCCGAACCATCCCAGAAAAGGAAGTATCAGGTTTATAAGGATGAGTCTTTATATGGAATGATTGTTCCAACATCAGGGCTAAGGGCAATAGCGTGGGTCCTTCCCATGGAGCAGCTTGCCATTGCGCTTTCCCATATTTCAAAGTCATCCTGCCTAAGAACAACTAAGCTTTCCACCGTATTTTTCACAGGTTTAAGCCGTTTTCTAACACCAAAGGATGATTCTCTTGGATATACAACCATCCAAAAACCTTTTGCAAGCCTTGACGCTGAGATAAGACATCTATCCAACCCTTCTTCGGCAGATCTTCTTCCCCTTGCAGGGGACATTGAGGATATAGGAACAAACTCCACCTATGTTATAAAAAAATTAAGAGCAATACTTGATAATCTTTATCATATTTTGGGTATCGAGCTTCTCCATGCAGCCCAGGCCGTAGACCTTAGGATGAGAGATGAAAGCTCCGGTGTTTATCTTGGGGACATCACAAAAAAATTCCATGGTGAGTTTAGAAAAGAGGTTCCCTTTCTTTCAGAGGATAGGGTTCAAACCTATGATATTAAAAAATCACATGATTTTCTTATCAATTACCAACCTGAATAATTAAAATTTTACCTTTTTTTGAAAGCGGGGGATGATATTTTATCCTCCCCCTTTTTTTTTATAGTAAAGGAATAAGAAATCATACATGGATAAGCCAATAATGGGTATTTCTATAAATAAAAGTTCCTTGCCTGCCCTCACTGAGGATCAGATAAAAACCATTCATCTAAAGTCTGTTGAAATACTTGAAAGTACAGGTATGTGGTTTGGTTCAGACAACCTTGTTGGTATTGCAAAAAAGAGTGGTTTTAGAACAGAGGGCAACCAGATTTTCTTTACAGAAGAAGATATCAACAATGCGCTGATAAAGATACCTTCTAACTTTAAACTCCTTGCCAGAAATCCTGAAAATTCCATTGATTTCGATTTAAACATCGTTGTAGCAGGAATGGGAAGAAGTGCCCCTTTTATCATTGATAGAAATGGTAAAAGGCATAATGCTACAAGGAATTATTTTGTCAATTGCATGAAGATCGGGCAGTCGCTGAAGGCAGTCAAGGTGATGGGAGCCCTTGTCAACCCGAGTGATATTCCCGTTGAGAAGATGTCCTCCTTTATGACGGCAGCCCAGATTAAATACTCAGATAAACCCTACGGCATCGGTGGAGTGGATACACTTGATCTGCTTGCAAGATCATTTGGTATTGGTGTTGACAAGTTAAAGGCAGGCCCCTCCCAGGGCTTTTGTTATGCCCAGACAACAGTGAACCCTCTCTCCCCCCTTGCAATGACAAAGGATCAAAGTGATAAGCTGATTACCATGGCACGAAGCGGGATTGCAATTTGTGCCTCCCCCACACCTGCGGCCGGCTCCTCCGGTCCCTGCTCCATCATAGGCAACCTTATTCTAAATAATTGCGAGGTTTTAGGGACCATTGTCCTGATCAATCTTATCAATCCCGAGCTCCCGGTTTTTTACGGGGCTTTTCCATGCAGCTCTGATATGCGATCCATGAATGCAACCTATGGTGGACCTGAAACAAGAAAAATGGAGGCCGCCTCCGCCTTAATGGCAAAACATTATAACCTGTTAAGCCGTTCCAATGCCGGGGTTCACGACGGTATGGAGAATGATTTCCAGGCTGGCGCTGAATCCATGATGAACTTTATGAACGGCTTTGAAAATAGAGTCAATTATCTGCCCGGTTGTGGTATTTTAGCAGGATTTGCCATGGCATCCATTGAAAAATTGGTACTTGATGCTGAGCTCGCAGGGTATGCAGAGAAATTCATAAGCCCTGTTGAATCAGCCAATGAATCCGTTGATGAAGTGGTTGAACTTATAAAAAAAACGGGTTCCAAGGGGAATTACCTCACCTGTCAACACACCTTTAAAAATTTTAAATCAGAGCTGTACCATCCTGAACTTTTTTATAGAGCCTCCTATGAGAAGTGGATTTCCTCCGGTAAGAGTCTTATAACCCGTGCCGGAGAGAAGGCTGACACTCTTCTTGAAAAGTATAAACAACCCGATAATGGTAAAGAGTTTGAACTTTATCTTGATAAGTTCCTGAATTAGAGGAATTCCATGAAACTAACCCTGAAAGACATTGAAGAAAAAATTTGTAGTGCGGCAGCAAAATTTGTCCCATTGGAAGAGGCAGAATACTTTGCAAAGTTGTATTTAGAAACACATCTTAGAAAAACTCCACGGATGAACCCTATAAATGAAGCTCTAAACGACTTAAAGGCCTGGGAAAAAAGGGTTGGAGAAGTTGATTATACAGAAAAAAGAGCTTTCGTCAAAGCCTGGGATATCCATAAAAGATTTTAATGGATTTCCACCCTCCCTTAAAATAAAGCAAATTCATGACGAGCTTGAGAGGAAAGCAAAAGCAAATGGTATAGCAGCCATGGGACTTTGCAACTCAGCCGGCATAATTACCCTTAACCTCTGGGATGTGGATGAGAACATTATTAAGGCCTTTGATGCCATAGGGGCTTGATTTTCCTTCATCAGGGCACATAAGTCCGGTCAATACGGTCGTTGAAATGATTTTTTAAACCGATGTTTTCAGCTTGATGTGAAAATATTTAAAATGTTCCAGGGATTTTCGATAAAATGGATACAGTTAAATTAACTGATTTTGAAAAAGCCATGTTAAATGGTGACCACGGCCTTTTTAAGCAAAAGGCCATTGAACAAATTGTGAAGTTCTCCAATGTTCTTGGCGCAAAATCTCTTTGTAATATAACAAAAGCAACACTTTTCCTTGGCGCTCATCCTTACCTTAAAGCCGCTAAATCAGATAATTATGATGAAATATTTTCAAAGATGTATCTTTCAAGTGATAAGATTATTCCCATGGGAAAATTTTCTGACAAGTGCTTTTGCCAGACCTGTGTTGCTCCATGCTCTCAGTTCGAGTGGGCCCCTCTGAGACAATCCAAAGAGCTCTTTGATAAGAATAGCAGCTTTCTTGAGATTACCAAAAAGGCTGGCGCGAGTATAACGGGATCTTGTACCCCCTACCTTATTGGCTGGCTCCCGATCCTGGGAGAAAATTTTGTAACCACAGAGTCTCATGTTGTTCTTTTGTGTAACTCAGTTTTTGGTGCAAGGGGAAATTCCAACGGCCTTGAAGCCGCTGTCTGGGCAGCAATTTGTGGAAAGGCTCCCAATTGGGGTTGCCATCTCCCTGAAAGTCGATTTGGAACCCATGTCTTCCACATAGATACTCCGCTTGAAAGTGAGCTGGATTGGGATCTTTTGGGGTATGCCGTTGGTAAAAAGCTTCCACCCCATGGTATTCCTGTGTTGACGGGCAATTTCTCAAGGCCGGATTTAAATAAATTAAAATATTTTTTTTCAACCCTTGCATCGGCAAGTGGGGCAGAGATGTGTCATATTGTTGGTGTGACCCCCGAGGCACCAACCATTGAGCTTGCCCTTGGCAATAAAACTTGCCCTGATCAATTTACAATTACCCCGGAAGACATAAGAAATGGCTATTGTGACATAAGTTCAACGGATTCTGCCGATATCCAAGTTGTAAGCCTTGGCTGTCCCCACTTCTCCCTTGAAGAGATTAAAAATGCCGCCATGTATATCAAAGGCAAGAAGTTTAAAAAGGGTGTTGATGTATGGATCTGGACTGATTATGGCATAAAGTCCATGGCTGATTTAAATGGATACACATCTATTTTTGAAGAGGCTGGTGGAAAAATCCTTACAAGCAGTTGCCCCACCATTATAGGGCACTCTTGTCTTGGAGATGCCAACGCAGTTGTTTTAAATGGTGCTAAACAATGTAAATCTGTTGGCTCCAAAACCAAGGCAAAGATATTTTATGGGACGGTATTTGAATCCCTTGATGCCGCCGTAACAGGAAGATGGGAGGCCAGGTATGGAAGATAAGAAAATTTTTAATGGAAGGGGAGCGCTTTCCGGGATTGTGGAGGCCGAGGCAATCGTTTGTCCTGAAAGTATTGCAGGGTGGAATGGAGTTTGTGATGTCACAGGTGAAATTATTGAGAGATATCACTCCCAAAGGGGGAAAACTATAAAGGGTAAGATCCTTGTTCTTCCATGCAGCAAAGGCTCAAATGGTTGGTCTTGCCATTTCCATGCGGCAAAAATCAATGGATGCGGCCCCGCAGGCTGGATTTTTACTCAGATTGATTCAAGTGCTGGTGTTGCTGTAGCTGTTCTTGATATTCCTACAATAGTCGGCCTTAAAGAGGGAGATCCCTGCATTCTTATTAAAACAGGAGATCTTATTCGTATTGATGGAGATAAGGGAATGGTAGAAATTTTGAATTCCTGATACCTGATAGGAGCTTGCTTTTCTTAGTGCAGACTACACCAGACTATCAATCAAGATGTCAAAAGTTAAAACAGTCTTCCAGTGCTGACGCATGAAAATTTTTTATATGAAAGTCTCACCAATATGCTGGAATTAAAGGACTTTCGATTTTCGTTGTGGCAGGTGCTTACTGCCATGTATGTTTTATATGAAACTCCGTCCAAAGTACTTGGTAGGGCTTGATCATAAGTTCTGCTGCTGTTTGTTACGAGCGGAGGCCGTCACCAGGGCTTCAAACAGCTTGATAAAGTGGGGATATTTTATGGTGAGGTCCTCGGGGTGCCACTGCACACCCAGGGCGAACCGTTTGTTTTTGTGCTCAATGGCTTCGATAATATTGTCCGTGGAAAAGGCTGTGGCGGTGAAGGCCTCGGACACCTGTTTCACGGCCTGGTGGTGGTAGGAGTTCACCCGCAGGTTCCGGGAGTCAAAAATACTCTCCAGGCGGGAGCCTTCCATGATATTAATGCAGTGAAATAAGGTATCCACGGGCATTTTTTTGGGCAGATGTCCCAGCACATTGTCCACCTGGGTGAAGATATCCTGGTACAAAGAGCCCCCCAATGCGGCATTCATCACCTGGAGTCCCCGGCAGATGCCAAGCACTGGCATGTCCCGGTTCAGCGCTTCGATAAAGAGATTGATTTCAAAATCATCCCGCTGGGGGCAGAACATCTCCACCTCTTTGATGGGGTTTTCTCCATAGCGCATGGTGCACACATCCTCCCCACCAGAGAGCAGCAGGCCGTCAATGGCATCCAGATATTCATCTGCCATCTCCACCTCCTCCACCACCGGCAGCAGGATGGGGATACCCCCGCCCAGGATCACGGATTTGACATAGCTGTCGCTCACTGCGGTGTAAATTTTCTGGGGCTTTCTATCATAAAAAGTGGTGATGCCGATGATGGGTTTCATGAAAATTTGATTTCCTTCCAGCGGTGACAGGCAACGGTGTGCCCGGGTTTTACCATTTCTAATAAAGGGCGGTGGGCTTCACACCGGAGGATTTTATAAGGGCACCGGGTCTGGAACCGGCAGCCCGGGGGGGCATCCATGGGGGAGGGGATTTCCCCTGTGAGTTCAATCTGATTGCGTTTTTGTCCCGGCATGGCCGAAGGAATGCTGGAGATTAATGCCCGGGTGTAGGGATGCACCGTGCCATTTTTTAAATCCTTTGAATTGAAAATTTCCACTATGCTGCCAAGGTACATCACGGCAATATCATGGGAGATGTGTTTCACCACGGAAAGGTCGTGGGTGATAAAGAGATAGGCAATGTTTAATCGTTGCTGGAGTGATTTCATAAGGTTCAGCACCCGGGCCTGCACCGACACATCCAGGGCAGATACCGGTTCATCGGCAATGACAATGGCGGGTTCTGTGGCAAGGGCCCTTGCAATGCCGATGCGCTGGCGCTGGCCCCCGGAGAACTCATGGGGGTAGCGCTTGTCATATTCCCGTCTCAGTCCGGTGATTTCCATGCAGCCTTGTACCAGTTTTCTGACATCTTCTCCGGGTCGGTGGAATTTCACCGCCTCGCCAATGATGTTGCCCACGGTCATCTTGGGGTCCAGGGAGGAGAACGGGTCCTGGAAGATCATCTGGATGTTTTTTCTCAGTTTTCTAAGCTCCGGGGCCGGGGCCGTCAATAGATCCTGATTCTGGCAGATCACCTGCCCCTGGTGGGCAGGGACAAGCTTTACCAGGGCTTTGGCCACGGTGGTTTTACCGCACCCCGATTCCCCCACAAGCCCCAGGGTTTTACCCTTAAAAAGGTCAAAGGAGACCCCGTCCACAGCCTTGACATGGCCCAGGGTTTTTTTGAAAATTCCTTTTTTAACAGGGAAGTAGACCTTGAGATCCTTGACGGAAAGGACCTTTTCAAGTTCGGTGTCCATGGGGGTGTCTGGCGGAGCATTTTCCGGGGAAGGGGAGGGTGTCCGGGGTCTGGTCTCAGGATTTGGTGTCATGGTCGCCTCCATGGAGCCAGCAGCAGGCATGGTGCTCCTGGTTGAAATAGATGGGCTGTGGCCGCTTTTTTTTGCAGATTTCCATGGCCCGGGGGCATCTGGGTTCAAACCGGCACCCCGGGGGCAGATGCAGGGGATCAGGGATATTGCCTTTAATCACCGGCAGTTCATCCATAATGTCATCAATGGAGAGCACCGACTGCTTCAGGCCCTGTAAATAAGGATGTTTTGCATTAAAGAAAATATCATGGCTTGTGCCATACTCCACAATGCTGCCGCAGTACATCACGGCCACCTTGTCTGCGGTTTCCGCCACCACCCCCATGTCATGGGTGATGAGGACCACGGCCATGCCCATCTGTTCCTGTAACTTTTTCATCAGCTTCAGGATCTGGGATTGGATGGTGACATCCAGGGCGCTGGTGGGCTCATCGGCAATGAGAAGGCTGGGAGTACAGGCCAGAGCAATGGCGATCATCACCCGCTGGCGCATGCCCCCGCTCATCTGGTGGGGGTATTCCTTCAGACGCTGGGCCGGGGCTGGTATGCCCACGAGATGGAGCATTCCTTCCGCTTTTTCAAGGGCTGCCTTTTTGTCCAGGTGCTGGTGGAGGATCACACTTTCTGCAATCTGATCCCCCACGGTCATGGCAGGATTTAATGATGTCATTGGTTCCTGGAAGATCATGGCAATGTGGTTGCCCCTTATTTTGCGCATATCCTCCTTGCCAAGCCCCACAAGGTTCCGGCCCTGGAATAGAATTTCTCCGCCAATGATTTTTCCGGGTGGGTCGGGGATGAGATTCAATATTGACATGGCTGTCACGGATTTTCCTGATCCAGATTCCCCCACCACGGCAAGGGTTTCCCCTGGGTTCACCTTCAGGCTCACCCCGTCACACCCTTTGATGATACCGTCATCGGTGAAAAAAATGGTTTCCAGGTTTTTAATTTCCAGCAAAGGCCCTTGGGTCATTGTCTCTTCCATTTAGATTCTTATCTCTTATTTTCGTATTGGCGCGAATGGGTCAGGCCTGCGGTGTTGTCGTTCTTGTTAAATTCTGTGTTTATGCTTGGCGGTGTGTCAAAAATTTGATAACCCAGGCCACTGCCCTTCCTTTAATCATTGAGTCTGCTGTCCAGGGCATCCCGGACCCCGTCACCAAAGAGGTTAAAGGATAGAACGATGAGGAGAATGGTCACCCCGGGCACCAGGGACATAAGAAAATTTTCATGGAGAAACTGCTGTCCATTGGCCAGCATTCCCCCAAGACTTGGCATGGGGGGCTGGATGCCAAGGCCCAGAAAGGAGAGTCCTGCAATGATTAAAATTGTCTCCCCGATGCTCAGGCTTGCCAGGACCAGGATGGGGGATATGCAGTTGGGCAGCACATGGCGAAGGATGATGCTGGTGTCTGTGATGCCGATGACCCGGGCTGCGGCAATGTAGTCATGTTCTTTAACGGTGAGCACCGATCCCCGGATGATCCTTGCAAAGGCCATGAGGTTGGAAAGGCTCACAATGAGAATCAGTTTCCCGATGCCCGTTCCCAGGGCCGCCATGATGGCAATGGCCAGTAAAATAAAGGGAATGGCATTCCACACCTCCAAAATTCGCATGATTAAGGTATCGGTTTTTCCGCCATAATAGCCCGCCAGAAGCCCAAGAAATGTGCCAATAAAGGTGTTGAGCACCACGGCGGTGACGCCGATGCCCATGGCCACCCGGATGCCGAAAAGGGCTCTTGCAAAGATATCCCGGCCCATGTCATCGGTGCCCAGCCAGTGGGTGGAAGATATGCCCTGGGACAATGCCCCCCAGTCGGTATCCAGGGGGCTCTGGGGGGTGATAAAAGGGGCCAGAACGGTGAGATAGCCAAGGAGAATCAGCACCCCCATGGCCCCCATGGCGGTTTTGTTCTTTTTCAGGCGCAGCCACATGAGTTCCCGGCTTCCTTTCATGGTTTTTGCGGCCTGATGTTTATTGTTTTTGTCCATGGCAAGGGTGAAAAGGCCCACCCCCAGGGTCATCAAGGTGAAAAGACCATAGGAGATCCACTCCCGGGATGCCATGGGGAGCCACCACACCTGGAAAAGCATGGAGAGGATAAACAGATAAAAGGATTTCAAATGAACCATGTTTTTTCCTAACCTGGACAAGCCGGAACCAAAGAGGCGTTCTGATTCTCTTGCCAAAATAACACGAAAATAAGAGATAAGAATCTAATTGGTCAGCAATTTTAATTTTGTCAGTCTTCAAAAATACTTTGTATTTCCTTTGGGTGGGTATACCCCCCAAACGACCCTGGGCAGTCTAAATTAAAAGAGTTTCCTATTCGTAACGGATTTGGGGGTTAATGACACCGTAAAAAAGATCCACCAGAAGGTTTACCACCACATAGATAAAGGAGAGGATGAGCACGCATCCAAACACCAGGGGTTCATCCCTGCGGAATATGGCGTTGACGGCCAGTCGTCCCACCCCGGGCCAGGCAAACACCGTTTCTGTGAGCACGGCTCCTGCAAAGAGCCGGGCAATCTGGTTACCAAGGTTAGTGGTGACGGGCATCAGGGCATTTTTAAAAGCATGGACCATTATCACTGAGAATTCTTTAACCCCCTTGGCCCTTGCTGTTCGGATATAATCTTCTTTGATCACATCCAGCATGGCGGCCCTGGTGATGCGGGTGGTGGAGGCCATGAGGGTAAAGGATAGCACAAAGGCTGGCATGATAAGGTGGCGAATCCCTTCCACGGTGAACATACCCCCGCCGTACCCCGATGCTGGCAGCAAGCGCAGCTTCACCGCAAAAAAATAAATCAGTAATATGCCCGTGAAAAACACCGGTATGGATATGCCGAACAAAGCCGTGGTCATGGAGGCGTAATCAAAAAAGGAGTTTCGCTTCACCGCCGAGATAATGCCGGCGGGGATGGAGACCAGTATGGCAAGTATCATGGCTGCCCCCCCCAGCTCCAGGGTGGGTTTCATTTTTTTGAGCACCACCATGATCACATTTTCCCGGTAATAGATGGATTTAAGTTCCCCGGTGAACAAATGGGTCATCATCTTTATATACTGGATATGAACGGGTTTGTTCAGGGCGTACTTTTCCCGGGTGAGCTCCAGGGCTTCTGTGGTTGCTCTTTCCCCCAGAAGTACCACTGCCGGATCACCCGGTGTTAGCTTTAAGATGCCAAAGATCATCACCGATATGAAAAACAGCAGTGGTACAAGGAGCAGCAATCGTCTCAGGGTGTAATTGAGCATTAATTACTCCACTGAGACATTGCGTTTTTCCGTGACCAGATGGAAATAGTCCTGGGCCGAGGGTTTAAACCCCTTTACCCGGGTGCTGCAAATGGCGGTGACACTTTTAAATACCAGGGGAATGTGGATATAATCCTGGGTTAATGCTTTTCGCATTACCTTTTTATATTGTTCCCCGCGCTTGTCTGTTCCCACCAGGGTTCTGCCAAGATCCAGAGCTTTGTCAATTTCCGGCAGTTCATACATGGAAAAATTCATGGAAGAGCCGCTGTGAAAAATTTTGTAGGTCCATCGATCCGGGTCTGGCACCGAGCCCCATCCCATGATGTAAAAGCCCGAATCTGCCTTTAGAATGGGAAACAATGTGCCCCATTCCAGGGATTCCACCCGGGCCTTGAGTCCGTATTTTCTCAACTCTGTGGCAACGGCTGTGGCAATTTTAACCCGATAGGGGTTTTGGGATGTGTAAATAGGAAATTCAAAGTTGTCTTTAAGAAGACCCTCTTTTTTTAATTCATCAAAATAGGTTTTTGCTTTTTGGGGATCATGGGCCAGGGCACTTTTTTTCATGTATTCTGTGTCTTCGGGGAAAACGCCCGGGGGAATCCAGGTGTATGCCCGTTCTCCCACGCCTCGCCAGATGCCCTTGATGGCGGCATTAAAGGGAACACTGTGGTAAATGGCTTTTCGAAACCGCACATCGGCAAAGGGCAGTTTTTTGTATGAAAAACCAATGTAGGAGTTGCCAAGGCCGGGGATGGTCATCACCTTGAGGCGGTCATCCTTGGCAAGGCGGCTGATATCCTGGGGCAGTAGCTGGTGGGCAATGTCAATACCGCCGGATTCAATCTCGGCCGCCATGACTTCAGGTTTGGGAACCGGGCGGAAAATGACCTTATCCAGATTGGGGGTGCCCAGGAAATAATCGGGGTTTTTTGTCAGCACAATGCGCTCGTCCGGCAGCCACTCCAAAAACATGAAGGCGCCGGTACCCACGGGATGGCGGTCAAATTCGTCCATGCCCACCCGGGAGGCCAGTTCTTTGGGCAGAATGCCCGAGGTGGCACTGCCAAGGGCCAAAAGAAGGGGGGCATAGGCATCTTTTAAAAACAGGGTTACCGTGTAATCATCCACGGTTTCCACTCGATCCACCGGGGCAAAGAACTCTTTGCTGGGGGAGGCATTGGCCGGGTCCATGATGGCTTCAATGGTGAACTTTACATCTGCAGATGTAAAGGACTGTCCATTGTGAAACTTGACGTCCTTTCTTAAATGAAAGGTGTATTGTTTGCCATCTTCGGTGATCTCCCAGCTTTGGGCCAGGCAGGGGGCCGGGGTGGATGCACTCTCTTTAAAGGAAATAAGGGTGTCAAAAATATTTCCGGCCAGGGCCTCGCCATAAATGCCGGGGATTAACACCGGATTAAGTTTGGCAGGCTCCTTGGAAATGCCTATTTTCAACACTTTTTCTCCGGCATATACCCCCGGGCAAAGCCCCAGGGTAAAGCTTAAAAGTACCAGAACACTTATAAAAATTTTTTTCATCAAGATCCTCCGTGGTTTGAAAGGCGTTACTTCCCCTGTACGGCTTGGCTATTGTTTTCATCTTTTACCCAAACAGGGAGATAAAAAGGAATTCATCGAGTCTAATGCTTCTCATTCTTCCATAATTTCCATGACCCTTTTGTCCAGACAGGAACGTAAAAAGGAATTCATTTCTTTTTGTTTCCCCGAGTTATAAAAATCAAGCATCAGGCGATTAAATTCAAGCTGTCTACTGGCTGGCAGGTTTATGGCCGGATATCCATGGCTCAACAGGTAGCCGTTCATGACAAATCGTCCCATGCGTTTGTTTACATCATAGAAGAATTGGCACCTGGCCATGGTCAGAAAAAAATGGATAGCCCTGTCATAGATATCTGAAAGATCATTTGCATCATTGTACATTTTTTCAAACAACCCCGGCAATAAATTTGCCTTGGGGGGCATATAATTTGTTCCTGCAATGGTTACCCCTCCGGTTCTGAATTGTCCCCAATCCAGGCCCTCCTCTTTTGCTGCTATCTGGTGAAGGGCGCAGATCTTTTCAATGCTTATTTCAAACTTGTCCTGTTTCACCCATTCAAAAAGCGTTTTCCATGCCTTGGCCTGATTCAATGTGATCTGCTGATCTGTTATGCTGTGGCCCCCTACGGTAATACCGTCCAGCAGGGTCTGGACTTCCGGAAGGGTGAAATTGATACCCTCCAGATTCACCGCATCACAGACAAATTCAGCCAATTGACGCTTGGCAAGCATCATGGCCTTGGCCTTGTTTGGTTTCATTCTTTAAGCTCCTTGCTTGTCTTCTTTTGATGCCATGTCTGGAGCTTTCACCCGGTGATGGTTGGGGAGAAAAAGTTTAAATATGATACCATGACTCGGTGGGAATGCAAGAATAAATCCGGCTTGATGCCTGATTGCTCCGGGAATAAGCCTGATAAAAGAGTCCTCCAGCAATAATACCATTCCGAACCTGTGGTACCGCAGACTGACCGAGGTGGATGAAGTGAGTTATAAAAATGAAAAATGGGGGACAGACCACGGTTTTTGTCCTGATGTCCTTAAGATGGATCAATAATGACATTTTGGTTGGGCAATGTGAATAGCATATTGGAGACTTTATAGATAAATCAATGTTCGTCTGTTATTCGTCTGAACCAATATCTGGAAAGTACATGCTTTAACGGTTCAGGCTTTTCCACACCTTTAAAATGGTTTGCGTTAGTGCTTTTAATCAACTAAAGATGTTTTTACGCATCAAAAATGATGATATCTAAAAAAAAGTCCGAAGTTAAATTATTCACCACAATTTATTGTGTGCGAATAAAACTTAACCCATGTATGATGTGGATAAAATTTCCTGAGCTGACTTTTTACAGGTTCATCAATAATAAGGGGGCGGAGAAAAAACGTGGTCTGTCTCCTATTTTTTGTCCTCTATTTTGCTATTTTTATGGAAGTGTCGGTTTGGATTTTAATCGTGTAATGAGGCGGCATATGAGTACCACAAAGAAAATTATCACAACCTGTACAAGGGACTGCCCTAACACCTGCGGGCTGGTGGCGACTGTCCGGGATGGACGTCTGGTCCGGCTGACCGGCTCTCCTGAACATCCGTTGACCAGGGGGGTGGCATGCCACAAGACGCGGAATTATATTACCAGGGCTTACAGTGAAGAGCGAGTGACCACCCCCATGGTACGTGGCACGTCAGGTTGGCAGAAGGTTTCCTGGGATAGTGCCCTGGACATGATAGCCGACAGGATGAAGGAGATCCGCGACCAGGATGGGCCGGAGGCCATTCTTTATTACCAGGGATATGGTGAGCGAACGGCCCTCAAGCTGTTGAACAAATATTTTTTCAACCTGTTCGGCGGCGTGACCACCCTGCGCGGGTCCCTGTGCGGCGGTACAGGACAGGCATCCCAAAATCTGGATTTGGGGATTCGGATATCCCATGATCCCCTGGACCACTACAATTCCAGAGCTATGATACTCTGGGCAAGAAATCCGGTCACTACCAATATCAGCCTGGTACCGATCATAAAAGATATCAGGAAGAGAGGCGCCAGAGTTATCGTTATTGATCCTTTTCGAAACCGCAGTGCCGCTCTTGCTGATCGCTATATCGCCCCTGCTCCTGGAATGGATGTGTATCTGGCCATGGCTGCCGCCAAAATCTTGTATAAGCGCGGGGCTGAAGATACGCGGTTTTTAGAAAATCACACCGTGGGTTCTGGAGCATACAAAACCATTCTTGACTCTTATCATTTAACAGAACTTTGTGACAGAGCCGGAGTTACAACAGAAGATGCCCGATATCTTGCCGAAACCCTCATTGACTGCAAGCCTACTTCGATTCTGCTCGGTTGGGGGCTTCATCGACATAAAAACGCCCACCACTCCATACGTGCCATTGATGCTCTGGGCGCTATTTCAGGTAATATCGGTGTGGAAGGTGGAGGGGTGAGCCAGGGCTTTGAAGAGTACGGGCCCTACGATCAGCAATATTGGGGAGACCATCTCAACCCGGCCAGAAGAACACTTTTGATGCCGCTTATTGGCCAGGAGCTTTTGGATGCGGATCACCCTAAAATCCGTATGATTTTTATCACGGCGGGCAATCCGGTCTGTATGGCTCCCAATTCTGAAAAGGTGATCCAGGCATTCCAGAAAACGGAGTTTATCGTCTACAGCGGTCACTTCATGGATGATACAGCGGAACTGGCAGATATCTTTTTGCCCGCAACCACGTTTTTGGAAGAAGATGATGTGATGGCCAGCTACGGCCACAACTATGTCGGTCCGGTCAACAAGGCCATAGAGCCCATGGGGGAGTGCCGAACCGATTTTAAGATGTTTTCAGAACTGGCAAACCGATTTTCATTTGCGGATCGGTTTTGCCGGAGCTCAGAAAAATGGCTGTTTGACATCTGTTCGCCTATCAGGGCGTGGGGCTGCAGCATGGATGCACTGCAAAGTGGGCATTTTCGTATACCGGAACCCATGGCACCATATCTGGATAAAATTTTCCCCACACCCTCGGGAAAATTTGAATTTATGACAGCATTTGATCCAGCCGGGTTAAAATCCAAAGATTCCACTTACCCATATACGTTCTTGACGGTTGCGGCGCACGATCACATCTGTTCCGAGCGAACCATGGCGGACCATGCTCCGCTGCCGGAGGTCATACTCCACCCGGCAGAAGCCGAAAAAATGGAACTTCAGGACGGCAATCCCGTTATGGTGAAAAGTCCGACAGGAAGTCTCAAAGCACTGCTTCGTACAGATAAGTCAATGCGAAGGGATTGTCTGGTCACGGAGCGTGGCGGGTGGATCAAGGAAGGTCATGGGGTAAATAGGCTGACGGCTGATATGGCAAGCACTGTGGGGGAGGGGACTCCATATTACGAGACAAATGTAAAGATATCTTCCTGTTGACAAAAAGGACGTCCATACGCCACGGCTTTCCAGAAGGGCGGCTATCTCTTTAATGCAAACCAGACCCCGGTTGTCGGGTGTGGAAAAAAACCGTGGTCTGTCCCCATTTTAATGACTTTTTTGTGTTGCACCCCATGTCAATAAAGCAATAGTGACAAAGGCATTATGTTATTGATCAGGACTGGTGCGAACTCAAAACATAATAGATAATGCCATAACAGTAAACCTGCCCCCCTCATTTTTTTACAATCCATGGAATTCTAATGAAGAAGATTGACAAGCTGATACAATGTAGTATGTTTAAATCCAGAATTGAAATGATACTTGAACCAGATTCTTCGGCACTGATCATCACATTGTTTAACTTGGAATTCCCCCAAAGAGCAGGTTGTTTGATCAAATCCGAATCAAGCCTTGATTGGTTTGAATGAATATGCCAAGTAGCTTTACAAATAAATATATTTTATGATTTAAAGAAAATCATGGATTTGGTTCGATTTTGTGTAAAAGGAGGAATAACTATGTGGGAATACTCAGATAAAGTAAAAGATCATTTTCTCAATCCGAGAAATTCAGGAGTTATGGAAAGCCCCGATGCCGTGGGAGAGACCGGTTCTCTTTCCTGTGGGGATGCATTAAAACTATTTCTTAAAGTAAATAATAATGGCAGAATCACCGATGCCAGCTTCATGACCTTTGGCTGCGCCAGTGCCGTGGCCTCCTCATCTGCCTTGACGGAGATGGTAAAGGGCCTGACCCTGGATGATGCCGCAAAATTGACCAATGAAGACATTGCCGATTATCTGGATGGACTGCCCAAGGAAAAAATGCATTGTTCCGTCATGGGACAGGATGCCTTGAGAAAAGCCATTAATGACTATCGTGGTATCCAAATCCAGGAAAAACCCGGAAATGTGGTCTGTGAATGCTTTGGGGTCACCGATCTTGAAATCATTGAAGCTGTGAAGGACAAAAGCCTGGAGTCTGTAGAAGATGTCACCTGTTATCTCAAGGCTGGCGGTGGATGTGGAAAATGTTTGGAAAAAATTGAACAAATCGTAGAAGCTGCAAAGGTCGAAGCCTGAGCCGGGAGGACAATATGAAGACGGTATACACGGATAACAATGCCACCACAATGGTGGCGCCCGAAGTGTTGGAAGAGATGCTGCCCTATTTCTCTGAATTGTATGGAAACCCCTCCAGCATGCACTCCTTTGGGGGCAATGTGGGCTTGAAATTAAAGGAAGCCAGGCAGAAGGTGGCAAACCTTATCCATGCTGATCCCGGAGAGATCGTCTTTACCAGCTGCGGTAGCGAGAGTGACAATTCCGCTATTTTATCGGCCCTGGCAGCCAATCCTGACAAAAAACACATTATCACCTCGGCGGTGGAACATCCTGCGGTGAAAAGCCTGTGTGAATCCCTGGAACAAGAAGGCTACCGCACCACATTTGTACCCGTGGACAATATGGGACGGCTGGATACCCAGCTTTTGTACGCCAGCATGGACGATGACACCGCCCTTGTGACCCTCATGTGGGCCAACAATGAAACCGGGGTGATTTTTCCCGTGGAAGAGATTGCCCAAAAGACTTCGGAAAAAGGCATCCTGTTCCACACAGATGCGGTCCAGGCTGCGGGCAAGGTACCCATTGATGTCAGTCAGGCCCCCATTGACATGCTTTCCCTGTCCGGCCATAAGATCCATGCACCCAAGGGCATCGGGGTTCTGTATGTCAAGAAGGGAGTAAAATTTCATCCCTTTCTTAAAGGTGGACACCAGGAAGGTGGTCGCCGTGCCGGAACCGAAAATACAGCCTCCATCATTGGTATTGGAAAGGCATGCGAACTTGCCGGAACACATCTTGAAGAGATGGATACCCGGGTGAAGGCCATGCGGGATTATCTTGAGGCGGGTTTACTGGAAAAAATTCCTTCGGCTTCGGTGAACGGAGAGAAGGATCATCGCCTTCCCAACACCCTGAGCATTGGGTTTGATGCGGTGGAGGGTGAATCTATTTTGCTTTTGATGGATCAGGCGGGCATTTGCGCCTCCTCCGGGTCGGCGTGTACATCAGGTTCCCTGGACCCTTCTCATGTTCTCATGGCCATGAAGGTCCCCTTTGAGTCTGCCCATGGCACCATTCGTTTTTCCCTTTCCACCTATAATACCATGGAAGAGATGGATCATATCATTGAGGTCATGCCAGGGATCATACAGCGGTTGCGAGATATGTCTCCATTTTGGAAATAACGCTGATTCTCCACCTTTAAAAGCAGGTTATGATTTCCAGGACAGGTTGTAATTTTTGTATTCATCACGTAGCAACGTATGCTTGCCCTGAGTTGAACATTGGGGCTTGATCATAACCTCGGCCACATTGTGGCGATAATCTAAGAATTTGAAAGTAAGTATTATTATTTAGATTCTTATCTCTTATTTTCGTGTTATTTTGGCAAGAGAATAAGAAAGCCTTTTTGGTTCTGGCTTGTCCAGGTTAGGTTGTTTTTGATGGGTGTGAATCTGCTTTCCGCATAGCGGATCATCTTATGATTAACCCTAAGCATTGGGAAACAAAGGGAGAAAAAATGGGTTTTGGTAAATCGGAAGTTTTTGAAGAGACCTATGCGAACTACCTTAAAGAGTTAGAACAGATAGATCTGAAAAGCCGGGCAGAAACATTGGGAGGCAAGATGAAAGAAACGCATCTATGCCTCCCTTTTTATGACCAGTGGTTTACCATTGGGCCGGAAGGGATTTATGATTTGTCCGGAAAGCGATGTGGTTTTTCCGTGGCTGTGGTGCTTTTGAAATACATTCTCATGTGTCCAGACAAGGCGGTTGTGCCCGGCGGGGACTGGATGACATTCCGAGATTTCAAGGACTCCGGTCCGTTGATATCTTATTTTACCAGTAATACAAACAAGACCCTGGAACAGGCTTTTGCCGGGAAATGTCATTTGTTGAAGGATGCCTGTGATTCCATGGGGGCAGAAAAGGGTGAGTTTTCAGATACTTATGATGTTTCCCTTGTGGTTAATGTGCTACCCAGGATTCCGGTGACGATCAATTTTAATGACCGTGATGAAGAGTTTCCGGCGGCGGCTTCCATCTTGTATCGGCAAACCACAGCCGAATATCTGGACATGGAGTCCCTGGCCATCACTGGGACCTGGCTTTCCGGGAAGCTTCTCAATTATTTATCTCTTGATGATTAATTGGAGAGGGGGCAGGCTTGGCTTATTGGCATTATTTGGGGGAGTTTATTTTCCCATAGGTGGCTTTAGCCCGCCTTTGGCGCTCGACCCGTGGTTAAAACCACCGTCTTTAAGACGCATTTTCTTCCAGTCGGCGGTTTAGCCCGCCGAGCTTTAAATCCACCAGCTTGTAGCTGGT
>CAKZLA010000448.1 GCA_937124525.1 uncultured Desulfobacterium sp.
TAATCTATGACAAAAAGCTGAAGTTTTTTAACGTGGATGCCGTAAAGATCGCAGGTGAGGTGGGACTTGGCAACAGGATCAACATGATCATGCAGACCTGTTTTTTTAAACTTGCCAATGTGATTCCCTTTGAAAAGGCCATTGAACTTCTCAAGGCAGATATTAAAAAAACCTATGGTAAAAAGGGCGATAAAATCGTCCAGATGAACATAGATGCCGTTGATAGAACACTTGATAATCTTATGGAAATTGAGATCCCCGAATCATGGGCAACAGCATCTGGAAGCATGGAGATTAAAAAGACTGACATTGACTATGTGGACAATGTCATGCGGCCGATCATCGCCCAGAAGGGGGATGCGCTTCCTGTGAGTGCTTTTACCGTTGACGGACTGTTTCCCAACTCAACCAGTAAGTATGAAAAACGTGGCGTTGCTATCAAGGTTCCTGAATGGATTGCTGATAACTGCATTCAGTGCAACCAATGCTCCTTTGTCTGCCCCCATGCTGCCATTATTCCCATTGTTGCCACAGAAGAAGAACTCAAGAATGCGCCTTCAGCCTTTGAGACCATTGGTGGAAAGGGCAAGGATCTGAAGAATTACAGTTTCAGAATGCAGGTCAATCCTCTGGATTGCCAGGGATGTGGCAATTGCGCTGATATATGTCCTGCAAAGGTACCTGCCCTGGTGATGAAACCGCTGGCCACCCAGACAGACAAAGAGATTCCAAACCATGAATTTTCCCTTACGATTCCCTTTAAGGACGATTTGGGAAAACGCGACAGTGTAAAGGGCAGTCAATTCTACCAGCCCCTGCTTGAGTTCTCCGGTGCCTGCGCAGGATGTGGTGAAACCCCATACGTCAAGGTACTCACCCAGCTTTTTGGTGAGCGAATGACCGTTGCCAACGCAACCGGGTGTACTTCTATCTGGGGGGGATCTGCTCCCACTGCACCCTATTGCACCAACAGTGAGGGGCGAGGACCTGCATGGGCAAGCTCACTCTTCGAGGATGCCGCCGAATATGGCTATGGCATGATGCTTGCCTTTGACAATCGAAGAAAAATCCTTGCCTCCACGGTCAGGGAGGCCCTTGCTTCTGATATCAACCAGGAGATAAAAGATACCCTTGAGGGATGGCTTAACGGGATGAACAATGCCGAAGCGTCACAGCTTAACGCCGACAAGCTCAAGGTCCAGTTGAACGGCAATACCGGCAATACACTCCTTGACAGCATCTACAACGACAGGGATCTTCTGGTTAAAAAATCCCACTGGATTTTTGGTGGCGATGGCTGGGCCTATGATATCGGCTATGGGGGTCTTGATCATGTCCTGGCTTCCGGCGATGATATCAATATCCTTGTGCTGGATACCGAAGTTTACTCCAACACGGGTGGTCAATCTTCCAAATCAACACCCACCGGTGCCATTGCAAAATATGCCGCATCCGGAAAGAAGATCGGTAAAAAAGATCTTGGCGGAATGATGATGAACTATGGGTATGTTTATGTGGCATCAATTTCAATGGGAGCCAGCAAACAGCAGACCATTAAGGCCCTTGTTGAGGCTGAAAGTTATCCAGGACCTTCCCTGGTTATCTGTTACGCTCCCTGCATCAACCAAGGTATCAGAAAGGGCATGGGCAAAACCCAGCTTGAATCCAAGCTTGCCGTGGAGTCAGGATTCTGGCCTTTATACAGGTTCAATCCAATGCTTGGGGAAGAGGGGAAAAATCCGTTTGTTCTGGATTCAAAAGCGCCTGACGGGACCCTCCAGGAGTTTCTGGCCGGAGAGAATCGTTTTGCAGCCCTTGAAAAGAGCTTTCCCGAAGAGTCAAAACGGTTGAGAGCAAAGATTGAATCAGATGTCAATGCGCGTTATGAATCATTGAAAAAACGTTCAGAACAGTAAGCGCCCGGACAATAAGCACTGGAATATGCACCCACCCTGAATCAGGTACAACTTGTTGTGTCCGGTTCGGGGTGGGTTGCAATGATGAATTTACTTCCGGATAATCCAGGATTTCGTTCCAAATTTCGTTCATTACGACATATCCTCCAAGAAATAAAAATATATTTAATATCAATTGGTTATGGCTATTGGCGGCTGGAATGTCCGGATTTTGGTTCCAGATCTCTTAAGGTTTGGACACATTGGGCTTGATATTATCTGACGTTGAATTCAACCTCTATAAATGAAAATACCATTTAATTTAAGAATGATTTTATTTTTCCATAGACTATAGGAGTATCCATGATTGTTGCGGAAAGAAAACCCTTTGACGAGATCAAAAATATGGTGTCAGGCTATAAAAAAGTCCTGACCGTTGGATGTGGTACCTGTGTTGCCGTATGTCTGGCTGGCGGGTCCAAGGAAGTTGAAACATTGAATGCAGAGCTGAATCTGGCCTGTGGCAGGGAAAATATTGAGCTTGGTGCAGAGACACTGGAGCGCCAGTGTGACATGGAATTTCTTGACGAACTGGAGAGCAAAGCAGGGGAGTATGATGCCTTTCTTTCCATGGCCTGTGGTGCCGGTATTCAGTTTCTGGCCCAGCGATTTCCGGACAAACCCGTGCTGCCGGCAGTGAACACCAATTTTATCGGTGTAAATCTGGATGTGGGCTGGTACGAGGAAAAATGTCGGGCCTGTGGCAATTGCGTTCTGGATATGACAGCTGGCATCTGCCCTGTGACCATGTGTGCCAAGGGCCTTTTCAACGGCCCCTGTGGCGGAACCAACCAAGGGGCCTGTGAAATTGATCCGGAACAGCCCTGTGCATGGTTTCAGATCTATGAGCGGCTGGCAGGTCAGGGACGTCTGGATCAGATCATTAAATTATCCCCTCCCAATGACTGGAGTAATCAGAAACCCCGAAAAGTGATTCAGCCAGGCTACGAAGCCCGTGTTAAAGCCCGTGGTTAAGATGATCCGGTGATGAAACATATTTAAATATTCAGGGAGAAATTAATATGAAATCAGGAAGTAATCTGGAAAAAGTACTCAAGGCCGGACATTTTGCCTTCACCGGGGAGGTGGGGCCACCAAGGGGAGCCAATGTGGAAGCCCTTAGGGAGAAAGTAAGCCATCTCAAAGGCATGGTGGACATGGCCAATATTACCGATAACCAGACCGCCATGGTCAGAATGTCCAGCTGGGCCGCATCCATGATTTGCCTGGAAGAGGGGGTTGAACCCAATTTTCAGATGGTATGCCGGGACAGAAACCGTCTGGCAATGCAGGCAGATATTATCGGGGCTTATGCCCATGGCATGCGTAACATGCTTTGTCTGTCAGGGGATCACCAGACCTTTGGGGATCATCCCCAGGCCAAGGGGGTATTTGACATTGATTCCATGCAGCTCATCAGCCTGGTTAAAAACATGCGCGATGAAGGCAAATTTCTGGGGGGTGCCGATATTGACGTTCCCCCCCAAATGTTCATTGGTGCAGCCGCCAACCCCTTTGCAGAGCCCTTTGAATGGCGGGTCCATCGTCTGGCCAAAAAGGTTGCTGCCGGTGCCGATTTCATCCAGACCCAGTGTGTCTATAATATGCCCAAAATCCGTGAATGGATTTGCCGGGCCAATGACATGGGATTGACGGAAAAAGTTTACATCCTTCCCGGGGTTACCCCCATGAAGAGTATTGGTATGGCAAGATATATGCAAAAAAAAGTGCCGGGTATGGATGTCCCCGAAGAGATTATCAAACGGCTCCAGGGTGTTGACAAGAAAATGGTTGCCGATGAGGGCATTAAGATCGCATGTGAGCAGATTGAAGAGTTCAAAGAGATGAAAGGTGTTTCCGGGGTTCATCTCATGGCCATTGAGTGGGAGCACAAGGTTCCTGAAATTGCAGAACGCGCAGGCGTATTGCCAAGACCTGAGGTTTAATATCCATATGGTAAAAGATAATTAGGGAGAAGGGTAATGGAAAAAATAGATATACCCAGGCTTAAAAATATTGTTGGAGAAGAAAATGTAAAGAATGATCCGGCTGATCTCTTCATTTACGGTTCAGACTCCTCGGTTCATTCTGCCAGCCCCTGGGTGGTGGTGAGACCGGAAAATACCGAACAGGTTCAACAGGTCATGGCATTTGCAAACCAGGAAAAAATTCCCGTGATCACCCGGGGTGGGGGATCTGGAATGTGCGGGCAGACCGTGGCGGTAAGGGGTGGCATCACCCTGGACATGAAGCGGATGAACAAAATACTTGAGATTAACCCTTCTGATGTCTTTTGCAGGGTTCAGCCAGGCGTTGTGGATGATGATCTGAACTACGCACTCAAACCCTTTGGGGTCTTTTATCCCCCCACCCCTGCCTCCAGCAGGATCGCCACCATTGGCGGCGAAATCGGAAACAACGCAAGTGGGGTGCGGTCCGTTAAATACGGGGCCACCCGGGACAGCGTCCTTGGCATGAAGGTGGTGCTGGCCAACGGAAGCCTTGTTTCCCTTGGGGCAAGGACAAGGGTGGAAGCCACGGGCTACCAGCTCCACAAACTTATTGTGGGATCCGAAGGCACCCTGGGCGAAATGCTGGGTCTGGATGCCGAATGGGCCAAGCGTGCGATCGCTTCGGGCGGCAACTATGGCGAGATCTTTGCCAAGAACATCGGCGAAGACACTCCGATCGGTCTGGCGCGTGGTCTGAACGCACAGTGGACCGAAGGCGGCCTGCTGTATTCCCCACCATTCCGCTAAATATTTGAGCAAGGGCCCGGCATCGTCCGGGCCCTTCGCTATTCTGACAGAC
>CAKZLA010000449.1 GCA_937124525.1 uncultured Desulfobacterium sp.
ACATTGCTGAGTCATCTTGAAGAAGAAATCATGGCCATAAAGCTGTTACAAAATCATCTCAGAGCATGAGTTGGCTGTAAAATCCAAACGCTTAAAGGCACGATCACGCCGAGGAAAAAAATCTCCAGCTGAAACGAGGTATTATTTTAAAAATGCCAGGGCCATGGCACTTATTCTCCAGGAAGAAAGTCAGTCCCGGAATTGGGAAATGAAAGAGATGATCCCGGTACTTTTCCGGGACACCGACAATCGCGCAAGTTCCGGCAGAGGAGAGTGGCAACATAAATGGGAATCCATTCTCAACGGTTTTCAGATTGAAAAAGTTGAAACAGGCCTTCCCATGCTCCCAAAACCAAAATCTGAGGCTTGGTTGTTATGCGCCTTACGCCAGGAATATCAGCATTGTGAGTCATTGGAAAATGAGTCCGGGAATGACAACTCCCCCAATAACTTAAAACAACAGCTGGAAACATATTTGGGTCGGTCTGTTACAAGGGAACTGCTGAATGATAAAATAGATCAGGGGAAAATTGACGTTCATCGAATTGTGGACATGCCAAGTCTCAATGTATTTAAACAACGATTGAATGAGGTGTTGGATCGTTTTTTGCCCCCAAACCCGTTTGATTGAAGTAGACGTCCCCATTAGTGGCAGCTTTTTTTCGCAATTTACCAGGTTTAAAACGAGGAAAAAATGAACACCGCCCAAATCAAAGCATACGCCCCCCAGGCCAGAACAGACTTCATCCAGGCCGTCACCGAAAGAGCCGCCCGCTTCGGTATCCATGAAGACCACATTGAGCCCATCCGGTTTGAGGGGGATGTGGCCATCATCGGAGATCAGGCGGTCTCCCGAAGAGAAGGCGAGCAACGTGAAAAGCTGGTCCAGCGCGTCAACGCATGGGGATTTGAGATGTTTATCCGGTCCTGTGCCTACACCTGGTTCAATCGATTTGTGGCCATCCGCTACATGGAACTCCATGATTTCCTGGATCATGGCTACCGGGTGCTGAGCAGCCCGGACGGCTCTAACCATCCTGAGATCATCACCCATGCTGCTGATGTGGATCTGCCGGGCCTGAACAGGGAAAAAGTGATTGAGCTTAAACTGGCCGGAGACAGGGACAACGAACTTTTCCGAATGCTCCTCATGGCCCAGTGCAACGCCCTTCACAAGGCCATGCCCTTTCTGTTCGAGAAGCTGGACAATGAAGAAGCGTTATTATTGCCGGATAATCTGCTCCACACCGGCTCCCCCATGCACACCCTTGTCACCCAGGTGGAGGAAGACCTGTGGGAGGATGTGGAGATCATCGGCTGGATCTATCAGTTCTATATTTCTGAAAAAAAGGATGAGGTGATCGGAAAGCAGGTCAAAAGCGAGGATATTCCGGCGGCCACCCAGCTTTTCACCCCCAACTGGATTGTCAAGTACATGGTTCAGAACACCTTGGGCCGCATGTGGCTTGCCACCTATCCTGACTCTTCCCTGGGGGAGAAAATGGAATATTACATTGAACCTGCCCGGCAGGAACCCGAGGTTCAAAAAGCGCTGGATGAAACCACACCCAAAGAACTCAACCCTGAAACCCTCACCTTTTTAGATCCGGCATGTGGTTCCGGTCATATCCTTGTGGAAGCCTATGATATTTTAAAAGAGATCTATCTGGAGAGGGGATACCGCACCCGTGAGATCCCCCGCCTCATCCTTGAAAAGAATCTCTTTGGCCTTGATATTGATAAAAGAGCGGCCCAGCTTGCCAATTTTGCAGTGATGATGCGTGCCAGAAATGATGACAGACGGCTGTTTGGGCGGGAGGATCTCAAATCCAATATTATCTCCATCACTGAGAGTAAGGGGCTTGATCAAGAAAAATTGGGGTTTGCACTCAAAATAAGAAAGGTGAAAGACCATACCTTGAAATGGGTTCGCATTCAGGAACTGATTGACCTGTTTGAGCATGCAAAAACATTTGGCTCCCTGATCACCATTCACGAGGACATTGTTGAAGAACTTGAAGAACTTGAATCCATTATTAAATCCAGTGGGGAACTTACTGATGATCTGATTGGTTTTATCAGTGGCGAAGAGCTGGGAGAGTTGATGCCCCTTGTAAAACAGGCGCAACTTTTATCAAAAAAATATGATTGCGTGGTGGCAAATCCGCCGTATATGGGAACAAAGGGGATGAATCCCATGTTAAAGGCGTTTGCAAAAAATCGTTATCCACAAAGTAAATCAGATTTATTTGCAATTTTTATTGAACGGAATCTTGAACTTGCAGCTCAACATAGCTTTGTTGGAATGATCACCATGCAAAGTTGGATGTTCCTTTCCTCCTTTGAAAAACTTCGAGAGACAATCCTGATCCAAAATACAATTCATTCAATGGCCCATCTGGGTGCAAGGGGCTTTGACAGCATCGGTGGAGAGGTGGTTTCCACAACTGCTTTTGTTCTTAAGAATTCATCTCTACCAGAATTGAAAGGGAGTTATTTCCGTCTTATTGATGGGCATTCAGAAAATGAGAAACTCACTGCGATTCAGGAAGCCATTCAAAATCCAGATTGTGGGTGGTTTTTCAATGCTTCTGCTGCTGATCTTAAGAAGATACCTGGAAGTCCGGTTGCTTATTGGGTAAGTAAAAGATTTAGAGAAACTTTTCAAATTGGAAACCCTCTCCATTCAATTGCACCAGCACGATTAGGAATGACCTCAAGTGACAATAATCGTTTTGTGAGATTATG
>CAKZLA010000450.1 GCA_937124525.1 uncultured Desulfobacterium sp.
GCCCAATTGGCCGGTTCCTATTGCCCATCGGGGGGGCTCTGCTGAGGCAAACTTGGAGGCTACCTTTTCATATAAACATACATGGCTGTAAGTACCAGCCACAACGAAAAACGAAACTCTAATAATTGAAGTCCTTTAGACGGAGTTTCATATAAATTTATAGAAAACCGGCAAGAAAACCCCTGAGTCTTTAGCTCAGGGTTGTTGACACCAATTCTTTTAAATTAACAAGGGATTGCAAATGACTATTCACAATACTTATCAAACCATTTCGCACCCATTTTGAAAGGACTGCGTCTTCAAGATTATTCATTTTTTCAATATCAACGCATCGAAATCCACCAATTTGAATTTTTTGTCCATCTTTATCAATGGTAATCTTTTTATCCACCAACACACCCGTGGTTTCGAGTTCTCTACAAATCATTTGGGTCATATCCAATTCTTGATGATATTTCTTTAAAAATTCAATCATCTTGTTTGTGAACTGGGATAGTTCTCCATTTGCTGTAAACATTGGCTCCCCTTGGCCTGTAGCAAAATGAGGGGCTTCAATATCAATACATACAACAAAATTATTTGTTGCTTCCGATTTATCCTGTTTGGCAAAGATAAAGGGATATCGGCGGATGTGGGCGGGCACATAAGGCACCTTCCATGCCCCCTGATCATCTATATAACGGTTTGTCTTTTGATTTAAATTAAACAATGCCATTGGAGATGTCCCCCCATCTGGAAAAACAATGGGATAATATCTCGCTGCCTGGAAAAATTCCGATGCGCATAAAGGAGCATTCACAACTGTTGTTGCAAAATCAAATGAATTCATTGGAGCAAACCGCAAGTCTATATGCTTTTCATTACTTAAACCTTCAACTTTATTAAACATTAGTCCCTCTTTATCGATTTACAATTTAATATTTTCCAACTATTTAAAACTCAGGGTGTCCTTATTTTATAAAAAACTCCGGCCAATAATCTGTAGTGATTGGAATTTCAATCTTCGTTTGCCATGTGGGTTTATAAGAAACTCCGTCCAATATTCTGTAATAACTGGAGTTTCGATATTTGTTGTGGGCAGGACAAATCCCCAATACGGTCTGCCCGTGGTAGTTTTATATGAAAAAGTAGGCACGCCTAATATTCTTTCATGCTTCGTTGTGGGCAGGCCCAGGTCCCCCATGCGGTCTGCCCGTGGCGGTTATATGAAAAGGTAGCCTCCAAGTTTGCCTCAGCAGAGCCCCCCCGATGGGCAATAGGAACCGGCCAATTGGGCCGTCTACGGTTCCGGGCCGGGCCCATTGCCCGTCGGGGGGGCGGCATGGGCATGATAGCCTTTTCAATATTCGTTGTGTCCGCCAGGGCATGGGTGTTATAAGAAAATACAGCACCAGAGTACCGACAACAGAGCCCAAATAATCATAACTTAAGAGCCATTAACAAAAAAACAAGTCTCATCATTTATTTTTAAAAAGCATTTGATAAATTTTTGTATATTTATTCCCTTGGATGGTTTCAGAAAAATTTAACCGATAATGTTCAAAAGCATTTTTAACAAAACACCCATAAAGGTATTTATCGTTTATCATTCGGTTCATTGCCGAAACAAGAGATATACTGCATCCTGGCTTGACGACGAAACCGGTATGGCCATTTTTATTGACTAAATCAGTACCTGTACCAAGTTCAGTAGAAATCAAAGGTTTTGAGAAATAAAGACCTTCCAATAAAATCTGACCAAAAGCCTCGGCAGCGGTGGTGGAGGGAAGAACAACAAATTTTGCTTTTTGGATCAAAAGTTTAAGATTGCTATCAGGCTGAAATCCCATCAAATGCACATTAAACAAATTCTCTTTTTTTATTCGGGCATCCAAATGCTGAAAAAAAGGTCCTTTACCCACAATAACAATATCTCCGATAAACTTTTTTGCAGCATCAAGAAGGATGTCAAGCCCTTTGTACCATCGTAAGACACCGGTAAAAAGTGCGTATGGTCTTATATTGTTCACAAATTCAATTAACCTGAAATCGGGATCAGGCAAGCCAACAAAACGTTTCTCATCAATCCATAAAGCAATATCTTTTGTTTTATTTTTAAATTCATGCAAATAGGAAGTTCGCTCATAAAGATTTTTGCTGGTAACACAAATCACGTCAGCCTGCCTCAAAAATTGCTTAATAACAGGCAAGTAGCATTTTTTAAGAATCCGATTTTTATGAATATCACAATGAAAGGTAACGATAATGGGCTTTGTGGGTGGATAAAACAAGGTCATCAGTTCAGCCGTTGGCCATGTAAAATGATAATGAAGAATATCTGTGGCATCACAAATCATTCGGAACCGTCTGACAAATGAAATGCTGAAAGGATTGGAATATATATCAAAGCTGCATTTATGGAATTTTGCGGTTATGCCGTCAGGACTTGTCACCTCATAGTTTTTTTTCCCAATGGCAACCACCTCAACCTGATAACCG
>CAKZLA010000451.1 GCA_937124525.1 uncultured Desulfobacterium sp.
GTCCGCCAGTAGTACATCAAAGATCTCATCCAACCTTGTGGAAAAATTAAGATTCTGCAAATTCGCACCGTTTGACAGGGTTACAACGGCAACGGTTCCCTTTTTTTCCCAGTTTGCAATGGCCATATTCTCTCCTTGAATTTCATATTCACATTCTTTTTGTTTTGTTTTATATGATAAACATTGTTTATCGAACTTTATCTCAATTCATCAGAGATATCAAGATAAAACACCTTGACCCATGCCTCAAAAATTAGATTGACAACCCCTGTTTTTTCTGAGTATCTTCAATTTAAACAATCGCCTGGCTTATAGAATTCAACCAATTGATCTGTGGTTCCTTATTTTTATATGAGAAAACAGGTGTTGGGTTGTATGGTTACTTAAGTTTGGTGCACCTTACTTTTTCATTTTTTGTTATGGTAAGGAAGTTTGCCATGTGGATTTAGATGAAAGTCCCGGCAAACCAAGAAGAACTTTCAATCTTCGTTTTGGGCAGGCCGGGTCCAGAATACGGTCGGTCTGCCCGCGGCAGTTATAAGAAGTGCCCTAAATCGTCTTTATTTCTTTGAATCGTTTTAACTAAGAGAGGTTCCTGCAACACATCAAAAGCGGATGCCATACAACCTTCCATAGCGTGACAGTTGAAAACAGACGCTGAATACCGTATCAAGCACTTGATTGCCGGAACCAGTTGATCATGATGTTTCCATGGTACCTGCAAAAATATGAAATGGTGTGCCCAGGAATCCCGGGAATGGATAATGATCATTGGACTTGATGTTGGCGGAACGCACACAGATGCAGTTCTTTTAAGTAAACAGGGGCTTGAACGGCAGATAAAGGTACCCACAGATACGTCAAATCTGTTTAAAACAGTGCTCACCGGATTCAACCACCTTCTTGAAGATATTCCCATTGGCAAAATCAAACGAGTGGTCATCAGCACCACCCTCACCACCAATGCCATTGTTCAAAAAAAATTAAACACCGTGGGTACCATTGTGAGTTCAGGTCCCGGTATTGATCCTGAGTGGTACCGCATTGATGCCAATTACCATGCAGTGGGGGGCTCCATTGATCACCGGGGCAGGGAAAGAGAACCCCTGGATCACGAAGAAATCCTTGCCATTGCACGCCGAATAAAAGAAAAAAATATTACCATCCTTGGGGTCATCGGTAAATTTTCCGTGCGTAATCCTGCCCATGAACGTGAAATTAGGGACCTGCTTAAAGATCAATTTGAAACCATCTTTTTGGGTCACCATGTGTCAGGCAATCTCAATTTTCCCCGACGAATCGCCACGGTTCATCTCAATGCCTCGGTGTACGAAATGCACCGGGATTTTTTCCATGCCGTTAAAAACTCCCTGGAACAGAAAGGGCTTCAAATTCCCATCCAGATTCTCAAGGCAGATGGTGGCACCATGAACCTTGAATCCTCCATGGCATTCCCAGGGCAGACCATCCTTTCCGGTCCCGCCGCGAGTGTCATGGGGTCCATTGCCTATGCCCCGGGGGATATGGATGCCATGGTGCTTGACATCGGTGGTACCACCACGGACATCGCCATTCTGGTGGACAAAGTCCCCCTGTTGGAACCCCTTGGTATCCGACGGGGAAAGTATAAAAGCCTTATCCGCTCCTTAAAAACTCATTCCCGGGGGATTGGCGGCGACAGCCATGTCCGGGTGGAAGAAGGCAATCTCGAAATTGGTCCCGGAAGACTTGGACCTGCCATGGCCTTTGGCGGTCCGGCCCCCACCCCCACCGATGCCCTTGTTTTTTTGAAAAAAATGAACACGGGAGATCCCCGTCTGGCCCAAAGGGGAATGACTGACATTGCCCAAGCCTTAGGCCTCAGCCCTGAAGCAGCGGCCCAGGCCATCTTTAAAAAAACCTGTACAATGATTCTGGACCAGGCCCAGGCGCTGATCCATCGTATCAACACCAAACCGGTTTACACTGTCCATGAATTTCTGGCCGGATACGCCATTGAGCCCCAGAAAATTTTATTGCTGGGTGGCCCTGCCCCCTATTTTGCCCAGGAAATTGAAGCTCTGTCCGGCATCTCCACAGAGGTGGTACCAGCAAGTTCCGTTGCCAACGCCATTGGGGCGGCCCTGGCCAGAACCACCTGTGAGATCACCCTGCTTGCAGATACGGAACAGCAAAAAGCAATGGCTCCGGAAGAGGATTTCACCACCCGGATTTCCCAGAAATTCACCGAAGAGGATGCCGTGGAGACCACCCATGAGCTCTTATTGAAAAAAGCCCTGAAATCCGGTGCTGACACCGAAGACATGGCCGTGGAAATCATTGAATATCAAAAATTTAATATTGTACGAAATTTTTCGCCCCGGGGGAAAATATTCAAAGTCAAAATGCAGGTAAAACCCGGATTGATCAAAGCCTACGATGCCGTTTGTCATCACTGTACCATCAACCCGGATATAGAAAAGGGGATATAATGCTCAAGGCAGCACACAAAACCGGTCTGGTTTTTTTTCCGGCCTTTGACTGGGCCATTGATCCAACCCACCCGGAACGGGAAGAGAGACTGTTGTACACCCAGGACCAGGTCACCGAAGAGGGAATCTTTGACATTGAAGGCATACTGGAGCTGAAACCGGATCTGATCACCAACCAGGACATCCAACGGGTTCACTTCTGCCTTCCCAACGAAGAGACCATCACCACAGAATCCCACCTCATCAGTGCAGGGGGGGCCGTGGCCATTGCCCAGGCTGTCATGGAAAAAAGGATTAAACGAGGATTTGCCTTGGTGCGTCCCCCGGGGCACCATGCCATGCGCATCAGCCATGGCGGCAGGGGATTTTGTCATATTAATATGGAAGCCATCATGGTGGAATATATTCGTCGGCACTATGATGTAAAGCGGGTGGCCATCATTGACACCGACTGCCACCACGGGGACGGTACCAATGACATTTACTGGCATGATCCCGACACCTTGTTTATATCCATCCATCAGGATGGCCGAACCCTGTACCCTGGTTCGGGATTCACCGGGGAACTGGGGGGGCCCAATGCACTGGGCTCCAATTTGAACATCCCACTGCCCCCGGGAACAGCCACGGAAGGATATCTTTATGTCCTTGAGAATACGATTCTTCCGGCCATTGAGGCCTTTAAACCGGATATCATCGTTAATTCCGCAGGCCAGGACAACCATTACACAGACCCCCTGACCAACATGAAGTTCTGTGCCCAGGGATATGCCGATCTCACCCGTCTTTTAAAGCCGGACATTGCTGTTCTGGAAGGCGGATATGCCATTGAGGGTGCCCTACCCTACGTTAATCTGGGCATTATTCTGGCCCTGGCAGGCCTTGATTACTCCCGGGTGGTGGAACCAGATTATAATCCTGCTAAACTGCAACAGGCTCCCCATGTCACGGAAAAAATAAAAAAAACTGTGGAGATCATCAACACCCACTGGAAAAATCGCCATCACATGCGTGAATCTACAGGAACCCCTGGGGATATCCAGGAACGCCATCGGGAAATTTACTACGACACCGACAATATCCTTGAACGGCAGAAAGAAAAAATCAGGATCTGCCGGGACTGCGGGGGAACATTTGAGGTTGAATCCACTGCCATGCCAGGCTCCCGGGTATTGGCCATTCACATTCCCCAATACGCCTGCCGTCACTGCCGGGAAAAGGGCTATGAGATGTATGACCGTGCCCCCAAAAACAACTATGACAAGGTGATTCTCCAGGACAAACCCCGGGACATGTATCTCATCAAACCTTAATTCTTTAACAGGGCTGCTTTCTATGTTAGAATTTTGCACCCCTGGAGGTTAATTCCAAGAATAGGATGAAGGCAAGTGAATGTTCCCCTCCTGGATCACAGATTCAGAAGGGCCTTCTCTGTTAAAAGTTAAAATCAGCCCCTATGAAATGAGCCAAAAGTCGTAAGGGAGTTCATAGAAAATAAAAAATGCAAAAACATAAAATTTCATGCCTGAAATTGCGTGCCCGGATAATACAGACCATCCGGGCATTTTTCATTGAAAACGGATACCTTGAGGTGGAGACCCCTTTGAGGATACCCGCGCCCATTCCCGAAGCCCACATTGATGGATTTGAATCCGAAGGCTGGTATCTTCAATCCTCTCCGGAAATCTGCATGAAACGTATGGCAGCCAAGGGGTACCCTAAAATTTTCCAAATCTGTAAATGCTTCAGAAAAGAAGAGCGGGGGGATCGGCATCTTACGGAGATGACCTTGCTTGAATGGTACACCAAGGGCTTTACATATAAGGAACTCATGGCACAGACCGCTGAACTGATTCAGTATGTCGCCCTTAAAGGGGAAAAAGAACAGCTCATCTATGCTGATAAAACCATTGCTCTGGCCACCCCCTGGGAGTTTATCACAGTGGCCCAGGCCTTTGAAACCTACGCGGATATATCCATGGAAACTGCCATGGAAACAGGTACTTTTGATGAAGTGATGGCCTTTGACATTGAGCCCAGTCTGGGGAAGGATTGCCCTGCCTTTCTGTTTGATTATCCTGCGGCCATGGGGGCACTGGCCCGGCTGAGCCCCCATGACCCCAGCATTGCAGAACGATTTGAACTTTATATCGCCGGCATGGAACTGGCAAACGGATTCTCAGAACTCACCGATCCCAAAGAGCAGCGACGGCGCTTTGAAAAGGAGATGATACTGCGAGAAGCTACAGGAAAACTATTAACGCCCATGCCCTGTAATTTTCTTAAAGATCTTAAAAACCTTCCCGATACCGCTGGAATTGCACTGGGTGTTGATCGGCTTGTCATGCTCTTTGCCAATGTGGATACCATTGACCAGGTAGTGTCATTTACGCCGGAAACCCTGTAAAAAAGATGGCATTTTTCATGGGGCCCCAAAAGGGTTTTACATTTTTTTTTAAAAAGCGTCCCCCAGGGCAGCATATGCACCTAAAAAGCATATAACGTATAAAACTTACCCCAAATATCACGCATTTTTCAGACGAATGATATCAACAGAACTGCAGGACGGACATTTATCAGGACGTCCGGTTCCCGGGGCCTCTTCCCACTCATGGCTGCACGCCTCACAGGCAAACAGCCTCGGGGTTTCTACCATTTCATAAATGCCGCCCTGGATATTAATGGCTTTGCCGGAAATAATGGCATCGGCAATGATGCGGCGGGCATTTCTCAAAATCCTGCCAAAAGTGGCCCTGGAGACCCCCATGAGTTCGCCACCCTCTTCATGGGAAAGTCCCTGGAGATCTGCCAGTCGAATGGCTTCCCGCTCATCCACAGTGAGGAGAACCTCCTCAAGATCCAGCATAGGAATACCCCTGGGTTTAAAATAGCTGACTTCTGGATTAAAACCTACTTTTCTGCTTATTATGGGTCTCACCATTTTGTTTTCCAGTAATTACTTTTAGATAACGGTTTTAGACTCTAACACCCGATTTCATGCCAACATAAGGCAGAATCCTTTATTTGAAGGTTAACCGTTTTTCAGAGCATTCCCTTATTTTCCGGGAATTCCTCAAAAAAGTATCAACCACTTCTGGGGCAATACAAAGGATGCCCATGAGTCTTGATAAAAATCAAAAAAAGAGGGGCTCTTTCTTTACAGGAAAAGCCCCTCTTTATAATTTCAACTTTTCGCCAAGGAGTCCCCCTCTGAATCTCTGATTCAGGAGGGGTTGTTGACGTAAATCAGTCTTACATCTTTGAACCTTCTGCATGGCTCTGAAGCTTAACTTCAACTTTGTCTGTGAGGCTTGCATAGTATTTACGCAGGATAACAAGAACCTCTTCACGTCCAAAATGATCCACAACTTCTTCATTGTTGGAAAGGGCGTGGCGCAGTTTTGTACCGGAAAGGATAACCCTGTCATCTTTACCATGGGGGCAGGTTCTCATGGAAGCCATACCATCACATTTGTGGCAATAGAAGGTCCAATCAATTTTCAGGGGAGCACAGAGAAGGGCTTTGCCTTCTTCTTCAGGAGTCGGTATAGTATCAAAGATTTCCTGGGCCTCGAACAGTGTGTAGAAATCACCAACGCCTGCATGATCACGACCGATGATCATCTTATTAACACCGTAGTTCTGACGGAAAGTGGCATGGAGAAGACCTTCACGGGGACCGGCATAACGCATGTCAAGGGGATATCCACCGTTAACAACATGCTGGGGAACAAAGTAATCTTTGATCAGGGTATCAATGCACTCAATACGAACCTCTGCCGGAATATCACCGGGTTTGAGATTACCAATGAGAGAATGGATCAGAACGCCGTCACATACATCCAGAGCAATTTTGCACAGATGTTCGTGGGAGCGATGCATGGGGTTTCTGAGCTGCATGGAAGCAACGTTGGCCCAGCCTCTTTCGTCAAAGATGGCACGGGTCTCTTTGGGGGTCAGGTAAACACCCTTGAACTTCTCGGGGAATTCGCCTTCGGAAAGTACTTTTACAGGACCTGCCAGGCAGAACTCTTTTCTGGCCATAACCATCTGAACACCGGGGTGATCTTCCATGGCAATTTTCCAGAACACGTCATCAGCTGACTCTTCGCCATGTCCCTTGTAAACTTTCTCACATTCCCATTTTTTGTCATCTTCGGTCATCTCAAATTTTTCAGTGACCTTCATGGTGGCAAAAACCTCACCGTTTCTTTCCAGGGTGATCTCGTCGCCAAGGTTGATGGCAGCGGCATCATCTTTTGCAGCATCCAGCATCACGGGAACAGGCCAGAAAGTCCCATCTGCAAGGAGGAAATCAGCGCAAACGCCTTTCCAGTCGGCTTGTGTCATAAATCCGTCAAGGGGGCTGAAGCCACCGATGCCAAGCATGATCAGATCGCCTTTTACCTGGGAGCTGATTTCAATTTTTTTAAGGCCTGCGGCTTTTTTAAGCTCTGCTTCAAGTTCAGCGCCTTCGAGTTTACAACAAACAAGTCCTTTTCCACCGTGGGGGGCAACTAATTTAGACATAACTACTAACTCTCCTTAAATATAATATTAACCAAAATAAATGTTTGTACCAAACATTTATACAAATTCCATTGACAATTCTATTTACGCATTTCTGACCATATCTTCCTATAAAATTCCATCCAAAATACTGGAATCATAGGAGTTTCAACCTTCGTTGTGGCAGACCACGGTGAGTCACCCTGGTCAACTGCCCATGGTAGTTATTTGTTCAAAGAACAACAGGTCGGACAAATAACTACCATGAATTAATAATGATTGCACTTTTTGTCAAGAATAATTATTGTTTTATTCCGACTATCTTACCAACCTGGTCCATGTTAGAGACATGAAAATCAGCTTCAAGGGCCTTGTTTTTAAAGGCTATAAAGGGCACCCCTGCCTTGTTGGCAGCCATCTGATCATATTCAGAATCCCCCACAAAAAGCATTTGCCTGGGGGTAAGAGAAAATTTTTCCATGATGGTGTGCAACTGCTCGGGCGATGGTTTGGGATGTTGAACGTCGGCGGCAGTGACCACCATGTCAAAGGAATCCTCCAGGTCATGGGCCTTGAGCAGCGCTTGCATGGTATTGGTCCGATTGGTGGCAACGGCCCTTGTAAATCCCTTGTCCTTAAGGGCTGCCAGCAATTTTTTCAGCCCTTCTTCCCGTTCCATGTAAGGAATAAACTGATCATAACGCATGGTGCCCATGAAGGTGTACACCGCCTCCAGGGAATCCATGTCCGGGAAAAGATATTCCAGTGCATCCTTCACAGTGAACATATGCACTTTAACAAACTGCTCCCGGCTCAGGTCAGGTTTTCCAAAATGTGCCAGGACCTTATTATAATACATCTCATTTGCACCCGAGGTATCGAACATGACCCCGTCACAATCAAACACCACCGCTTTTATGGATTCCATATTTAAATTCATTCCAGAATATTTCCAAAGACATTAATCCGTATCTCGGGCTGAATGGTGCTGTCCGTGACAAGGGTAATCATATCAAAATACCTGCCCGGCCGGGTCTGCTTATTCGTAACCTTGATATTCCAGGCGGGGATATCCCCTTCAGGGGGTTGCAGGTCCACACCCAGTGTTTTCTTATTTTTAACGGAAATACTTTTTATGGTAAAGGGATATTTTTCCATGGGCAGCACTTTCACCGTTGCTGTTATCTCTTGATTGGATTTTCCGGTGAGGCGAATCACTTTGGGTTCAATGGTTACCATTTTTTCCACAGCACCCGACACCTTTAAAGAGATAATTTTATGATCGGGATCACTGGTATAAACTTGAATTGTCTTATTTAATGTTTTTCCACCATACCCAGATGTGGAAACCGCGATGGTCACTTTACCTTCCCCACCCGGGGGAATCGTTCTGTCATAGGAGACAGCAGTGCAACCTCAACCGGTTTTGACCTTGAGCACTTCCAGGGGAGCGCTTCCCCTGTTATGTATTACATAAGGATGGGTCACCTTGGTTCCTTCTGGAACCGATTCAAACCGAAATTCCGGCGCAGAGACCTCGGCCACAGGTACTGCAAGCTCCTCTTTGGTCTCCAGGGACAGTACAGGCGTGGAAAAAGTCATGATTATCAGGGCAGTAAAAAAAAGAAATCTTATATTTTTCACCTTAGTTCTCCCATTGTTTTTCATATGAAAAAACAGGTGCTGGGTTTTGGAGCACCTTACTTCTTCAATTTTTGTTGTGGCAGACCAATCTGCCATGCAGGCTTCATATGAAACTCCATCCAACATACTGGAATCATGAGAGTTTCAATTTTAGTTGTGTCGGTGGAGGATATGCCCGTCAGCCACCATCCAGTCGATGATTCAAACGGTGGCAAAGATCCGTGGCAGGGACAAGGGGATGCCCATCAATGGAAATCACCGGTACAACCCCCATGAGGGCGTTGGCAGCACACACATGCTCCATGGAACAGATCTCTTTCACATCTATTCTTTTTATCTTCACATCATACCCCTCTTTTTGTAAAAATGACACAGCCATACGCCCTGTCACTCCGGGAAGTACATGGGGAGAATGGGGCAGATAAAGTGTATTTTTAGACAAGCCAAAAAGGGCACAGGTATTGGTTTCAGACAAGGACCCATCTGAATTTAAAATCAGGGCCTCATCCCCCTGATGTGCCTTGGCATATTGTCCGGCCCGGTCATAAAAAAAATAATTCAGGGTTTTATGATCTGCCAGGGGAGTATGACGACAAAAAGGATAGGAAACCAGGCGAAGACCGGGCTGCTGAAGTATCTCCAGGCGATGGACATAGGGTCGTGCAAAAACGGCCAGAAAATCCCTCCGACCCAATGGTCCTGTCGCGACGCCTTGGCCCTGGGCTGCCATGATTTTAACGGCGGCCACTGTCTGGTCCAGCCCGTTGGCATCCAGCACACGCTCCATAATGGTCTCCCAGGAGATATCCGGGGGCGGTGTTTCAAAAAGCGATTCCCAGCTGGCATTAAAGCGATGAATATGTTCAAAAAAGAAACAAGGTTTTCCCCTATTTACCCGGATGGTCTCAAAAATTCCCGTACCATACTGTCCCCCCGGCGAAAGGGCCTGAATCATTGCCTGATCCTGGGGGATTATCTTTCCGTTAGCCCAGGCAGATAAAGGGGATTTATAGCCATAGGCACCCTTTAATGTGAGAATATCCATGAGGGTTTTGCCCTTGTGCAGGGTCTCTTCATATTCTTTTTCCGGGTCGGAATCAAAGACAATCCCTCCCCCCACAGAGTAGTTAATTTTGTCATTGGCAACGGTGGCAGTACGGATGGCAATGGAAAGATCCATGGTGTCATGGAAGCTTAAATACCCCAGCGACCCCGTGTACACATGACGTTGCACCGACTCCAGCTCATCAATGATTTCCATGGAACGAATTTTAGGGCATCCGGTGATGGAGCCGCCGGGAAAGGTGGCCCGGAGAACATCCACGGCACTTAGGTGGCTGTCCAGCTCCGCCCTCACATCAGACACCAGATGAAACACATTGTCATAGGGTTCCAGACGCTTGTGGGCGATGACTTCAACGCTTCCTCCCCTGGCCACCCTGCCAAGATCATTTCTCATGAGATCCACAATCATGGACAGCTCGGCATCATCTTTGGTGCTGCCGGCAAGCTCCTTTGCAAGGGCCTCATCTTCCTCCGGGTTTTTTCCCCGGGGAAGGGTGCCTTTTATGGGACGTGTTTCCAGACGCTGAGCCGTCTGACGAATAAATCGCTCGGGGGAGGTGGAGACAACCTGATGGTCCCCGGCATTGACAAAGGCAAAAAAGGGGGCGGGGTTACGATGGTAAAGATCCCGGAACAGGGTATAGGCATCCCCCTGAAAACCGGTCTCATATCTCTGGGAGAGGTTCACCTGGTAGATATCTCCGGCCCGGATATAAGATAAAATGCGATCCACCGCTGCCATGTAAGATTCCCGGGTGAAGTTGGAGGTAAACCCAGACGGGTCAATGGAATACCCTCCCCCAGCCCTTGTTACCCCGGAACAGGCAGGCATATTTTTGTCACAATCCTGGCCAACTCTGTGGCCATCTGCACTGGCAGAAATGGCCTGATCTAAAATCTCTTTGCGATGTTCATCAATACATGAGGCAATGTCGTTGAACCCATTGGAGCGAGATAAATTCGGATAAAAAAGTTCCGTGGTGTGGGTCACCTTATCATGGGCCACAACAACGGAGGGAAGAACCAGAAACAGGTCTGGAAGATTCCGGGGGGAACAGGTGCGGGGAAGATCTTCTATACGATCTTTCAGATCATAGGAAAGATAACCAAAAAGCCCTGAAGTCACCGGGGAAGAGGCTTCCTGGGGACAGGACACCTTAAAAAAGGTAAGAATGGATGACAACGCTTCAAAGGGATCCATGGAAAAAACAAAGGACTCCCCTGAAACCGTCACTTGAACATGCTTTCCATGGCACACCAGGCTCAGCCATGGTTCTACTGCCAGGATATGGTACCGGGCACAATCCATGGCACCACCGCTGAGCAAAACCACCGTCCCTGATCTGGATGCCCAGGGAATTGCAAATTCTTCCAGTGACACTGAAAGGGGAAGGATATCCCGCCTAAGGGAGGTGATCTGTGGAATGCGCTTCAATAATGCATTTAATGATGATGCCATGACAGTTTATTAACAGCTCCCTGTTCAACGGAGAAATGGATTACTCTGCTTTTCTCTGCCAATGGAGGATTCAGGCCCATGGCCGGGATGAACCATGGTATCATCGGAAAGGGGAAATAATTTTTGGCGAATGTTATCAATTAATTGCTGATAATCACCGCCGGGCAGATCTGTTCTGCCAATGGAACCAGCAAACAGGGTGTCTCCCACAAACACATGCCCCTTGGTATAAAGACAGATGCCCCCCAGGGAATGCCCGGGTGTGTGAATAACCTTAAGGGTAATATTTCCAAAGGTGATCTCATCGCCTTCATTGAGATAGGCATCGGCTTTGGGGGAATTTTCAGCAGAAAGACCAAAGGAAGAAGCTGCCTTGTTAAGATCCGCCAGCATGGGCTCATCTGCTTCATGGATCATCAAAACCGCCTGGGTGGCATCCTTCATTTTTTTATTTGCCCCCACATGGTCAAAATGGCCATGGGTATTTAACAGATACTTCACCTTGAGTTTAAGAGATGCAAGGGTGGTCAGAATAAGATCCGACTGTGCACCTGGGTCAATAACCACAGCCTCCCGGGTCTCTTCACACCCCAATATATAGCAATTGGCCATGATGGGGCCCACTTCACGTTTTTCAATAATCACAAAAGAGTCCTCCAGTTGAAATTTCCACCGGGCTTGGTGTTATTAGTTGAGCACCTGGGCCATTACCAACCCGAATATTTACCAAGCCCCTTCTGAACCTTATTCAGAAGAGGGGGTTGAGACAATCTGCTCAGCCAGACGAATGCGGTCCAGAACACCGTTAACAAAAGGGCCTGTGGCCCGGGTACCAAATCTTTTTCCGATATCCACAGCCTCGTTAATGGAAACCGTGGTTGGAATGTCCTGGCAGTTCAAAAACTCATAAATGGCCATACGAAGCACATTCCGATCCACCACAGACATCCGACTCACCCGCCAGTTGGTGGCATACTTATTCAGCAAGATGTCCAACTGTTCCAGGGATTCTGAAACACCTGTTACCAGCTGAAAGAAAAGGGGGTTCACCGTTTCAGTGATGGAACCTGCCAGATGTTCGCAAAACAGCTCCAGTGTTTCCTTAGGGTCGCCCTTGTCCACATCGGCATAATAAAGGGCCTGAAGGGCGAGTATTCTCGCCTGCCTTCGTTCTCCCATACTTATTCGATCCTACCCATATCAGCCATGAGATTTGCCATCTCAATGGCAGCAACGGCACAATCAAAGCCCTTGTTGCCAGCTTTTGTTCCGGCCCGTTCCACTGCCTGCTCTATGGTGTCCGTGGTGAGGACACCAAATATCACCGGCACGTTGGCGTCCAGGCTCACCGTGGCAACACCCTTGGACACTTCAGCGCACACATAATCATAATGGGAGGTGGCCCCCCGGATAACGGCACCCAGACAGATAATGGCATCAAATTTGCCCATGTCTGCCATTTTTTTTGCAATCAGGGGAATTTCAAAGGCCCCGGGCACCTTCACAAGGGTAATATCCTCGTCTGCCGCACCACTTCGTTTCAGGGCATCCACAGCACCGTTTACCAGTCTTTCTGTTATAAAGTCATTAAATCGTGCTGCAATAATTCCAAATTTTTTACCACCGGCCAGCAGTCCGGCTTCAATTATTTGTGGCATGGTTCATCCTCTTTATTCATTAAGATCAGGGGTGCACATCTTCAGCAAATGCCCCATCTTCAACTGTTTACAACTCAAATAGTCTTTGTTGAACTCATTGGGACCCACCTCTATGGGTACCTGTTCTTCCACGCTCAGCCCATACCCTTCAAGGCCCACCATTTTGGTGGGGTTGTTGGTCATCAAGCGCATTTTTCGAACCCCAAGGTCCGCAAGCATCTGGGCACCAATACCGTAATCACGCATGTCCGCATCAAACCCAAGCTTGAGATTGGCCTCCACGGTGTCACATCCCTGGCGCTGAAGTTCATAGGCCTTGAGCTTGTTTACCAGACCAATGCCCCGCCCTTCCTGACGCAAATAGAGAATAACCCCATTGCCCTCTTTTTCCATGATGCCCATGGCCTTGTGGAGTTGATCCCCACAGTCACAGCGCATGGAACCAAAGATATCTCCGGTCATGCACTCGGAGTGAACCCTCACCAGAATGGCTTTTTCAGGATCAATTTCACCTTTAACCATGGCAATGTGGGTGAGATTATCCAGATCGTTTTCATAGGCAATGATACGGAACTCACCGCCAAACGCTGTGGGAATGATGGTTTCAGCTGCCTTTCGCACAAAGGATTCTGTTTTCAAACGGTAATTCACAAGGTCCGCCACGGTGCAGATACCGATATTGTGTTTCTCGCTGAATTTTTCAAGGGAGGGCATACGTGCCATGGTTCCGTCATCGTCCATAATTTCACAAATAACCCCAGCAGGTTTACATCCGGCAAGGGTGGCAAGATCCACAGAGCCTTCTGTCTGTCCAATGCGTACCATAACCCCACCCTCCCGGGCTCTAAGGGGAAAGATATGTCCCGGACGCACAAGATCACTTGCAGTGGCACCATCTGCAACGGCTACCTGGACGGTGGTGGCCCTATCAGCCGCGGAAATACCAGTGGTTACACCCAGCTTGGCCTCAATGGAAACCGTAAAACCGGTCTCATAGGGAGAGGTATTATCCTCCACCATCATGGGCAGTCCCAGTCGATCTGCGATGTCACCGGAAAGAGAAAGACAGATCAGGCCCCGGCCATGGGTGGCCATGAAATTAATAGCCTCCGGGGTGACGGCTTCGGCCGCCATGGTCAGATCCCCTTCATTTTCACGGTCTTCATCATCCACCAGAATCACCATGCGACCGGCTTTTATGTCTTCTATGGCCTGTTCAATTGTAATTTGAGGCATTTGCGAATATTTTCACTCCTTTTAACTTTGTAGATGAAACGCTGTGCAATGAGCTATCTGTTCCCCTTTCATTGGGGTATACACGGCCTTTCAATTCTCTTTATGGCAGTGTGAGAACTGCTATATATTTATTTTTATGAAAGAGCAGGTGCTGGGTACTGGGTTTTGCCGACAACTGCTTTTTTGATCTTCGTTGTGGGCAAAATCTGTGCAAAACCAGATCTTCCATGCTTGTCATAAAAAACCATTTTTTGCCAGCAGTTCCATGCTCAACCCACCGCTGGTGGCCTTTGCCCTGGGAATGGCACCCGTTTGAAGAAATCGTTTTACGTACTTCCCAAGCATGTCAGTTTCAATGTTGACCATGTCCCCCACTTTCATGTAAGCAATGGTTGTAATCTGTGCCGTATGGGGAATAATGCTCAGTTCAAAGGCATTATCCATGACTTTATTAATGGTAAGGCTGATACCCTCAATGGCCACGGAGCCCTTTTCAATCATCTCCCCGGCAAGCGTATCAGAGACACCAATGGTCAAAATAACGGCATTGCTCAACTTTTGAATGGATAGAATATTGCCGGTGCCGTCAATGTGGCCAGACACAAGGTGTCCATCCAGGCGGTCAGACAACCTGAGTGCTCTTTCAAGATTCACCCGGCTGCCCGGTGTTTTTTTTTGAAAGGTGGTCCTGGCAACGGTTTCAGGAGCCATGTCAACGGAAAAATTGTTTTTATGCAGGGTAACCGCCGTAAGACAAGCACCGTTCACGGCAATGGAATCACCGATTTTGCATTGGGAAAGGTCCATGCCCGTGTCAATGGTCAATACCTTTCCCTGGCCATGGGTTTTAATCCCTGAAATGGTTCCCACGGCTTCAATAATTCCTGTAAACATGTCTTCTCCCCGGTTTTATCAAATCCCCTGCCAAAAAAATGGGCAAGATTGATTTTACTTTATCAGATTTCAAATCCACACTGAATTTCATGAATTTTCACAATCAAAATTTTCAAAAATGGTGTAATGACCGTTATGGTCCATGCCACCACGAACTAAGCTAACAAAGTAAAATCAAACCAGACCTTATTTAAGATAACCTTGGACCAGAATGTCATCATCAAACGGCACCATGTCAACCCGTTTCAGGGAAAAAGAATCTTTCATCAAGGCAGGTCCCCGTCCCCGGCACACGGGAATACCGTCATCTCCCCCCAATAGCTTGGGGGCCAGAAAAAACATAACTTTGTTCACCACCCCTGCTGCCAGGGCCGATCCAACCACGGTGCCACCGCCCTCAATGAGAAGACTCATGATATCCATCTCCCCAAGGGCTTCCATGACAGCAGTAAGATCCAGCCCCCCAGAACCGGGACACTGGGATACGGCCACCACAATGACACCAAGGTCTTCAAGTATTTTTCGTTTATGGGAAGGGGCATCTGGGGCGGTCATGACAATGGTGTCTGCATTGGAAGGCCCGGTGATAACAAGGGCATTGGGATCAATGGAGAGATGTGAGTCCAGGATAATTCGGCGGGGATCGCGGGTATTCATGCCCTCCACCCGGGAGGTCAGGGAGGGATTATCTGCTTTCAGGGTACCCGATCCAATGAGAATGGCATCCACACAGTGGCGCAGGAGATGAACATGTGCCCGGGATTTTTCATTGGTGATCCAGCGGGAATCGCCGGTGCGGGTGGCAATGCGACCATCCAGGGTTGAAGCGCATTTGAGTATTACAAAGGGGTGTTTCTGATTTTTTACGTACCAGATAAAATCTTCAATCAGGGTTTCTCCGGCCCTTTGACACACCCCGGTTTCAACGGTAATGCCCTTTTCCCTTAAGAATTCAATCCCCCCTCCTTTAACAAAGGGGTTGGGGTCCACAACGGAGATAATCACCCGACGGATACCGGCATCAAGAATTTTACGGGTACACGGTGGAGTTTTGCCAAAATGGTTGCAGGGCTCCAGGGTCACATAAATCTCTGCCCCCTGGGCCTGATCCCCGGCGTTAGCAATGGCGTTGACCTCTGCATGGGCAAGACCAGGGCCTTTGTGCCACCCCTCTCCCACGATACGTCCATTTTTGACCACCACGGCCCCCACCATGGGATTGGGAGAGGTAAATCCCCGCCCCTTTTCAGCCAGGGCAATGGCCCGGGTCATATAGGCTTCTTTATTTTTCAATTCAGCTTGTCCGTTTTGTCCTTACCGGGAGTCAGGCGTTTTAATTCATTGATAAAGTCATCCACATCTTTGAATTCCCGGTACACCGAAGCAAACCTGACATAGGCCACATCATCCATGGCATGGAGACGTTTCATGATCTTTTCCCCCAATTCCCGGGAGGCCACCTCTTTTTCGTTGTTATCCCGCAGGTCCCGTTCAATGTCGTCAACCACCCCTTCTATCTGATCAATGGAGATGGTGCGTTTTTCACAGGCCTTTTGGATACCAGTCAAAATTTTACCCCGCACAAAGTTTTCCCGGCGCCCATCTTTTTTGATGATCATCACCGGAACATCCTCCACCTTTTCATAGGTGGTGAAACGGCGGTGACACGCCTGGCACTCCCGACGTCGGCGAATCTCAAGTTCTGTTCGACTCAACCGGGAATCAATGACCCTGCTGTCCAATTTTCCACAATAGGGACACTTCATTTCAGAACCTCACATTATTGTATGCCGGTGGTGTGGATGGCACACGTTTTAGTTTGTTGACAATTGAACCAGCTCAATTCCCGCCTGACTGAACATTTCAAGGGACATGGCATCATTGTAACCATGGCGGTAGTACACCATGACAATTCCTGCATTAATAATCATTTTCGAGCAGATTGAGCAGGGTTGATGGGTACAATAAAGGGTGGCTTTCTTCACAGATATTCCGTGGTAGGCAGCCTGAATAATGGCATTCTGCTCGGCATGAACCCCACGGCATAACTCATGTTTTTCACCCGAGGGGACATTGAGCTTTGCCCGGAGGCACCCGGTCTGGTCACAGTGGGCAATACCAGAAGGTGCGCCATTGTAGCCACTGCACAAAATCCGCTTATCCTTAACCAGCACCGCCCCTACCCGCCGACGAACACAAGTGGCACGGGTGGATACGAGATCCGCAATGCCCATGAAATAGGCATGCCAGGAAGGCCGAGGTGTTATAAGCTCTTCCACGCTCACCGATCTTTATACAGGGGAAATTGCTGGCACAATTCCAGCACCCTGGGTTTAACGGTCTGGGGGTCCACCTGTCCGTCAAGCACATCGCAGATACACTGGGCCACGGTTTTCATTTCTTCTTTTCCCATGCCCCGGGAGGTAAGCAAGGGCGTCCCTATGCGAACGCCACTTGTGATCATGGGACCTCTGGGGTCATTGGGGATGGCGTTCTTATTCACGGTGATGCCAGCAATTCCCAGCTTGTTTTCCGCATCTTTTCCGGAAATATTTTTATTGGTTAGATCCACCAGCATGAGATGATTATCCGTTCCACCGGACACCAGTTGAACATTGTGCGCCATCAATGTCTCGGACAGGACCGCAGCATTTTCCACCACCTTCTGCTGATAGACCTTAAAAGTCGGATCAAGGGCCTCTTTAAAGGCCACGGCCTTGGCTGCGATGATGTGCATCAAGGGACCTCCCTGGATACCAGGGAAAATCTGGCTGTTAATTTTGGCTCCCAAAGCCTCACGGCAAAGGATTAAGCCCCCCCGGGGACCCCTCAGGGTTTTGTGGGTGGTGGAGGTGACCACATCGGCAAAGGGCACAGGCGAAGGGTGCAACCCGACTGCCACAAGGCCAGCAATGTGGGCCATGTCCACCATGAACAGGGCATTGTGATCCGCAGCAATCTGGGCAAATCCTTTAAAATCAAGAATCCTGGGATAGGCACTGGCACCTGCCACAATCAGGCGGGGCTTGTGTTTTGCTGCAAGGGCTTCCACCTCATTGAGATCAATGCGCTGGGTGGTGGCGGAGAGTCCGTAATGAACGAAATTAAACAACCGCCCGGAAAAACTCACCGGGCTGCCATGGGTCAGATGTCCACCATGGGAAAGATCCATGGCCAGAACCGTGTCACCGGGGTTGAGCAGTGCAAAATAAGCCGCCATATTAGCCCCGGAACCGGAGTGGGGCTGGACATTGGCATGCTCTGCACCAAAAAGGGATTTAGCTCGATCAATGGCAAGGGCCTCGGCCCTGTCAACATTTACACACCCGCCATAATATCTTTTTGCCGGATAACCTTCGGCATATTTATTGGTCAGAACAGATCCCTGGGCTTCCATGACAGCACGACTTGCAGTGTTTTCTGAAGCAATGAGCTCCAGTCCCTGCTCTTGACGCAACAGTTCATCTGCTATTATCCCGGCCACATCGGAATCAACCGCTTCAATGCAGGACATCGTTAACTCTCCATTTCTTCACAAATTTTCATATTTAAATTTTACCGCAACTTTATCAATTTGCCTATGTCCTTAGAAGGTCATGATTCTATCCAGATGCCGTCCCCCTTCAAAGGAGGTTTCAAGCCATTCCCGAACCAATTCACAGGCAAGAACATCCCCCACCAACCGGCCTCCCATCACAAGGATATTGGAGTCATTGTGGCAGCGGCTCATGCGCACAGAAAAAATATCACTGCAAAGGGCTGCCCTGACGTTGGGAAATCGATTGGCCACCATGGACATGCCAAGGCCGGTGCCACACAGCAGGATACCCCGGGTATAGGTGTTATCCGATATGGCCTGGGCCACTTTTTTCCCAACGTCTGCATAATTCATGGAGGTTTCATCATGGGTACCGGCATCCTCAACCTCCAGGCCCAGCTCCCCGAGAAATTTTTTCAACTTCTCTTTGAGCTCAAATGCGGCGTGGTCGCTGCCAATAATGATAACATCTTTTTTATCACCCTTTTGCAGGGAAGTGTTATCTGCGGCACTCATGATTTTCCCTCAACATAGGCTACAATATCCTGTACTGTCAGCATCTTTTCAGCATCATCATCATCAATTTCCATGTCAAAGGCTTCTTCCATGGACATGATCAGCTCAACCAGAGCCAGGGAGTCGGCACCAAGATCGTCCACAAGAGATGCTTCAGAAACCACATCTTCAAGGTCAATGCCGGAAAGTTTTTCTGCGATTATCTTTTTTACTTTTATTGCAACACTCATGGGGTCAGGGCCCTCTCCTTTTTCCTGGGGGTGGTGAAAAAACGACAACAACGAACCTCGAATTACTCTTCAGCCGCAACAGCCTTCACATTTTTGCCTTTGTAAGCACCACACTCAGGGCATGCTGCATGGGGAAGTTTGGCTTCCTGGCATTCGGGGCACACTGAAATGGTGGGAACCGCCACTTTCTGGTGGGTACGTCTTTTCCGACCTCGACTCTTGGATGATTTTTGCTTGGGGACTGCCATGTTGTATTCTCCTAACTATCTAATTTGTCTAAAAATTCATATAATATACCATTGTCATAGTAAACAAAAATATTTAAATCAAATCCATTGAATTGTCAAGGAAATAATCATTTTCCTTGATTCCAACTTGCCCAAAGCCCCCCTGTTGTGATAGGAAAATGCGGCGTGGACATACGCATGGTTCAGATTTAAAAAACAACAGACATGTCGGCCCACCGACACAACAAATAAGGACGGAGACACAATGGACACCACCATCACACGCTTTCCCCCCAGCCCCACGGGCTATCTGCATATCGGCGGGGCACGCACGGCCCTTTTCAACTGGCTCTACACCCGGAAAACCGGCGGTAAATTTGTCTTGAGAATCGAAGACACCGACCAGGCCCGCTCCACCAAAGAATCGGTGGATGCCATCTTTGAATCCCTTGAATGGCTGGGCATTGACTGGGACGAAGGCCCCTTTTTCCAGACCCAGCGTTATGATATTTATAAGGAATACATCCAGAAACTTGTGGATTCCGGCCATGCCTATTATTGCAGCTGTACCTCCCAGGAGGTGGATGCCATGAGAGACGAGGCAAGGGCTGCTGGGAAAAAGCCCATGTACAACGGAAAATGCCGGGAAAAAAATCTCACCCCCGGTCCCGGAATGGTGGTGCGAATCAAGGCCCCCACGGCCGGCGCCACCGTTGTGGAAGACGTTGTAAAAGGCAACACGGCTTTTCCCAACAGTGAACTGGATGATTTTATCATCCAGAGAAGTGACGGAAGCCCCATGTACAATCTGGCTGTGGTGGTGGATGACCTCACCATGGGCATCAACACCATCATCCGGGGAGATGACCATCTGGTGAATACCCCCAAGCAGATCCTGCTGTACAAGGCATTGGGTGCAAAACTGCCCCTGTTTGCCCATGTGCCCATGGTGCTGGGATCGGACAAAGCCCGCCTGAGCAAACGCCACGGTGCCATGTCCGTCAGTGAATACCGGGACATGGGATTCCTGCCCGATGCCATGCTCAACTATCTGGTGAGATTGGGATGGTCCTTTGGGGACCAGGAATTTTTTACCCGGGAAGATCTCATTGAAAAATTTTCCCTGGACCACATTGGCAAATCACCATCCATGTTTGACATGGATAAGCTCACCGCCCTCAATGCCAAGCACATCCAGGCCAAAAAACCCTCAGAACTGGCACCACTTTTAATCCCATTCCTTGGGAAACATGGGCTCACAGTACCTGAAGACCAAGCCCTTGAGCTGGCCATTGAAACCCTCCAGCCCCGGAGCAAAACCTTGGTGGAAATGGCTGAAAGTGCAGTATTTTATTTTAAAGAAGATATTGTGCTCGAAGAGAAAGCCGCCAAAAAATTCCTAAAAAAGGGGACCCTGCCCACACTGGAACTAACGGCCCAGTACATGGAAGCCCTGGATGAGTTCACGCAAAAGAACCTTGAAGATGCATTAAAAAAGGTCATGGAAGAGACGGAACTCAAATTTGGAAAAATTGCCCAGCCCCTGCGGGTGGCCCTCACCGGCACCACCGTCAGCCCGGGAATTTTTGAGATGATCCTGGCCCTGGGTAAAGAAAAAACCATCACACGGATTAAAAAAGCCACGGAACACGTTCAGTCACTGCCCGAATAACACCCCGGTGTACCCCACAAAGCTGTTGCCAGGGCTTTTATCAAAACTGGTGGCGTAGTCCAGGGCCATGCCCTTGACTGCGCCCATGGCCCTGGCCGTGGCCACAGTGGCTGCCACGGCCCCGGCACAGCACATGTTCCGGCGTTGCCGCCCCTGGTAAAGGATCTGATCTCCATCCATGGACAAAATGGCATCCAAAGCCATGGCATCATTTTCTTTTTCCATCCACTCCAGTGCCCCGGGGCCGCTACCAGCCGGTGTGAATCCAAAATTCTCGCCATAATGGGTCAAATCCGTGGAGCCAATCACCACTATATTAAGACCCATTTCACCGGCGACCTCCACGGCAGATACTCCCATTTGACTTGCCACGGGCGAAGGCGGTACTCCCACGGGCACTATGGCGGCATTGGGGAAAAAATATTTCACCAACGGCAACTGAACCTCAATGGTGTTATCTCCGGGAAAGGTGTGGGGGGTGTCCTGCTCAAATGCCACTTTTTTTGACAATGCCTGAACATAGGGTTCATGGACATCAAGGGGCCCCAGGGGGGTTTCCCATCCCCCCTGGGCCAGGATGCGGGGGGCCTCACTCCCATGCATGTGCATGCCAAAAATAAGAACCAGATCTGGAGCGTTGCGTTTGCCCAGGGCCGCCATCACCCCACAGGCAATGCTTCCTGAAAAAAACCACCCGGCATGGGGGACAATGCCGCATAAAAACACCCCTTCGGGAAGCGTTGTAGAGTTAACAAACGCTTCAATTTCCCGCTGACACTCTCTGGCATCAAACGGATACCACGAACCTGCAAACTGTGCTTTTTTTCGCGTCATAAAAATCCTCCTGGAAAAAATGGGAATGCGCCTGACTGGGGTGAAGTCCGGTCCCCTAATTTTTTCAATAGCCTTTCAATGGCCTTTTTTCGCCACCGAATCTTTAAGCCATTGCACCCAAGGTTCCATCCCCTCTTCGGTTTTGGCGGACAACTCAAACACCGGCAAGCCCGGATGGACCTTTTTCATATTATCCACCGCCTCTCTGGCATCAAAATCCAGATAGGGCAAGAGATCAATCTTATTTAAAATGGCAATGTCTGCCACCTGGAACATCAGGGGGTATTTCAGGGGTTTATCTTCCCCTTCGGTGACGCTGAGCACAACGGCCTTGGCATTTTCACCAATGTCAAACTCCGCAGGGCATACCAGATTACCGATGTTTTCAACAATAAGAAGATCCAGAGCTGCCAGGTCCAGGGTAAGGGCCGATTTTTCAATGAGATGGGCCGCCAGATGACAGTCCCCACCAAATTCATCGGTGTTGATCTGTACCACTGCTGCCCCTGTGGTTTCCAGGCGATCGGCATCATTCCGGGTGCATATATCCCCCACAATTACCCCAGTGGCCACCTCCGGCATGAGACGTCGCAGTGTCTTACAAAGGGTTTCGGTTTTTCCGGAACCCGGGGAACTCATCATGTTCAGGACAAACACCCCTTTTTCCTTGAACAACCGTCTGTTTTTATCTGCCATACTTTCGTTGGCTTCCAGTACCCGTTTTTGAATATTAATTTCCATAAATCAAAGTTAGTTTATTTTAATAAAGTTCGCAAATATGACAAAATGTTTTGGATCGGTTGCTCTAGGGTAAAGAAAAGAATGCTCTTCAAAAACCGAGTATTTGATATGGTATTAAATGGAAGAGTTAAGTTTAATTCGTGATTGATGGTTTTTGTAATGTTCACTATACTTTTTTGTTGAGTGCCGTCGAACTGATTGGAATTTCAGAATGGTTGATTCTTTATATATCTATTTCAGCAGACTTAACTTGGGTAGTTTTGCGGTTAATTTGTA
>CAKZLA010000452.1 GCA_937124525.1 uncultured Desulfobacterium sp.
CAACTGGGGGAAGGTTCCGGTGGTTTGCATGAACTGAAAACCGACCCTGTGTACCAGGCTCTTTCAGGGGTGATAAAGGGATCTGTCTTTGGTGTCCTTCCCTACAACTGGTACTCCATGAACCAGGGCTCCATCCTTGCCAATGCCTGGTTCATCGGCAAAACACTTTACCCGGAACAATTCAAGGACGTTGACCCTGCAGCAAAGGCAGACGAAATTTATACCTTTATGGTGGGAAAAGCAGTTTTCCAGGAAATGAACCAACAATTCCAGAACATGGCCTTTAAAAGGATCTTCCATGCACTTTGATCACGGGGTCATCCCCAGGGCGTACACCGCCTATATTCTAAGGAAAACCCAGATTACCTTCATGGCCGTGGTGGTGCTTTGTGGCTCACTTGCCGGGGGGCTTTGCCTTGGATCGGTGAATCTTCCCATCATGGAGGTGGTTAAGAGCCTTATCTGCATGGAGGTTCCCCGCCAGGTGGAGATCATTGTGTGGAACATCCGGCTGCCCCAGGCATTGACCGCCATCATGGCCGGGGCAGGACTTGCGGCCAGCGGCACCGTTATGCAGGCGGTTTTGAGAAATCCCCTTGGTTCTCCTTTTACCCTGGGTATTTCCCATGCCGCAGCCTTTGGGGCGGCCCTGAGCGTGATGGTACTGGGGGGCGGTGCCATGGGAAGTTCCTTAAATGATGCTGTGAGTATTTCCAGCCCCTGGCTCACCACCTTTTCCGCCTTTTTCTTTTCCATGGCCGCTGCCATGGGTATCACCGCAGTGTCGCGCATCAAGGCGGCATCCCCCGAGGTCATGGTTTTAACTGGGGTGGCTCTTGGCTCTCTTTTCACGGCAGCCACCATGCTGCTCCAATTTTTTGCCGATGATGTCCAACTGGCAGCCATGGTGTTCTGGACCTTTGGGGATGTGGCCCGTACCAGCTGGAATGAACTGGGTTTTCTGTCTTTATTCACCCTGTGCGCCCTGGTTTTCTTCATGGCCAACGCCTGGAACTACAATGCCATGGACACCGGGGATGAAACGGCCAGGGGCATTGGTGTCCAGGTGGAACGGGTGCGCCTTTCAGGGATGATGGTGGCCTCCCTTGTGACATCTGTGATCATTGCCTTTGTGGGTATCATTGGATTTGTGGGGTTGGTGGCCCCCCACATGGTGCGCCGCATCATCGGGGATGATCACCGTTTCTTACTGCCCGCGGCCACCATCACCGGAGGATTGATGCTGCTGATTTCAGACACGGTGGCAAGACTGATCCTATCCCCCCACCTGCTGCCAGTATCTGTTCTCACCGCTTTTCTCGGGGCTCCGGTGTTTATTGCTCTCATCATCAAAGGGTATCGAAAATAATAGTTAAACAGGCCATAAGGATTTAAAATATGATACTTAATGTCAACGACATCAGCTTTAAATATCACCATCATCACACCTTGAAAAACATTTCATTCAAAATCAAAAGAGGAGAGATCACCGTTGTGCTGGGTCCCAACGGAGTGGGAAAAACAACCCTGCTAAAATGCATGAATCGCATGTTAAAACCCTCATCCGGTGATATTTTCCTTGGGGATAAAAATATCAGAAAAATGAATCCCCGGGAAATTGCCGGGAAAATGAGCTATGTGGCACAAAAATGCGAATCCGCCCGGATGACAGCCTTTGATGCCATTCTCATGGGCAGAAAACCCCACATGGGATGGAAAGTGAACAAAAATGATCTTAAAAAAGTGGACGGCGTCATCAAACGCCTGGGGCTGGACCACTTGGCATTGACCCATGTGGATGAAATGAGCGGAGGTGAGTTGCAAAAAGTTGCCATTGCAAGGGCCCTGGTCCAGGAGACAGGGGTCATTCTTCTGGACGAGCCCACCAGCAGCCTTGACATGAAAAACCAGGAAGAAATTCTGGAACTCATTGAACGGGTGGTGAAAGAACACCAGGTGGCAGCGGTCATGACCATGCATGACCTCAACACGGCCTTACGATATGCAGACAATTATATTTTTCTCAAAAAAGGCTGCATTTTTGACATGGGTCCCATTCAAAGGGTGTCTCCTGCCATGGTGTCGGAAGTGTATGGAATTTCGGTTGAAATTATCCACCACAAGGGATATCCTGTCATAATTCCGGAAACGCGGCACCGGGGAAAAAATCGGAAAAAGGCGGCATGATCCCCCCAAAATCTTGGGCCTTGATTCCACTGGAAGATATGTTTTCCAGGCCACGTTTGCAAAAACGGGATCAAATGTGTGTTATTGACGTTATGGACTAAACGTCATGGGAACACAAAACCCCGATATTTTATTGGAGGATTTATCATGGCACGCACCAGGTTACTGTTCAAAATAGTCATCCCTTTTTTGTTATTAACCCTTACCCCTGCCCAACACAGTATGGCATGGTCCTGGCAGGGAAACAACAATGTAAACAACGCCAGAAACAATGTACTTCGCTTTGCCCTCCATGTAAGCAACATGGGTAAAATGGACCCCCACTTTGCCGCAGCCTCCCAGGATCGTTCCGTGGCAGACATGGTGTTCAACGGTCTGCTGCGATACAAACCCGGAGATGCCCCCCACATTGAACCGGATCTGGCAACCGGTATGCCACAACTCACCACGGAAAACGGTCTACAGGTCTGGTATATAACCCTGCGCAAGGGCATCATGTTTCATCCAGGCCCCATGACAGCCCCCTATGAACTCACCGCCGATGATGTGGTCTACTCCTTTATCAAGGCTGCCGATGAAAAACGATCGGCCTATGCCGGAGATTATGAAGGGATCACCATACGCAAGGTGGATGATTACACGGTTAAATTCATCCTTTCAAAACCGCTTTCATCCATTCTTTTTTTTCCCAAAATCACCAACTACAACGGCGGCTTCGTTGTCAGTAAAAAGGCCATGGAAGCCATGGGGGATGAGGAATATGGGAAACACCCGGTGGGAACTGGCCCTTTTATGTTCCAGGAACACATTCCCGGCGAAAAATTAATCCTTGGGGCCAACAATAATTATTTCAGGGGAAAACCAGCCCTGGATGGTGTTGACCTCTTTTTTATACCCGACGTTGAAAAACGAAAATCCGGATTGCTCGATGGCACGCTGGATGTCATTATCGGATCAGGAAATAGAGGTTTTTCAAGTGAACTCATTCTCCATGACGGCATTGAAATCGACACCCACGGCGTGGGAGAGGTGACCGGCATCTATTTCAACACCAATATTCCCCCCATGGACGATATTAAAGTACGAAAGGCCATTGCCTATGCCCTGCATAAAGAATCCTATCTGAACATCTACAACATCAATTTTGCTGGATACGTTTATTCGCCGGTACCGGCACAGTTTCTTCCCGGAGGCCTGACACAAAAGGATGTTAAAATACTGGGGCTTGAATATGAAGAAAATGTTAAAAAGGCAAAGGCACTACTTACCCAGGCGGGCTATCCCAATGGATTTACGCTGGAACTGGTGGGGTCTGAAAAACGAACCTATCGCAATTTTTACCGAATTCTCCATGAACAATTGGCCCGCATAGGAATTGTCACCAGAACAAAGATCCTTCCCCATGCTGACATGCACAGGGAAATTCGCACCAATCCCAGGCCCATTGTTATTTATACGGCCTGGAGGCCCAATGCCGATGTGTTTTTATCCCGTTTCTTCCATTCAGATGCCACCTTGATTTCCGGCATAAAACCTGATACCAATTTTTCCCACTACACAAAAATTGATAAACTCATTGAAGCGGCCCGGCATGAAACCAATCCGGAAAGGCAAATCAGCATGTGGCACCAGGCCCAAATCAGAATTTTAAGTGACATGGTGGCCTACCCGGTAATATATGCCATAATGAGCACCCCCCGCAGGGACTATGTAAACTATGGGCATCCTGTCATCTCATCCATGGCCCTGTATCCCCAGTTCACCGAAAAAACAAAATTGGTGCCCCACACCGTTGCCGCAAACAAAAGTCAACGCAGCAAAATAGCAATGGATTAAGGTCTATCAATGAGCCTGTTGATTAATCCGCGATTTTCATATTTCAGGCATCAGCACTGTCTATATGATGTAGATGGTTTGGTTAATTAGCATATCTTGTGGCAATAAAATCGAATCAGACCGAAATCGCCTTTAAATCAACAGACTCATCAATACATACGGTGCCTTTTCCATGGAAATACCTTCCCGGGCCATCTCTCCTTTGACCCGGCGCTCGGTGTCAGCAATAATCCGAACTTTCGATAAATGGGAAATATCCTTATAAAAAACTTAATCATCAAGTTTTAAAACCGAGTTCTGTGTGGTATAAAAAATCACATTAAACCGGAAATAAAAAGGAGAACACCGTTGACATTGGAAAAGTTTTATCTTGTAGAAAAAAAGCCCCCCATTGCCTGGGTCTATCTCAATCGGCCCCATAAAAAAAATGCCATGAACCCCTCTGCATGGAATGACTCACCTGCCATATTTAAAGATCTTGACAAAGACCCGGATATCCGTGCCATCATTGTGGCGGGCAAAGGCCCCTGTTTTTCGGCGGGCATTGATCTCATGGGAATGATCCCGGAACTGCCGGAACTCATGGACAAGGAACAAAAAGGGGGAATTAAATGGAAATTGATTCCCAGAATTAAAAAACTCCAGGATGCCATTTCCTGCATTGAGTGGTGCCGAAAACCGGTCATTGCCGCCATCCATGGCCATTGCATTGGTGCTGGCCTCGACATGGCAACGGCCTGTGACATCAGAATCTGCTCCAAAGATGCGCTCTTTTCCCTGCGGGAGGCGGCTGTGGGCTTTGTTGCCGATGTGGGGGTCCTCCAGCGTATCCCCACCATTGTGGGCCAGGGACATGCCCGGGAACTTGCCTACACCGCCAGAAACATCTCAGCCCACCGGGCAAAGGAGATTCTTCTTGTCAACGATGTTCATGAGAATCAGGAAATCCTCATGGAAAAAGCGGAGGAACTGGCCCTGGAAATCAGCGACAATTCACCGCTGGCGGTTCAGGCATCCAAGGATGTATTGAACTATGGCGTGGGTAAATCCGTGGAAGACGGCCTTAAATATGTGGCATCCATGAGTGCCAACATCATCCCCTCCAACGACCTCATGGAGGCGGTGACCGCCTTTGCCGAAAAGCGCAAACCCAAATTCACCGGCAGTTGAATACGCTCAACTTCTGGTTAATTTTTTGGGGGTTGGTTCTAACGTCGGCCACTGGATATGTAGCAAGTAATCTACAAGTAAATATAGCTATAAATTTCAATTATTTAATTGTTGATATCTGATGGGAGCCATCGAAAGTGGCCGAGCTTAGAACCAAACCCATTTTTTATAAATATTCGGATTGATAATGTAAATGTTTGGCCAGTGCCCCAAATAGGTTAAGATGGGGTGCTGACCGACTATTTACAATTTTTTTATGAGTTGATTGGCCACCGTCAATACCGGATCCCACACCGGTCCAAAGGGAGGGGCATAGCCAAGATCACACTGGATAAAATCCGCCACGGTCATGCCTGCATGCAAGGCCACAGCCGGAGCGTTTATACGGTGGGCCACACCATCGGTTCCCACCATCTGTGCCCCCAGCAACCGCCCGGTTTTTCTATCCCCCACCATGGAGACATGGATCATGGCCGAACCGGGTTGGGCATGGGCCTTTGACCGGGACTTAATCACCACCTCTGCCGGATCAAACCCAGCATCCCGGGCCTCTTGAAGGCAAAGGCCTGTGCGGGCCACCTGCATATTAAACACCTTAAATACGGCGGTACCCACCACCCCCTGGAGCCGGGTCTCTTTACCGCACACATTGTCCGCCACGGCCCATCCAGCCCGGTTAGCACGCAATGCCAGGGGAATCCAGCATTTTTCACCGGTGATCACATGGATGGCATCGGCGCAGTCTCCGGCGGCGTAAATCCGGTCATCCGAGGTTCTCATCATTGCATCCACGGCCACAGCCCCGGCAATGCCGGTTTCAAGGCCAGCATCCACGGCGAGTTCACTGCACGGAGTAACACCAGAGGCTGAAATCACAAGATCTGCCGAAAGCTTTCTGTGCTCACCCACCACCATGAGCCCCCCGTCATCAACGCTCTCAATGGCCGTGATGGCCTCACCGCAATAAAGAGTGACCCCGTTGGCCGTGACTTCATCTGCCACCACCCGGGACAGTTCCGGCGTCATCCAGGGGAGAAAAACCGGGCCCGGCTTTATCATATCGACCTCAATCCCCCGGACTCTCAATGCCTCGCACATCTCAAGACCAATGTATCCCATGCCTGAAATAACAGCCTTTTTTACACTTTTTGTATCAATAAAAGCTTTGATTTTTTTCCCATGGGCCAGGCTTTTCAGGGGCATCACTCCGGGAAGATCAATGCCTGGCACATCCGGCACATGGGGACGAG
>CAKZLA010000453.1 GCA_937124525.1 uncultured Desulfobacterium sp.
TGGCCAGCACTGCAGTGGCTTCCCATATTTTTGACCACAGGGGAAAATTATTGAAAAGGTCATCCTGGTTAATAAAAGCATCAATTTTCTGGGGGACAAACAATTTCAACCGGTGACGGCCAACGGAAAAGGTGGTTTGCTCTACTTCGTGTTGTTGCTTGAACTGCTCAATGGAAAACATGCTGCGTATCCTTAAAAAATATTAAGATAAAATCAAAAGCCCCCTGGAACAGATATTCCAGAGGGCTTCTTTTTTGTATTGTATGGACGATGGCAGTATCAACTAAAAGGTACCTGGACAAAAAATTTATACTTACAACTTATTTTCGGGCATTCTTCATATTACCTCACACAAATTTGCCAAATTTTGAAAAGTAATCAGTTGATTGTGACGGGTCCATGGGGCCAGACTTACATTTCCGGTTTAATTGCCACGCGTCTGTTCAAGGATCGACCAAAATCGGTTGTGTTGGTGGCCACCGGCTGGGTGAATCCATACCCTTCACAGGAGACTCGACCGGAACTGATGCCTTTATTCAAAAGATAATCCTTAGCGGCATTGGCTCTTTTGATGGACAGTTTTTGATTATAAGCTGCGCTTCCCACATTATCTGTGTGGCCTTGCAGGACAATTGTCATGGCAGGATTTTTCTTCAGAATTTCCACAACGCCATTGAGTTCTCCAAACCCTTCGGGCTTGAGATCATATTTGTCAAAATCAAAGAGCAAAGATCCAAGAATCCAGCAGCCTTGGGCGTTGACTTTCGCACCCATGGGGGTTCCCGGGCATTTATCCATGTAATCATAGACACCATCTTGATCAGTATCCAGGGGGCAACCGTTCTGATCTACAACGACACCAGCAGGGGTATCGGGGCACAGATCATTGTCATCAATAACCCCATCGTTATCGCTGTCTTTGGGGTCTTCATTTTTTGTGAGGAAGACTTTTTTCACAAAGGCGGCCATGCCAGCGCTGGATATAAGTGCTTCTCCCTTGGAAAAAAAGCCACATTCACCGATGTCAGCAATTTTTTTCATCAGGGTCATTCCAGAGGCGGCATTGCCCACAAGGACAGGATAGATGCACAGAGAACTTCCAAATTTATCTTTTAATGCCTTGGCTGCAGAGATGGCATTACCCCCATTTTGAAGCCCATCGCTGACAATGATCAGGGCGGTTTTTCCCTTTGCCTGATCCAGGTCCATGGCAACGGCATTAATGGCTTTACCCATGGGGGTAAATCCACTGGTACCCGTTACTTTTTTCAGGGCAGTGCCAAAATTGGCGGTGGAATAGGTTGTCATACCATACTGGAGTTTGGTGGACATGGATTTATTGAGCCCAAAGGTTCTCAAACCTGCTTTTTGTCCAAGTTCCGGGATGGTTTGATTCATTCTGGAAACAAGTTCTGTGGCCAGGGTGTATTTGGGGGTTCCCTTACACAGATCATTCATGGAACTTGAGGCATCCATCACAACAATAAAATTATTGACCTTTGATGTGTAATGGGCTGCATTTATTTTAGCTGGTGAAAATGCTGGCAGTGATTGGGTCGGCCCCTGGGCCGCACAGGCGGCCATGAACATCATTGCGACAAAAACAATAGATCCCTTTAGAATAGTTTTTCCCATGAAAATCCTCCTTTTAAAAATTTTCAGTGCATTCCTTATGATTTTGAGTAGATGACTACAACCTTTAAAAATCGTTCATACACAGGTCTTATTCTGTTGATATTAATAAGGCTTGTAATATGTGTATATATTTAGCCTTCTGCTTCTAATGTGTCAAGAATTTAATGCTGTCAGTATAAATAAATAAATGGATGTCTGGATGGGAATGTCTTTTGCCATCAATCTGTTGATCCGGGAAGAATGTGGCTCCCTTGGATAATGGCGAGACAGGCACGGTATATTCCCGAAATTTGGAAAAAGTTTTGCGATTGTAGGGTGAATTTGCTATATAGTTTGGATTTGTTTCCGGGAAGATGCATGCTGATCAAGCCCACGCAATTCAATGGGGCTGGGTAAGCCATTTTTTGGCTTTTTTCATCAAAATAACACGAAAGCTATAGATATAAATGCCACGGGCATACCGTATTGGGGATCTGGCCAGACCACAACTAAAAATGGAACTCTAACAATATCAGTACTTTGGACGGAGTTTTACATAAAAAACAAACATGGCAGTAACTATCTGTCACAACTAAAGTTTAAATTAACATGATTCCAGTATGTTGAATGGAATTTCATGTAGAGAATCTAAGTCGAATTTAAGGAAAAATCAGGTATGACCAGTAGAAAAAAGAAATTTGGCTCCAACAATGGGGTCTGGAAATTTTTTACATCGGTGAAATTAACTGTATTCGTGTTGCTGATCCTTGCGGCAACCTCTATCATTGGAACCTTGATTCCACAAAATGCATCACAAGCCTTTTATCTTCAAAAATATGGTGAAGTGTTTTTTTCTCTTTTTAAATGGCTCAACATAATCGATATGTACCACTCTTGGTGGTTTCTGATGCTCATGGGCCTTTTGGCCGTTAATATTATTGTCTGTTCCATTGATAAGCTTCAAACCACCTGGAAAATTATTTTTCCTGACAAGGTGTCATTTAACCTGGAACGGTTCAATCGCATGGAATCTGCCCACCGATTTGATTCTGAAAAAGAGGCAGACATCCTGGAAAAAGCCTGTCATGAACTCATGGAAAATACCATAGGTGCGGTGTCCGTTAAAAAGAGTGATGACGGCACAGCTCTTTTTGCAGAAAGGGGGCGTTGGACCCGTTTGGGGGTGTATGTGGTTCATTTGAGCATTCTCTTCATGCTTGCAGGCGCAGTCATTGGTTCTTTGCTGGGCTTCAAGGGGTTTGTTAACATTAATGAAGGTGAAAGCACCGATATCATTGAGGCCAGGAAGGGGCAGCACGAACACATTTCTCTGGGATTTTCTGTGAGATGTAATAATTTTTCCGTCAGTTTCTATGACACTGGCCAACCCAAAGAGTTTAAGTCCAGCCTCACCATCATTGATGATGGTAAGGAGATACTCACACGGGATGTCATCGTCAATGATCCCCTGCGCTATGGGGGGATCAGCTTTTATCAGTCCAGCTATGGCACGGCTTCGGCAAAGAATGTTCATTTGAAATATACCAGCAAAGACAGTGGTATGATCTATGAAAAATCCCTTTCCTTTAAAAAGGCGATTACGCTTCCCGAATCCGGGGGGCAGCTGATATTGGATCGTTTTGTAAATGGATATCAGTTCCGGGGACATAACCTTGGTGAGGGGTTTGTGGGGCGCATTGTGCCTGAGAATGGCCTTGAAACGGAAATTTTCATTTCGGTTAGATTTCCCACATTTGATAAAATGCGCCAGGGAAAATTCGCCTTTGAGGTGGATGGGTTTGACAAAAAATATTACACAGGACTCCAGGTGAACAAAGATCCCGGGGTGTGGTATGTTTACCTTGGATTCATCCTCATGATTGTGGGGTGCTGGATCACCTTTTTTATGTCCCACCAGAGTAGCTGCATTCACATTACCATGAGAGACGGTGAAAAAAGCCTGGTCATGGTATCAGGTTTTGCCCATCGCAACCCCCAGGGAATGAAACTTAAAATAGAAAAACTGGCAGAAAAAATTAAGGATTTTAAATAATGAACAGTTCCATGCTTTTGTCTGTTGTTACCTTCGTGTATGCCTTTGCTTCGGTGCTTTACATTGGATCATGGACCTTTAAAAAGGAATTTATGGCCAAGGTGGGGTTGTATGTGCTTATTGCCGGATTTGTGGGCAATACGGTGGGCATTATCCTCAGATGGATTGAGTCCTACCAGATGGGATATGGCCATGCCCCGTTTTCCAATATGTATGAATCCCTTGTGTTTTTTTCCTGGACAGTGGCGGCCCTTTATATCTTTGTGGAATTTAAGTACAGAGAACGCATCATTGGTGTGTTTGCAACACCCTTGATATTCCTGGCCATTGCCTATGCCTCTTTGTCCCCTTCCATTGCTGACCGGATAACCCCCCTTATCCCAGCTCTGAAAAGCAATTGGCTCATTGCCCATGTGATCACCTGTTTTCTGGGATACGCCGGTTTTGCCGTGGCCTTTGGATTCAGTATCATGTATCTTGTAAAACCCACAGAGTCCCGCACCAAAGGTCTATCAGCGCGATTGCCCTCCTTACCCCTGATTGATGAATTGACCCACCAGATGGTGATGTTTGGGTTTTTGTTTCTCTCCATTGGTATTATCACAGGGGCGGTGTGGGCCAACTCTGCCTGGGGCACTTACTGGTCCTGGGATCCCAAGGAGACATGGTCTTTGATCACATGGCTCATCTATGCCATACTGCTGCATCTTCGAATGATGCGGGGCTGGAATGGAAAACAGATCGCATGGGTCTCCATTGTGGGATTTATGGCGGTTCTGTTTACCTATTTTGGCGTTAACCTGTTGCCCGGCCTTCACAGTTATGCTTAGGATTTTATCTTGACAAGAAATACAGTTCTTAATATAGATTGACGTTGTTTGACCGGGTGGAAAATCATGGGCTTAATTCTAAGTCTGGCCACCCGGATTCGTAATTTATACTTGGGAATCTGGCTTGAGTTGTTGTGATTTTTTTTAAGTTTGATGTGCTCAAAGGAACAGGTCAACAAATGTGGCGGCAATCCAGGTCTGATTTTATCCCAAATGGCCGATGCTCAAACCCGGCCCGGAACTGTTTTATGGAAGTGGCTGTGACGCGGGTATGACATACCTTTCACAGTGTAAATATGGTGCCGGATTGATATGATTTCCGGTGCAATCGGTATTTGTGTTTCATCAACAATTTAATTGATGGGGTTTTCATGAGCGAATTAGAAGAGAAAACTGAAAAAGGTTCTGCAGATGCCCTGGAGTTGGGCGGATCTGAAGACCAGAAGGCAGAAGGGGATTCCGGCGTTGGAACGGGGGTCCTCTTTTTTATTGCAGCCTTTGCTGTCTGCTTTCTATCGGGGTGGTTGCTGTTTCCCAACCTGCTTTATTCAAAAAAAGAGCAACCCTTTAATTTTAACCATGCCCTGCATGTGGAAGAAATGGGCGGATGTGACTCCTGTCATTACTTCCGGGAAGATGGCAGCTTTGCGGGTCTTCCCAAACTTTCCCAGTGCGTGGAATGCCATGCCGAAGTCATGGGTGAAACAGAGGATGAGGCCATCTTTGTTGCAGAGTATGTGGAAAAAGAGAAGGAAGTGCCATGGCTGATCTATTCCGAGCAGCCGGACTGTGTCTTTTTCTCCCATTCAGCCCATGTTGTGGCGGCCCAGATGGATTGTGTCTCCTGCCATGGGCACATTGGTGAATCCACCACCATGAAACCCTATGAGGAAAACAGAATCACGGGCTACAGCCGGGATATCTGGGGAAAGAATATCTGGGGATTTAAGAAGAATTCCTGGGATCGCATGAAAATGGATGACTGTGCAGAATGTCATGAAAAAGAAACAGGAAGCAAGGGCGCATGTTTTCAATGTCATAAATAGACAATTTCCTTTGCGTTGGAATGCTTTAAACTTTATTGAGGTTATAACCTATGAAAGTAGATAGAAGAAGCTTCTTGGGACTGGGACTTGGCGCAGCTGCCGGTGTGGCCGTTACTCCGGCAACCTGGAAACTCATGGATGACTCATCCATTTGGACCCAGAACTGGCCGTGGACCCCTGTTCCCCCCGATGGAGAAGTGACATTTGACGAGACCATCTGCAGCCTGTGTTCGGGCCATTGCGGTATAAGTGTCAGAAAAATAGATGGAAGACCGGTGAAAATAGAAGGGACAAAAGGGCATCCCATCAACGATGGCGGGGTGTGTCTCCATGGCCTTTCCGCATTGCAGTACCTCCATGATCCTTCCCGGGTCAAATCTCCCATGATCAAGATTGATGGTACCTGGAAAAAAGCCACCTGGGAAGAGGCCCTGGCCCATGCTGCAAAGGCATTGGGTGATATTCGTAAGGCAGGCAAAGCCAATGCCATTGCCTGCATAACCGAAAATGACAGGGGAACCGTTCCCGGTCTTTTTAAACGCCTGACCACCGTGCTTGGATCCAATAATTATTACACCATGGATACCATGGGAAAAACCTGGTCCAGCACCATTGAAGCCATCAATGGCGTCAAGGCCGACGTGGGCTTTGACCTTAAAAATAGTGATCTTATTCTAAGCTTTGGCACGGGTTTTATAGAAGGATGGGGCTCGCCTGTATATAACTTTCAGGTGAATGCCCAGAGAAAAACCATTGGTGCAAAATTGATTCAAGTTGAGGCGAGACTCTCCAACACCGCTGCCGCCGCCGATACATGGGTCCCGGCAAAACCGGGCACCGAAGCAGACCTTGCCCTTGCCCTCTGCGGCGTACTGATCACCACGGGTCGTTATGATAAAAAAGCAATTCAAAATGATGCCGCTTTTAAAGCCTTTGCCAAGATGGTCCAAGATCAGTATGCCCCGGCCAAGATGGCACGCATCACCGGTATAGATGTGGCCACCATTCAAAAGTTAGCCATGGCCTTTGCCGATGCCAAGAAACCCATTGCCATTGCCGGTAAGGGCAAGGGCGATGCCGCCGGAAATACCCGGGAATTTGCTGCGGTGTATGCCCTGAACTGCCTTGCGGGTAATATTAATGCCCCGGGCGGCCTCTGGCTCATGGAGAAAGATCCCGGAGAGGTGTGGCCCTCCATTGAAATGGATGCCATGGCAACAAAGGGTATTACCCAGACAAAGCTTGTTGGAACAGACAGTGTGGATAACTTCATGGCCATGGTAACCGCATCGGCAAAAAACCCGGTGGAGGCGTTGCTGGTGTATAATGCCAATCCCTGCTATACCCTGAAAAATGCCAAGGCCGTCACCGAGGCCGTTAAGAAAATCCCCTTTGTAATTAGTTTCTCTTCCTATATGGACGAAACCACCCAGTTGGCCAATGTTGTTCTGCCAAGCCACATGTTCCTTGAGCGGCGTGAAGATCTTCCCCTTTTGGGTCCTGTGCCCCTGGATATAACAGCCCTGTCCCAGCCCATGATTGCCCCCCTGTTTGATACCCGTCACCCCGGAGACAGTGTCCTTTCCCTGGCTACTGCAATGGAGGGATCTGTGGCTGCAAGCTTCCCATGGGAAACCTATGATGCCTGCCTTGAAGCAGTAAAGGCCCCGGTGTGGGAGACCCTTTCAGAAAATGGGGCCGTGGTGAAAGAGTCGGTGACTTTGGTTAAAAATACATCCGGCATGGATTTCTCCTCGTTGTTGAATGATGCCGTGGCCATTGCTGCCGGTGGGGATGAAGCATCCTATCCTCTGGTTTTGATACCCGTGGACAACATCCGTCTGACAGGTGGGATTGCCGCTTCCCCCTTTGCCGTAAAGACCGTTTCCGATACGGTGATCAAGGGAGCCGACAGTTTTGTTGAAATCAATCCTGATACTGCAGATCAACTTCGTCTCTCCCAGGGGGATGAGGTGCTCGTCACCACACCTGTTGGCAGTGCCACCGTTAAGGTAAACCTTTTTGACGGCATCATGCCCGGTGTGGTTGCCATGGCCCAGGGCTTGGGGCATGCCATGGCTGAAAACCCCTATGTGGGTGGCAAGGGCGTTAATGTGAATGAACTCGTGGGGCCTGTCATGGATGCCATATCCGGACTGGATGCTGCCTGGGGAATCCGGGCGAAAATCTCCAGAGTCTGATGGCGTTTCTGAAGCAGAAGTTTTCCAGGGAATCTTCCTGGAGTAAAGCCATGAAAACCTTTGTCATAAAATAAGGGCAGGGGAAAGATGTGGATAAATTGTTAGAGAGGTTCTGATGACACAACAAAATCACGGAAATGCGCATAAATTTGGAATGGTGATTGACCTGGACAAGTGCACCGGCTGCGGGTCCTGCATGGTGGCGTGCATGTCTGAAAATAACGTTCCATTTAAAGAAGATGAATCCAATAAAAAAGACAGCATCACCTGGATGCGGGTCTATAAACTGACCAATGGGAAATCCTTTCCCGACACGGACATGTGCTATCTGCCACGGCCCTGCATGCACTGCGGAGGAAAGGGGGATCACGGTCATTCTCCATGTGTGTCAGTGTGCCCGGCCACAGCCACGGATTATGACCATGGCACGGGTATTGTTAGTCAAATTTACACCCGCTGCTTTGGGTGCCGATATTGCATGGGAGCATGTCCCTACCATGCCCGTTTTTTCAACTGGTGGGACCCCAAATGGCCGGAAGGGATGGAAGACTACTTGAGCCCCGATGTCTCACCCCGGATGCGTGGGGTTGTTGAAAAATGCAGCTTTTGTTTTCACCGCTACCAGGCAGCCAAAGACAAGGCATATCTGGAAGAGCGCAAAACCATTGCCGAAGAAGAATACCAGACAGCGTGCACCCAGGCATGTCCTTCCGGTGCCATCACCTTTGGTGATTTAAATAATCCAGACCATGCAGTTCATCAACTGGTAAATCCGGACCCCCACCATTGTGGACGGCCCAGAAATCCCATGGCTTTCCGTCTGTTGGAACGTCTTGAGACCAATCCCAAGGTGTATTATATCTCCCAGCGGGAGTGGGTACGCAAAGCCGGAGATAACTATCTGGACGGTGAATGGGAAAAGGCAAAGATGAAAAAAACCAAAGGTCATGAATAACCAACCATTAGCTTAGGAGTAAATAAATATGGATTCTGCATTAATACCTAAGGGCGCAAACCGCTGTCCGTTTCCTGTGTTTGCCACCGGGATCGCGGTGGTTGGTGTTATAGTGCTGTGGGGCGTTTATGCCATGGGACTGTGCTGGCTTAAAGGATTGAACCAGACCAATATGAATGACTATTATGGGTTTGCCCTGTGGATCTGGGCGGATCTTGCCGTCATTGCCATTGGTGGCGGGGCTTTTTTCACGGGCCTTTTGAAATATGTATTTGGCATAGACGAGCTGAAAAATATTATTAACCTGGCTGTGGTGATCGGGTTTATATGCTACAGTTCAGCCCTTCTCATTCTGGCCATTGACATTGGACAACCCTTGCGGGGCTGGTTTATTTTCTGGCATGCCAATGTTCACTCCATGCTCACCGAGGTGGCCTTTTGTCTTTCCCTTTATTTCAGTGTGTTGACCATTGAGTTCATCCCCCTGATTCTGGAAAATCGCCAGGTGGACAAGGTTCCGTTTTTTCATAATTTAAGCCATAACATGCACGGTGCCATGGCAGTTTTTGCCGCCACTGGTGCCTTTCTTTCCTGCTTCCATCAAGGTTCCCTTGGCGGGGTTGCAGGGGTTCTTTATGGAAGACCCTTTGCCGTTCGTGAAGGACTGCTCATCTGGCCCTGGACCTTTTTTCTGTTCACCTGGTCTGCGGCAGCCTACGGGCCTTGCTTTACCCTGTTGGTTGCAAGGATGGTGGAGGGGATCACCCGGAAAAAACTGGTCAAAGACAATGTCATTCATCTGCTGGCCAAAATTTCCGGCTGGATGATTACCACTTATATTGTGGCCAAGATTATTGACACCATTTATTGGATCACGGTGACTGCCCCTTCATTGGGTTTTTCCGTAATGGACTTTTACACCGATAACGCCTTTTATGGCATCTGGATTCTCTTTGCTGAAATCGTCTTGGGGGGCATTGTGCCTGCCGCTATTCTCATCACAAAGAAATATCGTGAGAATTCTAAGCTGCTGCTTCTGGCAATTATTCTGGGTGTTTTGGGAGTATGTCTCAATCGATGGGTCATGGTACTCCAGGTGATGGCGGTTCCGGTGATGAGCTTTGATACCTGGGCCCTTTATATCCCCAGTTGGCAGGAAGTAGCCACCACCGTTCTGCCCGTTGCCTATGGCGCTATTCTTCTGTCCCTGGCCTATCGCTATCTGCCGGTGTTTCCCCAGGAGAAAGAACTGTCCACCGAAAAATAAGGAGATATTTATATGTTGCCAAATTGCTTTGAATGGGCCTGGGATGCCGGCCACCTTCTGTTTTTTGGAGGAATGTGGTACACCATTATTATTCTGAGTCTTGGAATGACCTGGTGCATCTTTAAAACCATTATGGATACCATGGCCGGAAAAGGCGGGGACCACCATTGATCAGAAAGGTGTCCGCCATTGAATAATTGGAGCTTGGTTCTAAGTCCGGCCACTTTTGACAGAATACATCAGGCAACAATGGTTAAATAATTGAAATTTATAATTATTTTCGATTGCATGCTGTCTGTTGTATATCCTCTGGCCGTCGTTGGAACCAACCCCAATAATTGTCACGGACAGACCACCTGATGGTTCTTAAAAACGCCTGACTTCCTGATGTCTTAAATAAACACCGCCATGCAATTTTTGATGCATGGCGGTGTTTTGCTGTGAAGTGGGAGCACTTGATTCCCCATGCTTATCAGGCCTGTCCCATGAATTTTTTACTGATTCTATCGTAGTGAAAGCTTAGAAACTCTTTTTTAAGTTTTGCCGATTCCATGGGATCTTTCAGGGCCAGAGCCGCAATTAGCGCTTCCATTTCCCGGGAAATAAAACGCACTTCTTCCTTCCAGATTCCCTTATCCATGGTGACCACCCATAATCTCAGGGTCAACTCATATAATGACTGGGCAATATTGTTCAATACGGTGTTTTTAGATGCTGAATATAAAACTTCTCTGAATTGAGTGTCCAGTTGGACCAATTTTTTTTTGTTTTTATTTTTTTCCAGATTTGCGCATGCTTTTTGTATTTTTCTGAGTTCCGCAAGATGTTGCTCCGTCATCTCCTCTGCGGCAAGCCTTCCCAAAAGCCCTTCTATCTCCCCTCTGACCTGCAATGCGTTCATCAATTGTTGGAATTCCAGCTCCGTCACCATGGTACCCATGCGGGGGAAAATTCGAATTAAGTTTTCATTTTTAAGTTGATTGAGCACTTCACGAAGTGGGGTCCTGCTGACATTAAATTCTTTGCACAATGTACCCTCGTTGAGAATGAAGCCAGGGGCATATTCCAGAAATAATATCCGGTCTTTGATGGTTTCATACATGGTTTTATTCATCAAAATGTCCTCGTTTGTTTTGTGTGAAACTCCGAATAACAGCCATGTCTGCCCACCGACACAGCAAAGATAAAAATGGCACTATGCCGTTCTTATAAAAAAAATGACCATCGATAGACTGTTGCAGAACTAAGAATGTTTTTATAGAACTGCTGTATATAGTGAAATTGAGGTTCGCGAATCACTATATGTTGTGTCTTGACTCTTGGGGTCATGTGTTTCGTAACAGCCTGTTAAGTATATAAATAAAAATTTCAGTGGTCAACCAATAATTATATAACTGAAATACTTGTGGTATGAAAAGTTTTTATTGACAGGCTCAAAAAAAGCAGATACAAAATTCTATAATTCGACGGTCCAGTTTTTAAGCACCGATTTGGGTAACCGGGGTTCTGGTTTGCATTATTTCACCTTGAATTTTTAAACAGGCCCCATGCTTTTGGTAATGTTTTTTGTGTAAAGACTAAAATTTAACAACAAGAGCACCCACAGCGCAAGCCTGATTCCTCCCAGACATTTCAGGTTAAAGAATGGGGAGTGTCGAATATAACACCACAAAGTTTTTTCCATCTAATGCTTACGCGTGATGACCAAGCTTTTAGAACGAGTTCTTAGGGACTTGGATGATAATAAACTACCAGTTTGAAATTTTTTATAATGCAATATCAGCATATTAAACTGTACATAGTGGTAGCCTATTCTCGGGGAAGTCCCTTAATAATCGGGGTCAAGCTTGGTTAAAAACCTGCACATGGGTTGGCAAGTATTCTTTATCTGCAGGTGATGTCAGTTTTAACATTATCACGATGTGCGATCCCGGCATCGTCGGTGAATCCATCTGGTGAACGGTTTTTACATTATGGCAAAATTAGAATTAAAAAATATCACCGTAAAATTTGGCGGGCTTTCTGCCCTCTCTGATTTGAGTTTTTCCATTAATTCCGGTGAAGTATTGGGATTGATTGGGCCAAATGGGGCAGGAAAGACAACGGTTTTTAACGTATTGACAGGTGTTTATCAGGCAACTGAAGGGGATGTGTTGTTCCAGGGAGAAAGTATTCTTGGGCACCGTCCCTATGAAATATTTTCCAAAGGGGTTGCCAGAACCTTCCAAAATATTCGTTTATTTGCCAACATGACTGCGGTGGAGAATACCATGGTGGCAAGACATTGCCGTTCCAGTCGAGGCATTGTCAGTGCGCTTTTTAAGACCCGTGCTCAACAGAAAGAAGAACTTTTTATCCGGAAAAAGGGGCAGGAAGCACTTGATTTCATGGGTGTGGGCGAATTCGCAGACACGGTGGCCTCAAATCTTCCCTATGGATTGCAGCGACGACTTGAAATCGCAAGGGCCATCGCCTCGGAACCAAAAGTATTGCTCCTGGATGAACCTGCTGCTGGAATGAATCCTTCTGAAAGTTCAGAGTTAATGAAAGATATTGCACGCATATCAGAACTTGGCATAGACGTGCTCCTGGTTGAGCATGACATGAAGGTGGTGATGGGCGTGTGTAATCGTATTGTTTGTGTTGATCATGGCGTTAAAATTGCCGAAGGGACATCCCAGGATATTCAGAATAATCCCAAAGTAATTGAAGCGTATCTGGGTCAACCTGCCACTCCCACCGACTAAACCCGAAAGTTGGGTTAACACCGAAACATTAAGGAGAATTAAGATGAGGAAAAAAAGCATTACACTGTTAATCATGGGATTGATGATTGTGCCTTTCCTGGTGACCATGGCAGCTGCCAAAACCCTTCACATCGGATCCATGAGCCCCTTGACCGGACCCTATGCATCGGATGGTACGGATATCAAAAATGGGGTACTAACCGCCATTGAAGTATTTGAAGAAGCGGGTGGTATCCCCGGCTATGATAAAATTGAACTCCATGCCCAGGATACTGCATGCGATCCCAGACAGGCCGTTGCCTCTGCCAATAAACTCATCAACCTGGAAGTGGCAGGCGTCATTGGTGCCTATTGCTCATCCTCAACCATTCCGGCATCCACCACCCTTGATGAAGAAAGCATTCCCATGATTACCCCTGCTTCCACCAATGAAAAGGTCACAGACAGAGGCCTTGAATACATGTTCAGGATGTGCGGCAGGGATGATGACCAGGCCCCGGCATCTGCCAAGTTCATGAAGGAATCCCTTAACGCAAAAAGCATCTTTATTGTGGACGATAAGACCACCTATTCCCAGGGCCTTGCCGATGGCGTGAAAAAAAGCTGTAATGAATTGGGAATTAAAGTGTTGGCCCACGAGCATGTTAATCAGGGAGATAAAGATTTTTCAGCCATCCTGACCATGGCCAAACAAGCCAATGCCGATATCCTCTATATGTCCCTTCAAGGGTTTTCCCCCGGCTCCATTATGGCCATCCAGGCAAAACGCCTGGGCGTTAAATCCCAGATCGTCACCCAGGATGCCATGTTTCAGCCCAAGTTCATGGAAGTTGCAAAGGATGCAGCAGAAGGCATTTATCTCACCTATGGATTCACTGATCCCACAACCCCCGAATATAAAGCATTTTCAGAGAGATATGTTCCCAAATATGGTGCCATCGCGGCCTATGCCACCTATGCCTATGATTCCGCCACAGCCCTGTTAAAGGCCATCAAAGCCGCTGGCTCCACAGATCCTGCAAAGATTAAGGCAGAACTTATGAAAATGGAATTTGACGGTGCGTCCAAACATGTAAAATTTAGAGCCAATGGAGATACTGGATCATCCTACATTGCCTTTAAAATTGTTAACGGTGAATTTGTACCCTACTGGGATCCTGCCAAAGGATTATTAAAATAACCAATCTCTAATAATATGCCCACACCGCGCTTTTTGGGGGTGGGTATATTTTTTGTTGATGTCAAGCTTAAACTCCCCCCCCTGCGGGCGGGTTTCTATCTGGCTCAATATTTCGAGTCGTGATAGATTTCTATAACCGCCACGGGCGCCCCTATATTCTAACTTGGGTTCGCCCACAACAACGCTTGAAAATCCCTCTGGTTTTGCCGGGATTTTCTTATAACACCCATGCCCTGGCGGACACAACGAATATTGAAAAGGCTATCATGCCGCCCCCCCCCGACGGGCAATGGGCCCGGCCCGGAACCGTAGACGGCCCAATTGGCCGGTTCCTATTGCCCATCGGGGGG
>CAKZLA010000454.1 GCA_937124525.1 uncultured Desulfobacterium sp.
GGTTATGAGCCGGTGGCTCTACCAGACTGAGCTATGGGCCCATCCAATTTGAAGAACTCGACGATTATATAATTTTCATTCATATTGTCAAGGATTAAATTTCGATAAAACTTTTTAGTTTTTTACTCCGTGTGGGATGCCGCAGCTTTCGCAGGGCCTTGGCTTCAATTTGACGGATGCGCTCACGGGTCACCGTAAAGTCTCGACCCACCTCTTCCAAGGTATGATCGGCTTTTTCTCCAATGCCAAAACGCATGCGGAGCACCTTTTCCTCCCTGGGGGTCAGGGTGGCCAGAACCTTCCGGGTCTGTTCGGCCAGATTCAGATTAATGGCAGCTTCCGACGGCAGAGAGAACTTTTTGTCTTCAATGAAATCTCCCAGATGACTGTCTTCTTCTTCTCCAATGGGGGTCTCAAGGGAGATGGGTTCCCTTGCAATCTTTAATACCCGTCGCACCTTGTCCAGGGGAATTTCCATTTTTTCGGCAATCTCTTCCGGGGAGGGTTCTTTGCCCATCTCCTGCACAAGATACCGGGAAGTTCTGATGAGTTTATTGATGGTTTCAATCATATGAACCGGTATACGAATGGTTCTTGCCTGGTCCGCAATGGCCCGGGTGATGGCCTGGCGAATCCACCAAGTGGCATAGGTACTAAATTTATATCCCCGGCGGTATTCAAACTTATCCACAGCTTTCATCAAACCAATATTACCCTCCTGGATCAAATCCAGGAACTGAAGCCCTCGATTGGTATATTTCTTGGCAATACTCACCACCAGCCTTAAATTGGCACGCACCAGCTCACTTTTGGCATACTTGGCCCTGGCCCGACCCTTGTCCACCCCTTTTATGATTTTACGAAGGGAGCTTGCATCTCCCTTGAGTTCATTTTTTCGGTCTTCAATCTGGGAAACAATGGCAGAAAGGTCCTGATGCAGTAACACAGCGCGTTCCCGGGTCATATTGGATCGCTCCAGTGCCCATTCCACAAACCCATCAGCATCCACCAGGAGCTGGCACATATCATCCCGTTTTGCTTTAAAGCTGCCGGAACATCGCTTTAACAGGCCCTCCATGGTGTCAAACCATTTGATGTTGGCCCTGAGACTTTTTTCAATGCTATCCAGAATACCGGATTCAAACCGCCAACTCTTTAGATAATCATATATTTTTTCATTATTGTTCCGGATCTCTTCCCTGAGCTTTCGCACAGAGGCAGGGGGCTGATCCCCACCCATGAGAATATCTCTTTTTTTCTGATTTTCAAAATGAATTTCCCGGATACTGCTAACGGTGCTTAGAAATTTTTCAAGTTTCACAGCCTCATCTGCGATGCCATCCCCTTCATCCACATCCCGGAGAATGTGTTTTGGACGAAGTTTTTGACCCTCCATTTTATCACCAATACCAAGGAGTTTTACAACGGTGAGCGGGCTTGCTAACATCACCTTGAGAACCTCTCGTTCTCCCACCTCGATTTTTTTGGCAATGACAATCTCCCCTTCACGGCTGAGCAGTGTCACCATACCCATTTCTCGAAGATACATTTTAACGGGGTCCGTCACCGCACCAAACTCCATGTCGGCATCGGTGCCCCCGGCAGAAAAAGCCGTCTTCCGGACTACCTTATCTTTTGCAGTCGTCCCTTTTGGGGCCTTGCCATCGGTGGATACCGATGCAGCAGGTTTTGCCTGGGAAGCTGCCTTTGTCACTCCTTTTTTCCCCTTAACAGTACGGGATTTTGATTTTTGTTTTTCCAGATCAATCAGCTCAATTCCCAGTTTCTTAAACATAGTTAATATGTTATCGATCTGGTCTGATGATTTTATATCATCTGAAATGGCCTCATTTATTTCGGCGTAGGAGAGAGACCCCTTACTTTTTCCTTTTTCAATCAACTGCTTCAGTGCTTCTCTGGATATTGTCTCTTTTCCACTGGATTCAACCGACGCTGCTGCCATAAAAAATGCCCCCCAAAGGCTTTTTACAGACATGGTTCTATACTTTAATCACTTTGGGGACGGATCAGGCCTTCGTCATTGACATTTTTGTCAAACCCTGTCTTTATGCACGGGTCGTTTCCAAAAATACAAACCTGATACCGTTATACCACCAAACTGACCGGGGTGACCAAAGTTAGACCCAAGTCTCTTTTTATATAAAAATCAATAAGCACCCCCCTGAGTCTTTAACTCAGGGGGTGTTGACTATTCATAGCCACGTAATTTCCGGATCTCTCTTTGTCTCTTGGCAAGCAAGTCAAAGGAAAGATTGGAGTCACTACTCTGTTCTGCTATTTTTATTTTAGTTGTAAGTCTGTTTTCGCTTTTGTTCCAGATCTTTACAATTCTATTTATCAAAAAAACTGCTTTTTCATACACATGATCCACATCGGGAATCTCCACCATGGAGAGGGAAGCCACCAAACGTCGCTGCGCATCGGTTTCAAGCATTTCCATGACCCGGGGTACCATTTGCTTATCCCCTTCTATTCCAAGCACATACCCACCGATTTCCTTAAGTTGCCGGGAATAAAAACACGCCAGCACTCCCCTGTCCCGAATCTCTGCTCTGATCTGGGGAAATTGCAACATCATGGAAAGCATCTGCTTTTCTCTACGCATGGACCTCTGTTCCAAGTCCGTTTCCACCTCAACAGCTTCATCCCTGTGGGGGGTGTAAGATGGGGCAGAGCCCTCCCCGGATGCCAGAAAAGCCATCCTCACCTTTTCCAAAACAGCCGATTCATCAATGCTCAATGTCTGGGACAGTTCATGGATATAAAGGGACCGTGCCGCAGGGTCATCCACCCGGGCAAGGTGCGCCTTCATCTCTTCTATAATCTTTATTTTCCCCTCCACAGAGAGCCCAAATTGATCCACTGCGGATCGGGTCAGAAAAGGAATGACCGACATGGCCCCTTTTGCACATGCCTCAAAGGCCGCTTTTCCATTACGTTGCACAAATGAATCCGGATCCTGCCCCTGGGGTAAAATAACAATCCGGACGTCCAACCCCTCTTTTAAAAAAGTCCCAATACTTCTTTTTGCCGCATTAATACCGGCCTTGTCTGAATCAAATACCAGAAAAGCCTTGGAGGCAGCCCCCTTCAACAGCCTGACATGGGCCTCTGACAGGGCCGTACCAAGGGTGGCCACGCAGTTTTTAATGCCACATTGATAAAGGGAGATAAAATCAAAGTATCCTTCAACAATATAAACAGCATCTTCCTGTCTGCAATAGGGCTTGGAAAGATGAAAGCCATAAAGGATTCTACCCTTGCTGTACACGGGTGTTTCCGGGGAGTTGAGATATTTGGGAGGAACGGCATCATCCATCACCCGACCGCCAAATCCAGCCACCTGGCGCGTGACATCGAAAATGGGAAACATGATCCTGTTGCGGAAACGATCATAATATCCCGCTTTTTCCCTGCGGCTGAGCACAAATCCCGATGCTTCGGCCATCATCTTTGTTACCTTGTGTTTTTTTAAAAACAACACCATGTCATCCCAGCGGTTCGGGGAATATCCAAGGTTGAGCTGTTCAATGGTGTCATGGGTGATGCCCCGTTCTTCAAGGTAGTTCCGGGCCTGCTCTCCAGAGGGTGCCTGGGTCAGAAGGTGGGTATAATGGGCCATTGCCTGCTGGTTCAACCGATAAAGCCCCTCCCGCATCACCATATGCCTCTCTTTCTCAGGGCTCAACGGCTCTGTTTCAATGGCAATGCCACACTTTTGCCCTGACATTTTTACAGCTTCCGGAAAGGAGATACCATGATACTTCATCAGATAAGAGAACACATTCCCCCCGGCACCGCATCCAAAGCAGTAAAAGATCTGCTTATGGGGACTCACGGAAAAAGAGGAGGTTTTCTCAGAATGAAATGGGCACAATCCAAAGTAATTCATTCCTGATTTTTTCAGCATAACAGACTCGGATATCACAGAAACAATATCGGTGGCTGCTGAAATTCGGGAAATAGTTTCTTCGGGAATACGCATGGGATTGGGGCAGGCTCCAAAAATTTAGTCTTAAGTATCATGGTAAGGCGATGTGCTTCACCAATGCCAACAACGCGCACCAAAGCACACTCCAAAAACGCCCCATGGGTTTGACACTGGAGCATCACAAAACTTTAAAAATAATTACTGGTCACCGGATGTCAATACACTGCACAAACAGAAAGGACCGGAAACGCCCCATATTTTATGCAACTGAATCGTTGGAATTGCTCGAATTTAGAGCGCCCCTTTACTGGAAAGGGTGCCTACGACCCTCTCATCCAGACAGCAGGCGGCGTTCATTGCACGCCCCAGGGCCTTGAAAATGGACTCAATGATGTGGTGTTCATTTTCACCATAATCACAACTGATATGAAGATTTAATCCTGCCTGGACACTGAATGCCCGGAAAAATTCCTTGGCAAGATAGGCATCAAAGGGGCCAACAGATCGAATGGTCTCAGGAAGACGATACACCAGGTATGGCCGATTGGAAAGATCCACATTGACCCTGCTGAAGGCCTCATCCATGGGAACGGCTCCGGCCCCATACCGGGCAATGCCATGCCGATTTCCCAGGGCTTTGGAAATTGCCTGGCCCAGCACCAGACCGGTATCCTCCACAGTGTGATGGTAATCCACCTCCAGATCTCCTTGCACTGTGAGGGTGAGGTCAAAAAAACCATGGACGGTGAAAAGTGTGAGCATGTGATCAAAAAAACCAATACCCGTGGACACACGGGGTTTTCCTGTCCCATCAATATTGATCTCAATAGCTATCTTTGTCTCTTTGGTTTCCCTTGTCAGTGATGCAGTACGAGCCATTTAAATTAACCTTGCAAAGCATTAGTGGTTATAATATATTTCTTTTTTTATTTTTATTGTCATCATATTTTTATCTCTGTCAAACTCACAGAGTCTTTAAATGTACAAAAAAAAATAACATTGTGTCAAACGGTTTTTTAACATCATCAATTCTAATTTTGGCCGTCCAGGGCAGTTCATGGACACTTTCACATTTCAAGTCAAAATCAGAATGCCTGTTTAATCTCTGAATATTTGGCATAATCTCCAGGAATACTATATATTTGGGACCTGGCTCCAAGGTTGACCTTTTTGCTGATCGTGCAAACTTTTATTGAGATACTTTTTGGGGATTGCGTCACACAACAAATGAGGTTTTTTACTAAATGACATCACAATTGTCCGATGCCTATAAGCTTGAGAATCAAGATCATGATAAAATCATATCCCCCGAAGCAACCATTGAGAACTTTAAGAATAACGCCAATAAGGCGGGGCTAAGCATTCTCAAAGAAACCCGACGTATTGATAACGGACGTTTGGATATTCCGGTATATTTCAGCGTATGCGGCCATGATGCCCATGCCCTCACCGGTACAAAAAAACAGATGGGCAAAGGGGTTACCCCCACCCTTGCCGAGGCCAGTGCCGTCATGGAGCTTGCCGAACGTTTCAGCCTTTATCGATTTAAGACAGCCCCTGAAAACATAAAAAAAGGGACACGAAGCAGTGTGACATCCCCCCTGCCCTTTTCCCTCATTGCCGCCTCGGTCCTGGATGACCGGGAAGAGATCATGGATAGATCGGAAAAAATTTTTTCATCACTGCCTTTTCAATGGGTCAAGGCCTATAATGTCACCCGGGACAAAGAGATGGATATCCCCTTAGACTGGTTTTTCATGATCAATGAGTTCAACGGGTCATCGGCGGGAAACTGCTTTGAAGAAGCCGTTTGCCAGGGGGCCTGTGAAATTGTGGAGCGTCATGTTTCTGCCATCATATGCAGAGAAAAAAAATCCGTGCCATACATTGATCCCCAATCGGTGACCAATCCTTCAACACAGGAACTTATTACCAAATTCACATCCGCAGGCATCAAGCTTTATATGAATGATTTCACACTCAACACGGGGATACCCACAGTGGGGGTGCTGGCCTATGATCCTGCCACCTTCCCTGAAACCAGTGAAATCGTCTGGACCGCTGGCACCGCAGCCAGCCCGGACAAAGCCCTGAGCCGAGCACTGACCGAGGTGGCTCAACTGGCCGGGGATTTCAACACCCCCTCCAACTATGTGGCCAGCGGCCTGCCCAAATTCACAAGCCTGGATCAGGCGGATTATATTATCAATCCCCTGGATAATCACACCGGAGAGATGGTGGCCCTATCAGACCTTCCAGATATATCCAGCGCCAATATCCGGGATGAGATAGAGACACTTACCCGGGAACTGTCACGACTGGGTTTTGAACTAATGGTCCTTAACACCACGGACCCACAGCTTAGCGTTCCGGCCTGCTACACCATGGTGCCGGGCACCTCTTTCAGGGAACGAGCTGAAAACAGCAGCATTGTCATGTTCTGCGCCAAACACATTTATGAAAACAATTCCCCCACGGTGGCCCTGTCCCAACTTGAAAAGATATCAGATATGCTCCCCCATCAGTATTTTATCTCATTTTATCAAGGGCTGTGCCACCTTTCCATGGATGCACCGGACAAGGCCCTGGAACACTTAAAGCAAGCATTGATGGAAGATGCCACAGACCAGGACATTCCCAGTATCTGCTCCTATGCCGGGGTGTGCCTTAAAGAGATGGAACAATATGAAGACGCCCTGACCATCCTTGAAAAAGGCATTGCCCTGGACAATGAACGGGAAGACATCTTCAACCTCATGGGATTTTGCCACTTCATGCTCAAGCAGCATCCGGAATCCATTGCCTGTTTTCACAAGGTTCTGGCGTTGAAACCCGGCTCGGCCATTGACCATGCCAGCATTGCATCCAATTACCGGGAGATGGGTGAAAAGGAAAAGGCCATGGATTTTTATGAAATGGCCCTGGCCATTGACCCCGGCCTGGATTTTGCCAGGACAAATCTTGAAAAACTCAAGGGCACCGAATAGGCCCAATTGATCAGCGATTCTGATTGACGGTCCTAAGCCACTGTTTTGCAAATGGCTTAAACCCAATGATCAGAATCGCTGTAATTGAGTTGATTTACTTGATCAATTTCACAACTTGACGAAACAAATCGCCTTGGGCTTTCTGGAGTAGCTCAAAAAAGATCATCTCCACACTGGTCACCCCTCCCCCGGCCTGGCATATACGGTCAATGCCCAATTGCCGGTTTTCCGGAGTTCGTGAGGAGACACAATCCGCCACCATCTGGACTTCACACCCCTTGTCCAGAAGTTCCATCCCGGTCTGATACACGCAAATGTGAGATTCAATGCCGCTCAACAAGACCTGCTTTCTATTAATTGCGTTGAACTGCTCCATGAATTGGGGATTCCCACAGCAGCTAAAGGTATGCTTGGAAATGGGAGTATTCTCAGGCTCCAGCAGATCAGAGACTTCAGAAATGGACGGTCCCAATTTATCAGGAAGCTGTTCCATCCAGATGATGGGCACCTCCATGGCTTTCATCCCCTGGATCAGGGTGGAAACAGATGAAAACAAGGCATCACTGCCATGCATCATGGTGGCCAGTTTTCCCTGGATATCAATGACCAATAGTACTGTGTTTTCCAATGTGTACATCAGCATCTCCTTCAATGGTTTTAAATGTGGTTTCAACTCTATCCAGCCATTCCAGCCAAATGTGGTCAAGGAACGGCATTGTATTAATGGCAGATATGACCGTTATTCAGGCCATTCAAAAAACGATTTATATGCCCTGAAAGTCATAAAGAAATCAGCCTTACTTGAAATTTCAAAGGGGGCATGCATGGAGAGCAGGGCCGGGCCACAATCCAATACATCCATACCAGTGTGGGCCAGAAACTTGGCAATGGTTCCCCCGCCACCTTCATCAATTTTCCCAAGTTCGCCGGTCTGCCACACCACCTTATTTTCGTTGAAACAACGACGGACAAGCCCCACGAATTCTGCCCCGGCATCGCTGGAACCCGCCTTTCCCCGGACACCGGTGAACTTGGTAATGCAAACCCCATGGCCAAGCCTTGCGGCGTTCATGGACTCGTGGACCTCCTTGAAATCAGGATCCATGGCCGCATTGACATCGGCGGACAAGGCGTTGGCATTGTGCAGGATTTTTCTCAATTGCCGTTCATCATGGGTTCCCTGCTGTAGATGAAAAAGATCAGACACAACACTTTCCAAAAAAGTGGACTGGGCGCCGGTATTTCCTTCGCTGCCGATCTCTTCCTTGTCATAGAACAATGTCACGCAAGTTTTCTGTGGCTTGTCCAGGGCCAACATGGCCTGGAAGGCAGCCCAGGCACAAATGCGATCATCCTGGCCATACCCGCCGATCATGGAACGATCAAACCCGATATCCCGGGCTTTTCCCGCTGGTACAGCCTCAATCTCTGCACTGACAAAATCCTCTTCACAGATGCCGTATTGTTCATGCAAAAGCTTGAGCACCCCCAGTTTGAACCGCTCTTTTACCCCCTCTCCCCCCAGGGGCACACTTCCCGCAATGAGATTTAATTTTTCACCATCAAAGGCCTCGGACAATTTTTTACCATCTTGAACCTTGCCGGCAAGGTGGGGCAGGAGATCCGATACCACAAAAACAGGGTCATTGGCATCATCACCGATATTGATATCCACCATGGTACCATCGGCCTTTACAACCACCCCATGCAGGGCCAGGGGAATGGACAGCCACTGATATTTACGAATACCCCCATAATAATGGGTTTTTAACAGTGCCAGGTCCGTGTCTTCGTACAGGGGATTCTGTTTCAAATCCAGGCGTGGAGAATCAATGTGGGCACCAATGATCTGGAGACCATGTTCCAGGGGATGGTCACCAGTGACCACCATGGCCAAGGCCTTGTTATTAAGAATGCTATAGTATTTTTTGTTTTTCCCCCATGGTGAAGTGGCAGCCTGGGCAGCCAGGCCTGCAAACCCTGCCTGCCGGGCCTGATTAACCATATATTCTACTGCCCTTCGTTCTGTTTTAGCGCCGTTGAGGAATGCTTTATAAGTTTCAGCCATCTGATTCATCTTAATGGAGTCGTCAGTGTCCATTGTATCCAGGGCCAATGTTATTTTTTTTGATGTTGATTTTCTAAGTTCTTCAATCTCTTTGTCATCCATGATGCTTACCTCAATATTAATTATGTCGGATTTTTTTTGTGGCGAAATTCCCAGCCAACATAACAATGGCACATCAAAAGTGCAATAATATCCTAAAATACAGACTACAAAGGCCTATGTGGGATCATGCGTTTTTTAGACATGGTTCTAACTTCGGCCATTTGAGGGTGAGCAGCCAAACTTAGATACAAGCCCCGTTTTTTTCCATGCACGACTATTTTGCCATGAAATATGCAAACTTGAAAATAAATATTCACACTGAAATCAAACAAAATATTTCAAATAAGTGCTTGCCCGGTAAAAGGGTTTCTGGTAAATTTAAATATTATGAAATCATACATTTTCTCAAAAACCATTGATTTTTCATTAAAATTTTTCCTTTTTATGTTTTTTTGTACCTTGTTTGTGGGATGTGGAGGAGGGACAGGTGAAATTCCCCTGGAAGCATTGAAAAAAACATTAAAGGATCAGCCCACTTTTTCCGTACTCCTTGACGACATGAAAGAAGAGGGAACCTTTGTAAAAAATTATTTTCATCGTTACCTTGTGGTGTTGCCGGACGAATCGTCCAAAACCAAGTGGTTCCAGGTGCCCAAGGATTATTATAACAAAAACATAAATTTCCTGGGCATGACCCTGCTGACAAAAAAGGAGGGGACATATGACGATGTGGTCTCCCCCCCGGGATATGGGTTTGTGGGGGATGAAAACTATGGCAGATGGCGTGAGGATAGCAGCGGCAGTTCTTTTTGGGAATTTTACGGCAAATACGCACTGATTTCAAGCCTCTTTGGGGGCTGGTACAGCCCCATTCACCGCAATGACTACAGAAGCTACCAGGGTCATCGAAGTAAGCGCCAACCTTTTTTCGGCACCAGCAAGCAATATGGATCCTCGGGAAAAATAGTAAAAGCCACACGGCCCACTTTTTATTCCTCCCGGATGTCCTCGGTGAATGCCAAAAAATCTTCCTTTTCCAACAAGGTGAGCCAAAAGATTGGCCGATCCAAAACCGGGCTTAGAAGTAGAGCAGGGAGTTCTGGAAAATGACCATTGACGGACTGATTCTGGGTATAATCTATTTTATTGTTTTTTTCATTCTCTTTTTTGTGGGAAAGCTGTGCTACAATGTCCTCCACCGGGATTTTAATCTGAACATTGAGCTGGTGGAAAATGACAACCCCGCTGTCTCCCTGGCTGTCACTGGCTACTATGCCGGTCTGGTTATTTCCTTGGGGGGTGCCCTTGTGGGACCGTCCCATGGACTTTTTAACGATATTGTGGATTTAATCCGCTATGGTCTGCTCAGTATCATTTTATTAAATCTATCCTCTTTTTTATGTGACTGGGTCATCCTGTACCAATTTAAAATCAAAGATGAATTGCTCCGGGACAGAAATCAAGGAACCGGTGCTGTATTGTTCGGCACCTCCATGGCCTCGGGGTTTGTTATCTACGGTGCCGTGTCAGGGATGGGGGGAGGTATGGACACCGCCGTGGTATTCTGGGCCATGGGCCAGGTACTTTTGCTGGTGGTATCCAAGGTGTATAATTTTATCCTGCCCTTTGATCTCCATGCAGAAATCGAAAAAGACAATGTGGCCGCAGGTGTTTCATTCTGCGGTGCCCTTATTGCCATGGGTGTGGTGGTGGGCCTTGCCGCCGAAGGTGATTTCATCTCCTGGTCAAAGAATATCACCACCTTCATTGCCTATGCCATTGCGGGCCT
>CAKZLA010000455.1 GCA_937124525.1 uncultured Desulfobacterium sp.
CAGCACGGTTTTTGCGTTAATCGTTGTATTGTTATTGTTGGTTCAGCAATACCAAAATGATTGGCTTACCGTTCAAACCCGTTCCACTGGCGAGAGCATTGCGCGCCAGTACGCCAAGCTTTTACAACCCGCCTTTTTTACTCAAGACCGCCCCATGCTAGGACAAAACCAAAAGGCTGAATCAGAAAGTGCACTAACACAAAGGCAGTATATTGAAAGCGTTGCGACTGTATTGAAAAACGAACCGCACATCCTCGCCCTATCTGTATTTGATAAAAACGGCAGGTATATCGCACCATTACCCCAAATAGACAGTATTGTCGCGATAAGCCAATCGCAAAATGTTACGCCACTTACCTATGTCGAGGCGATTAATGATGACAAGGGTAATTTATTGGGGTACGTGAACATTCATATGAATACACAGGCCGTGTTAGAAAGCCCCCTTACACTTCGGTATCAGCTTGCGCTTATCGCATGTATTCTCGTGTTTCTTGCTCTGATGCTTGGCATTTACCTTACCCGCGCGTTTTACAAATCTCGACCTTGGTTTATACACGTCATCGAGTCTAAAAAGAAACAGATGAAGCTCACTCAATAAGTGCTATTTAGCTCTCGCTAAACATGACTTTGCTCTATGCCAAATAGACGAAAATAGTTCGCTGTGGTAGTGGCTATTACTTCGCTAGGTGCAACGCTGAAAGTCGAGCTAATCGCCTCTACCACATCATTTAGGTAGCAGGGTTCATTAGGTTCGCCCTGCCGGCCGCACATGGGCATATCCGGCGAGTCAGTTTCAAGCAGAATGTTATCGAAGTGATGCTCTAATAAATAGCCTAAGGTTTCCCGTGTTTTTTTCGCGCGCTCATAGGTAATAGTGCCGCCTATTCCTAAATAAAAGCCTCGCTCTATATACCTTTTTGCTACTTCCACACTGCCCGAGAAGGCGTGGATCACCCCTTCTCCTTGATACCTTGCCTGCTTAAACGCCTCCAGTAACAAATGATGGCTTTTTCGATGATGCACAATTACGGGTAAAGTACAGCGCTCGGCAACGTTTAAATGGGCATTAAATACCTGCTGCTGCAAGTTAAAAGGCACCTTGATATGCCCATCGATGCCGGTCTCACCAATGGCTTTTACTGACGGGTGGCGCATTGCTGCGGCATTTTCAAGTTGAGAAAGCTGACCTTTTAACAGTTGCTCTTGCGATAATGAAGCAATACCGTTTTTTAAGTCGCACTCGTTAGATGAAAGAAAGTAAGGATGAAGCCCAAGGGCAGTATCAATGGGAATAGCCATACCCATTCCTTCAAATTTTCGTGTCAGTTCTTTTAATGTGTTAATGCCGATTACCTGACCTTTTTCATTCACCAGGGGACCACCGCTGTTACCGGGATAAATTTGCGCATTGGTTTGGATATATTTGTCTGTAAAGCCGGATACGGTGCCGTTTTTCATTGTATCGGCAATATTGAGCGGGCTTCCGATGGCCCAGACTTTCTGGCGTTGTGTCACACTACTCATCTCTGCCGGAAAAATAAAAGGCGTTTTGCACCCGTCAACTTTTAACAGGGCCAGATCATGATCACTGCTGGCACGAACAAGGTAGGCATAAAGTATTTCTTTATTTTTAAGCGTAATTTTAAAATTCCGGTTCACCCCGGCCACTGCCTGCTGGTTTTCATAATCTGATTTTTCAGTTTTATAATTATTCTTCTCATCCTTAAAACGCGCCTGTTTTCGCTCAAAATCGTCTTTTAAGGCCTGATAATATTCCAGGCGGGACTGATATTGTTTTTCCAGTTCTTTTCTTTGCGAATGCCGGGCAGGATACTTTGCAATGGCAGCCTGCATTTCATCAAGAATGGCCTTTTCCCTGGCCAGCTGTTTTTCTCTGATTTCAAAATCATCTTCAGCGGCTTCAACCTGATCATCAATATATTCAACCGCTTTACCAAACACTTCGGCCTGCTGCTCATCGCCCCGGATCACATGCCGGTTGGTCAGCAGGTATCCATTTTCAGAAATAAAAAACCCTGACCCAGTGCCAATCGACGATGTCACGGTCACTGTTGCCATGGCAGCAACGTCCACATCATTTTCGGGATGATATTTTTCGTGCAGTTCCTTTTTCATATCCCTTAATCCGTCAACACCTTCAACCATACCTTCCATTTTTGTGACTTGTTCAGAATCGTATACCGGCGGCGTATCCGTAAATATCCAGTTCCCATTGTCATCCTGATACTGATAGACTTCAGCGGAGCTGATTCCACAAACCGTAAAAACAATAAACAGAATAATAGTCACGTAAGCCATACTTATTTTATCCATCCAGGCACCCATGCTGTTTTCCCCATTGATTGAACTCGTGAATAATCCGGATTTTTCATTTCTACGATCCGTATCAGTACATAATACAATAAAAACCGATGTCTGTAAAAATAAATCTTTATGGTTATCCACTTCGCTCAAGTTGAACGAAGTGAGCCGTCAAAACCAAGGGTCTTTTTTCCTGGATACCCGCCTTCGCGGGTATGACGAACGTCGATTCTTTAATGATGAATAAAGGTTATGTCATTCCCGCAGAGGCGGGAATCCAGTGCCATATATCCAAAATAACAACTATTAAGCTCAACTTGAGTAAACCGGATGGGCGCGGGGTCGGGCCAAGCTAACTTGCTGAAAATTTGAAAAATGGTTTAAAAAACAGACCGTATATATGGCCTATTGGACTGTTTTTGAGGCTAAAAAAGGCACTTTAAGAAAAAAGCTAAAATGCTGTCAACGGTCGTGAAAAGTGAGCCACTTTTCCGGTTCCTATTCCTTTTTTATTTTTACCTTTTTCATCGTGCATATTCCGGATGATTCCGGCCACCTGTTTCGGGCGAAGTCGGCCACCCATTCCGATTGATTCCGGCCACTGATTCCGGAGGAAGTCGGCCACCCATTCCGACGGAAGTCGGCCGGTGATTCCGATTGATTTCGGCCACCCCAAAAAACTTTTTCTGAGTAACGTCTGACGCTGGTTAATCCAAACCCAAAAAGGTAAGTTGTGCTTCTTTTAATATTCTTAAGGAGGTGCAAATGCCGGCGGAGAGAATAACCATGCGCAAAATCAGAGAAATTTTACGTCTAAAATTCGAATGCAGACTCAGTAACCGAAAAATTGCCAACAGCACTTCCATTGCTCGAAGCACGGTAAGCGACTATGTTCAAAGGGCTTTAGCCGCTGGGCTGTCATGGCCCATGCCCGATGATATAGATGATGCCCAACTGGAACAGATCCTTTTTGATCAGGTTCCAAACCCCACCAAAGACCAGCGGCCTCCACTAAATTTTTCAACAATCCATAAAGAGCTCAAACGCAAGGGCGTCACCCTCATGCTGTTATGGCATGAATATAAAGCCGAAAATCCACAAGGATATCAATACAGTCAGTTCTGCCATCGATACCGGCAATGGTGCAATAAACTCGACCCGGTGATGCGGCAGGATCATCGGGCAGGCGAAAAACTGTTTGTCGATTACAGTGGCATGACTGTCCCGATTACAGATCCCGGCAACGGCCAGACTCGGAATGCAGAAATTTTTGTCGCCTGTATGGGAGCATCCAATTACACCTATGCCGAAGCCTCATTAACACAAAGCCTCCCTGACTGGGTTGATTCACATGTCCGGGCTCTGGAATTTCTGGGTGGTGTGCCGGAACTGATCATTCCCGATAACCTCAAAAGCGCTGTCAATAAAGCCTGCCGATATGAACCGGACCTGAACCCAACGTATCTTGACATGGCCAGACACTACGACACGGCCGTTATTCCAGCACGGGTTCGGGCACCAAAGGACAAAGCCAAGGCCGAAGTTGGCGTCCAGATTGTGGAGCGCTGGATTCTGGCGAAACTTCGAAACCGAACGTTTTTTAGCATAACGGAGCTGAACCGGGCCATTGCAATACTTCTGCTTGATTTAAACAACAAGCCCTTTCAAAAACTACCGGGAACCAGAAAAACCGTGTTTGAGTCGATGGACAAGCCAGCGTTAAAGCCGCTGCCGGTTGCCCGATACCAGTTTGCCCAGTGGAAAAAAGCCCGGGTTCACGTTGATTATCATATTGAAGTTGATCGCCATTATTACAGCGTCCCTTACCAGTTGCTGAAAAAAGAACTGGATGTTCGACTGACCGAAAATACAGTGGAATGTTTTTATAAAGGCAAAAGCGTTGCTTGTCATGTTCACAGCGACCGGCAGGGACGACATACCTCGGTCAAGGAACATATGCCCAAGAGTCATCAGAAATTCGTGGAATGGACACCGGAACGCCTGCTTAATTGGGCAGGTAAAATCGGTCCTCATACAGCCGAATTAATTGAAAATGTGATGAGATCCCGTATGCATCCTCAGCAGGGATTTCGGAGTTGTCTGGGGATTCTCAGACTGGGCAAAAGTTACGGTGAAGATCGTCTGGAGGCAGCCGCAAACCGCGCCAATCAAATCAACGGCAGAAGTTACAAGAGCGTTGAGTCAATTCTGAAAAATGGCCTGGACCGCAAGGATCTCCCGGGAAAAAAGTCGTCAGATACACCGATTGATCACACCAATATCAGAGGCAAAAAATATTATAATTAAAAACCATCTCTCGGCGGTCAATTATTTTAAATAAAAAAAAGGAAAAACATAATGTTGAAACACCCGATTTTAGAAAATTTGCAGGCCATGAAATTTCTCGGAATGCGCAAGGCTTTTGAAGACCAGTTGGAAATGGCGGATATTGAGAAGCTGTCGTTTGAGGAGCGTTTTGGTTTGCTTGTGGATCGTGAAAAAACGGAAAGAGAAAACCGGCGTTTAAGCACTCGGCTGCGCAAAGCAAAACTGCGTCACCAGGCCAGCATGGAGGATATTGATTTTAAGCATCCCCGTGGCCTGGACAAACAGCTGATGCTGTCGCTTGGGGCATGCGAATGGATAAAATCACATCACAATATATTTATCATGGGGCCGACCGGCATCGGCAAGTCATATTTGGCCTGCGCCATAGCCCAGAAGGCCTGCCGGGAAGGATATAGTGCGCTATATCTGCGTTTGCCGAAACTGTTCTCCGAACTGAGTCTGGCCAAAGGCGACGGGCGTTACGGTAAGCTGTTGACCGGGTTTTCCCGGACGAATTTACTGATTTTAGATGACTGGGGATTATCAAAATTAAATAAAGAGCAGCAGCGGGATTTTCTGGAGATTGTCGAAGACCGTTATGAAGTCGGTTCCACCGTGATAACCAGCCAGTTGCCGGTATCGCATTGGCATGAGGTGATTGATGATCCAACTCTGGCTGATGCTATACTCGATCGTTTGGTTCACAATGCTTATAAGATAAATTTGAAAGGAGATTCCATGCGGAAAAAGAAAAGAAAGTTGACTTAAGACCGGTAATTTGTGAGGTAGAAAAAACAGCGTCGCTTTGCTCCGAAAAAGTGGCCGACATCGCCCGGAATGGGTGGCCGGATTCAATCGGAATCACCGGCCGACATCATCCGGAACAGGTGGCCGACTTCCTCCGGAATGGGTGGCCGACATCACCGGAATACGCAGTTAATCGGAACATATACTTTATTGCCATGGACGATCGCCGGTTTGAAAGAAATTTCCATACTGTAAAACAATTCACTTTTATCAAAAATGGAATTTTGTAACCGCTTTACAAGCAAATCAACAAAAACTTTCTGCTGTTTTTCGCTCAACTTGCCCCAGTTGGCTCTGCCAAGCGACAGTTTAGCGATGAGCTGAAAATCGAAGATCGGCCCGACGATATTCACTCTTTGTGTTTTGGGTTCATCCAAGCGCGTTAA
>CAKZLA010000456.1 GCA_937124525.1 uncultured Desulfobacterium sp.
CATAAATTCCTGGCCATTCCGGTGCCCTGGTAAATTCCTTTCAAGATCCGGGGGAAGTTTCGTGTACAATTTGTGTAAATTCTGCTGAACTATTTTTGCGTAATTGTCGCTCAACGATTTTCTCCTTTCTTTTCTGCATGCGATGGTGATTATTCTGTGGCCTTTTTCATGTCGTTTGATCAGATAGCATCAGAAGATAACGTGGCGCTTGTCACAGCCGTCATGTCCCTGGCCATAGGTTTTCTTTTCCTTGTGTATGGCGGATTTGCCGCTTGAAATTCTCTGTGTGATTCTTGGGTCTGTTTCCGGGAACCCCATCATAATTGCAGCTGTTGCCTATGGGTTATTATTTTGTAACTACTCACCCCCATCAAATTCAAGTTCGGTAATTTTACCAACCAAGGCCATCTGAATGGCCACAAGTGGATTTACTCCATGGTTTGCCATAGTTTGCAAGTAACTTGAAATTCGACAATAAGCTTGGGCATATTGTTTGCGTCGAAAACACCCTGATATTTTCTGTTTCACCTTTGCCATGCGAAGATCACGCTCAGCACGATTATTGGTAAATGGAACATACGGGTCCTTGGCAAACAACAGAACGGCCGTTTCATATTTTTTAAGCCTTTCCCAAAGGTTGTGAGCATCTGACTTGGCCATCTTGCCACGCTTGCCTTTAGGCTTCGGGGGTATCTCAGGCAACTCTTTGCCTCCACGTGTAAGGATGTTGCGGTAACGTTTCTGCAGATTGGCATATTCTTTGTCCGTAAGGCATTTCTCCTCACGTTTTGCCACAATACGGCAAGTTTCCTGTAGTAGCCTTTTCATATTGCCAGCCCACCTATATTGATTGGAATCAACAACAAACACCAACTCCCTCAAAAGATGGGAACCGCAAAGGCCATGACCACAATGATCGTAGGATAAATATGACGCCCAGCAATCATGAATTATCACCCCGCCATAGCGGGGAATTATATTCAAATCGACAATCGCATCTTTGCCCCGCTTTCGATGAAGTAGTTTCAGCGTGGTTCCTCCGGAAGAATAGACATGAATCCAGTTATTTTTCTTATCCACCCGGAAAGATGTTTCATCTACATGAATTGATGGTGCTTGAAGAATGCTCTCAATAGCCTTTGCCTCCCACGTTTCAAGAGCTTGATGAAGTCGCCAAACGAACTTGAGCAAAGTTGCCTCAGAAATAACCGATCCGATCATGGCTGCTATTTGTTTTTGGACCCGATTAAGAGCAACCATTTGGCTGATTATCAAATGGATCGCAAAAGCCTTGAGTCCATTGCCGTACTGCAGAGTCCCGGGCATGTCCTTTGGGAAAGCCCCTTTTACCGTTGCCGTGCAGTTGGGACACTGTTTTATTTCGGCATCAATATGCTCTACAACTTTTTCAAAAACGATGTCTATTTTTGTTCGTCGTTCATGGTCACTACAGGGCGTTTGATCCAGTGAAACACCACAAACATCACATGTCTCAGCTTTAGTAATGGTGACAGTTTCTTTCGTACGGGTGTTGTTGACCTCACCACTTACTTTTTTACCTTTGCCCTTGCTTTTAGGATTAGATTTAGCAGTTTCATCTTTTGGCGTTTGTGAAGAAGGCAGGCTTGAATTTTTGCTGTTTTTACGAGTTTTCTTCTCCAAAAACACAGTCAGTATCAATTCCACAACAAGCAGCATACTATTCATTATTGCCTGTATCTCAGGCGATACTTTACCGGCCGAACACAGTTGTTTAAATTCCTGTTTCAGGCGCTCTACTTCTTCTCGAATACTTGTCTTATCCATTGTTGCCATGGATATATTATAACACGGCTTTTTTCGACCTCCTAATTCCTTCTACAATTACTTTTTCAAACTATGGGAAACAAATTTCATAACTATCACTTTGATCGTAAGAATAAGCGTGCTTTATCGAGCTCTATGACTACATTTATGTGTTATTTCAAACTTCTAAAAAAAAACCCGAAAAAACCTGTCAAGTTTTTTTTTATTTTTTTTTGATCCCTGGGGGTGAGTAGTTACGATTATTCTAAACGGGTCAACCCCTTTTTTATGGAGATTTTTATCTCGTAGATTTCGTTTGGATGTAGGTTGTCCATAACCGCTCATTTTATAGCCGATCTCCTTCCCCCCTTGACCTATTTTTTTATAACTACGTTCGTCAGCAAGTAAAGAAAAAAATCGGCACCCCACCCCTTGCAGGGGCGGGGACCCCCCGATTTTTTTCTTGACTTGACTTCCTCACTCCGTTTATGGGAAATAGGCCAAGGCGGGAGGAAAAATGAATTTTATATTCTTATTTCCCGGAGGTTGATTGCCTCACCGCGCTGATAGCTCTCATAAACTTGCATGGGGGTTTTGTACTTCAAGGAACTATGTATCCTGAAGAAATTGTAAAAACTTATGAAATCAACTGTTTCCGTATATGCTTGCCCATAAGTCATGAAATATCTGGGCTGGATAAACTCTGTTTCCAATATTGAATTGAATGCCTCAATATGCGCGTTCTTATTTGGTGTTGCCGGTGGGATCAGTTCATGGAGGATCTGATCCTCTTCAAAGTTTTGCACATGTTCTGTGAAAACCTTGGATGTCATCTGGGTGCCATTGTCACTCCTTATTACCAATTGATTTTCATTGGGTATCCCAAAATCTTTAAGTGCCTTGTCAAGGGTGAACGCCAAATCCTTCCCTTTACAGCTTAGCCCTATGTGATAATTAACTAGGTTCTTCCGAAAATCCCGTACTTTTAATCCTAAGGCGAATTTGGAGTTCTTTTAAAATTAAATTTTTGTTGTGCATTGTGCGTGCAGCCAATACCATGTTTTTTATTGCCAATACAGAGCTGGATCCATGACCGACAATACTAATTCCATTTACTCCTAAAAGAGGTAACCCACCAACATTATCTGGGTCAGCTTTGCTTAAGGATTCTTTAAATGCGCGTTTGGTTGGAGGGAATTTAAAAGGTGCTACTCTTAATTTATTTCCAATACTTTTATTAGCATAATTTGAAATTGCAGACTTTAAAAATTTTGGCATACTTTCAGCAAACTTTAGTAAAATATTTCCAATGAAACCATCGCAAACAATTAAATCTGCTGTTCCCTTAAAGATATCGTTACCTTCAACATTACCAATAAAATTCAAATCTGAATCACGTAATAGTTTTGCAGTATCTGTAGTTAGCTTATATCCTTTACTATCTTCTTCCCCAACATTTATAAGTCCAACACGAGGATTCTTTATTCCATAAATCTCTCTTAAAAGTATTGAGCTAAGTAATGCAAATTCAAAAATATGTTGTGGTTTGGAATCAACAAATGCACCAACATCTGCTAAGAATGTAAATCCATCGTTGCTATTTGGTAAAGGTGCAGTTAAAGTTGGTCTTGAAACCCCTTTTATTCTTCCCATTCCAAAAATAGAATTTACAACCATTGCTCCAGTATTACCAGCACTAACAAAGGCATGAGCCTTTCCATCTTTTACCAACTTTGCTCCAACTGCCATTGAAGAATTTGGTTTTGTCTTCATTGTTTCGGTTGGATGATCATGCATATCAATTACCTGTTCGGCATCAATAATAAAATCGCTATTAAAACGAAGGTTATTCTTTTGAATAACCTCTTTAATTTCATCCGTCTTTCCAACCAGAAACAAATCAAAATCTTTTGCTTCCTTGTAAGCATCAATCGCACCGATAACAGCATTGTGTGGAGCAAAATCTCCACCCATTGCATCGACTGATATTGTGACCAAACCGTTCTCGTTCCAATTATTGAGGCGCAGCTGCGCCATTTGTCATTTTGCCAATGATTCGCATAAAAATAACGTTTTTATGTGAGGTCTCAACCTAATTCTGGATGCTTCACAGCTTGTCACGGATCTTGGCCAATTCAGCAAACGGATTTTCCTTCCGGCCAGCTTTGATTTCTGCG
>CAKZLA010000457.1 GCA_937124525.1 uncultured Desulfobacterium sp.
ATGACATTGAGGACAGCTTTCATTTTAACACGGCCATCAGCGCCGTGATGGAGCTTGTCAATGCCATGTACAGTGCCGAATTGAACAGCGATGATGACGGTATGAAAGGAGTGGCAGCCTTTTGTATGGAAAATATTGTGCTGCTGCTGTCTCCCATTGTTCCCCATTTTGCCGAAGAGTTGTGGCAGCGCATGGGGCATGATGCCAGCATTGTGGATCATTCATGGCCCCGGTACCGGGAAGATGCCCTGGTCAGCGATGAGATGCTCATTGTGATCCAGGTGAATGGAAAGCTTAGGTCAAAATTTACCATCCGGAAAGATGCCGATGACGATGCCATCAAAGCGGTGGCCCTGGCCGACGAAGCTGTGCTTAAACATATTTCTGACAAGACCATTCGAAAGGTGATTGTTGTGAAGAAAAAACTTGTCAACATTGTGGTGTAATATGGCACCAGGGTGTTATCCAGTGACCAGGGATCTTCCCCAATCGTCCCTGGCGGAGAAAAAGGAGAGGGGGGCTGTGTGGCACCTCATCTGGCTGTTGTGTCTGGTGATGGTGGGGGGGTGTGGATATCATATCCAGGGAAATGCATCCCTGCCTGCCGGGATTAAGGCCGTTCATGTGACCTTGTTTGAAAACCGCAGTGGTGAATCAGGTGTAGAAAATACATTTACCAATGCCTTTATCAAAGAATTGCTCATGAAAACAGATGTCCAGGTCACCGATGAAGCCCATGCCAGGGGATTTATCATCGGGACCATTCGTTCCATATCCGTGGGGAATCTGACCCGTTCTTCTGAAAATGCCGTCTTGCAGGGACAGATTCGTGCCACCATGGATCTGTCCATGGCGGATGATAAGGGGAATGTGGTGTGGGAGGTGAAGGGGTATAGCGATCATAAGGTCTATACCGCATCCAGTTCCAATGCCACTGATGAATCTGCGAAACAAGAAGCGGTGGAAGAGATTGCCGGACGTCTGTCCGAAAAGCTGGTCAGTGCCATGGGAGACCAGTGGTAATATTTTTTTCAGCATAGAATATGAAGCGGTGTATAAAATAAAAAAGGCGTGCTATATCAGGATATTTAATTCCCGATTCACACGCCTTTAAATTTTGCAAGAAAACGGCTTTTGTTTAGTTCAGAATCTTGGAAAGCCTTGAAATCTTACGTGCAGCAGTATTTTTATGAATAACCCCTTTCTTAGCGGCTTTGGCAATGCTGGACTGGGCAGCTTTGAAAAGCTCCTGGGTGTTATCGCTACCCTCTTCCTGGGCTGCAGCCTGAACTTTTTTAATGGTGGTATTCATGGCAGATTTTGTGGATTTGTTTCTAAGACGTCTGTTTTCACTCTGCTTTGCACGTTTTAATGCGGATTTATGATTGGCCAACTTGTTTTGAACTCCTTCAATTTATATTATTAATTTAATAGTAATTCCATAAGTTTTGAATTAAGTAATCTAATTATATTCGTGTTTTTTGTCAAGGAAAAAGTGATGGTATCAGATGAAAAACGGAAACTTTTCAAAATATTTTCCGGGGTATTCACCATTGGAACAGCCACCCTTGTCAGTCGTATCCTCGGATTTGTCCGGGATGCCATTGTGGCCATGCTTTTTGGGGCGGGGCTGCATTCGGATGCTTTTTTCATGGCATTCAGGATTCCCAATCTTCTGCGAAAATTTTTTTCCGATGGGGTGTTGAGTCTCTCCTTTATTCCGGAGTTTACAAAATGTCACTCCCTTGATGGTAAAGAAAAGGCCTTTGACATGGCCCGGTCTTTTTTTTGTATAATTTCTTTTACCGGAGTCCTGCTGGTTGTGTGCGGTATTTTATTCACACCGGGGGTGGTCTCCACCATTGCCCCGGGATTTGTTGCCCACCCCCAGAAGTATGATCTCACCGTGGCATTGACCCGAATCATGATGCCCTATGTGGGTGCTATTTTTCTCATGGCTGTGTGCATGGGCATATTAAATGCGTTGGGTCACTTTGCCGCTCCCGCTGTGGCCCCCATTGTTTTCAATCTGGTGATTATTTTTTTCGCCCTGGTTTTGTCCCCTTTATTTACCTTTCCGGCGGTGGCCCTTGCCTGGGGGGTGACCCTGGGAGGGGTGTTTCAATTATTGTTGCAGTTGCCCTTTATCCATGCTAAAGGGTTCCGGTTTTTAAGGCGTTTTTCCACGATGAGTCCCGGTGCAATTAGGGCTGCCAGGACCATGCTGCCCGCCATGGTGGGGGTGGCTGGGTATCAGATTAACGTGCTTATGGTGACTTTTATGGCATCCCGTCTGGGAGACGGCAGTATCTCATATCTCTATTATGCCGATCGACTGGTACAATTCCCCTTGGCATTGTTTACGGTGTCTGTTTCCACGGTGATATTCCCCCGGTTGGCCTCATCCGTTACCAACAACAGACAAGGGGATGCCGCAGACCTGTTTTTTCGGGGGCTTCAGGTGGTTTTTTTTATTACCCTTCCTGCCATGGCCGGGCTGATGGTGCTGCGAAGGCCCATTGTGGCTCTTCTTTTTTTCCAGGGGGAATTTCAGATGACAGCGGTGCTTGAAACCAGCGCTGTTTTATTCTTTCTCTCCATGGGGTTATGGGCTTTTTCCGGTACCCGGCTTTTTGGATCTTTCTTTTATGCATTCTCAGATATTAAAACCCCTTTTATGGCAGGGATATGCTCCATAGGGGTCAATATTGTGCTGGGATGGGAATTGATGAAAACCATGGGGCACAGTGGGCTTGCGCTTTCTTTGTCTCTTTCTGGTGCCGTTAACCTAATGATTCTTCTCTGGAAAGCCAATGCCTATTTCAGCGTGTCTGTGCGGCAAAAAATGGTGTTGTCCTGTGTAAAAGCACTTGTTTTTTCCGGGATCATGTATGGGGTGGTGGGGTGGGTTGCCGCTCTGGTCTGTCCACGGTTGGATGCTGGGAAACTTTCCCTGTTCATGGGGGTGGGTCTTTCCATCCTGTCCGGGGTGCTGGTGTATGTGGGATTGTTCTTTGTCGGGGGCCAGCGGGAATACCGCAGAATTCAAAGATGGGTCAAAGGAAGTAAAAAAAATGGTACGATTTAATACATCTGGATTTTACCTTGCCATACTGGCTTTAATTGTACTTGCCGCATACATGGTTTGGGGGAATGATGGGTTCATGGTATTGGTCAGCCTCAAGGATGAGGAGGCCCGGATATTGAAAAAGAACCAGGGTATCATGCTGGAAAATCAGCGTATTGAAACAATTATTGCCCGTTTGAAGCATGATGGCGCATACATTGAACATATTGCAAAACATCAGTTTGGTCTGGCCGGAGAGGAAGAGTTGATTTTTAGATTTGAACCCAAGGAGCCTGGGCAACCAAGGCCAATGGGTTCAAATAATTAAATGCAAGGTCTGGGGATAATTGAATCACTGCCCAGGATGGTCCTGAAGTAGAAGCACCCCTGGAATTAGATCAATTATTAATGTGGTTGCGTAGCTTTCCAGAGCATTTAAAGGTAACCACCCGCCTGGCAGGCAGATTCATCTCCTGGCTGGTGGCAGGATTGCGGCCCTTTCTGGATTTTTTTTCATTGACACAGAACTTTCCAAATCCACTGATCATGACATCTTCGCCTTTTTCCAGGCTGCCTTTGATGATTTCAAGGAAATCTTCCATGATGTTGTATGAGGTGGTCCTTGAAATATTAAGTTGTTTTTGAATCTTTTCTGTGATTTCCGTTTTTGTCAATGCCATGTTTCAATTCTCCTGGATCAAATAAGTATTTTAATTTTATATATAAATATCATTTATTTTTGGCCAACGATACTTTAAATCCAGTCCGTTTGTCAAGGGAATTGAGGGACTTGATTATATAATCTGTAAGTTCTCAATAAGTTCGGGTATTCGGAAATCCTTTTGAATAGCACCCGGCGTTTAAAGGGTAACCAGGCGTTACTACCCAGAGTTATTGAGAACTTACATAATGCCGGGAAAATGGAAATACGCCAGATGAAGATTATGCCGTCATCTCATAGGCATCGCTCATGCTAAGCACATGGTTCTGCCATACCCGCTGGAATCGTTCCGGGTCCGTCACTGGTTTTTTAATGATTTTCAGGCATTGGGCCATCTGTTTTTCCGTGGAGCTGCTCTTGGTGTAGAGCTGGAGGGCATGCTTGGAGAAATCTTTTACCATGAAATCAAAAATTTGATCCACAAGATCATCTTCTATTTTCAGGAGAAGGGCATTTTCAATGATCAATTGGCCATAGACAACCAGGGCAAAGAGTTCTCCAAGAATCAAGAGAAAATCAATGTCCTTTGTCTGTTCTTTTTCCGGGGGGGCATTGAGCAGAAGTTTTTTCAAGGCATTGATCTGTTCCTTGAAGATGGTGAGATTAGGCAGATCCATCTGGGCATAGGTTTTTTCAAAATCATGGAAAAGAATTTTGGAAAGCCCCCGGGTGCTTCCCTGGTCAAATAGAAAATCGTCATTGGTTGTTCCATGCACCAGGGGGATTTCCGGCATTTCCCCGGGTGCAAAAAGATAATTTGCCATGAATTTTACCACCAGAGCCATGTTGACATGGACCGTGCCCTCAAGCTTAGGAAGTCCCCGGATCTCAATGGCGGCCATTTCAAAGTAGGTGTCTTTTTCAAAACCCTTGGCCGCGATGACGTCCCAGATAAGGTTGATCACCTCTTCTCCCTGGGTGGTGACCTTCATTTTGGTCAGGGGGTTGTATAGAAGATATCGTCGGTCATCCCTGGAGGCGGTGCGCATGTAGTCACTGTTTCTTGCGGCAAAGAGTTTCATGGCCGTGAGCCGGGCAAAGGCCGTGGTCATCAGTTCCTGGACATGGGGAAAGTCTGTGACCTTTTTGCCATAAAGTTCTCGGTGGGCCGCATGGGTGATGGCTTCATAAAAGGCATGGGTACAGATACCAATGGAGGCCCAGCCCAGATTGTATTTTCCAACGTTGATGGTGTTAAGTGCACTGTCCCAGGCATGAGCCCCCCGGGAGAGGATATCTGCCGGGGTCACAGGATATCCGTTGAGACTGAATTCTGCCACATAGGATTGGTTGGAGATGATGTTTTTTACCAAGGTGTAATTTTCATGCGCCGGATCTGCGGTGAAAAATACGTACTCATCGGTGTCAGAATCCCTTGCAAATACAGATACCAACCCTGCTTTGTTGGCATTGCCAATGTAATATTTTCCGCCGTCTGCCACAAATTGGTCATGGGTGAGGGGGGTCAATGTCATATCACTGGAATAGAGATCTGCCCCATGCTCTTTTTCGGACAATCCAAAGGCAAAGATTTCCCCTTGTTCCAGCAGTTGGGCTGTCTTTTTTTTCAAGGCCTCATTTTTTCCCATCCAGATGGGTCCCAGCCCCAGAATGGTAACTTGCCAGGTGTACCAGTAGGGCAACCCATAAAAGCCAAGGATCTCATTGAAACAGCAGTTCCGGCAGGTATCCCATCGACACCCTTCAGTGCCATATTGTGATGGAGTTAACAGGGTATAAAATATTTTTTCTTTTTTCGCAAAATCAAGGAAGTCGGAGTACCACTCTTTGGCGTGGTAATCTGATTTAAGTTTTGTTTTTCCCTTGTTTTCAAAAAAGGCAATGGTTTTTTTCATGATCTGTGCCGACGCGGCATCAAGATGATCAAATGATTCTTTTTTGGGGTTAAGAAGTTTCAATATACCCTCCTGGAAGTATTAATTATTTTTATGAACAATGTTTACAGCGATGATGTTAATTTCTATTACATAGGAGAGTTTGTCAAGTCTTTTTGCCCACAGGGCCTTGATTTAGGAGCCAGTCTTAAATAATTTGTCCATTTCAGAACACGCCATCGTTGGAGGATAGGCTTCCCCCAATTTTGAAATGGTTATGTTATTTCGGGCTCATTTCTTAAGGAATTTTTTGATGGTTTCTGAAAGGGCATTGATGGAAAGGGGTTTTGAAAGAACCGCATCAATATCCTTGTTGTCATCCTGGGCCAGGGCCGTGCGACTGTCAAACCCCGTGGCCAGAATCACAGGAATCTTGGGCCTGATTTTTTTGATCTCATGGGCCAGCTGGGTTCCCTGAAAACCGGGCATTGTCAGGTCTGAGATGACCAGGTCAAAGGATTCTGAATTTTTTTGGAAAGCTGTCAGGGCTTCCGTGGGGGATTGTAAAGCCACCGCTTGATATCCAATTCTTTCCAGCATCATTTTGCCCAGATCCACCAGCATTTTTTCATCATCCACAAACAGGATCTTACCTTCTCCGGTGGTAATGGCATTGTTTACTACCTTGTTTTTTTTCGGTTCATCGGGAAAAGCAGGAAGATAGATGGTGATTTGAGTGCCTTTTCCCGGCTGGCTGTCCAGCACAACGGCCCCTTTGCATCGCGTGATAATGCTGTGTACCACGGAAAGACCAAGCCCCCTGCCATCCCCCCTCTGCTTGGTGGTGAAATAGGGATCAAAAATTTTACCTTTCAGTTCCGTTGTTATTCCCTTTCCATTGTCTTCTACCTCAATGGTGACATAGTCGCCATGGGGCAGGTTCAATTCATTGCTGGGGGTATAATTTTCAGCGGTGAGGGAAATATCTTTCATTTTTATGGAAATAGTTCCCTGACGGTCCTCCATGGCCTGGTATGCATTGGTTAACAGGTTGGTTATGATCTGGTAGATTTGATTGGGACTTGCCAGTACACGACCTGTTTTTTTGGGAATATCGCTGTTAATTCTGATGGATGAGGGGATGGTTGCCCTGAGCATCTTGAGTTTTTCTTTGACCACAGAAGTCGGATTGATGGGGGCGTGGGGTTGATCATCATCTTCTTTGATTCGACTGAAATCCAGTATCTGCATGGTTATATTTTTAGCGCGGTTGCAGCCGTCAATGATTTTCCGGGTGAAGTGACTGGTTTTGGAATCACTGCTTACATCCATCTGGAGCAGCTGGGTATAGCCCAGGATAACCCCCAGAATATTGTTAAAATCATGGGCAATGCCACCGGCCAGGGTTCCCAGTGCTTCCAGACGTTGGACCTGGGTCAGCTGGGCCATGAGGCGTTCATTTTCTTTTTCGGACAGTTTGTATTCAGTGACATCCCTGTCAATGCCGCAGTACCCCAGAAGCGCTCCGTTGGCATCCAGCACGGGTCTGCCGTTGGTGAGAAAACACAGGTGTTTTTTGTTTTTATGTTTTTTCCATATTTCAACGTTTTTAAAGGGAAGACACGCGTTGGTGCAGTGGGCGATACGTTTTTGAGCAATGGAATCTTCTTTTTCGTTGAACATGGCTGAAAAATGGATTTCATTGAGTTCTTCCATGGAATAACCCGTCATCTCTATTATGTTATCAGACACATACGTGTATTTTCCCCGGTGATCCATTTCCCAGATGAGATCCCCGATGTTAATGGTTATATCTTTGAATCGTTGTTCACTTTCAAGGGAATTATTTTCCATTGCCTGGTTTTGACGCAGTTGCTGGTGCAGGGTTTGAATGTGCTGATAAGCTCCCAGTGCTGTTGTAAAAACGGTATTAAGTTTTTGTGAACTGATTTCAGAGTCCAGAAATAAGTCGTGAATGTCATCGTCTTCCAGCATCTGTTGATGTGAAATGGAATCGAATGTTTCTGTTTGAATAATAATTCGAATGTTTTGGTTTTTCAGAGATTTTCGAATATAATGGATGAACCATCGACCATCTGTTGTTGTTTTCCGGGACAGATGGAGCAGCAGTACAGCAATGTCCTTTTTTTTTGAAAAAAGGGTTTGTGCCCCATGGATGGAATTGACCTTGAGAAGGGAAATAGGTCTATCTTTAAAGACAAATTGGGAAAGGGTGGTGTCGATAAATACCTGGTTTTTTTTGTCCGGATCTACAATTAATACCTGCCAGGTATCCTTGGAAGAAGGGGGGGGCGTGTCAATGGAGCCTGTTTTTTTTGAAGCTCTGTATTCCGGAAATTCTGGAGCCATAATCTTTTTACCCTTTTGTCGAAATCTCGTCAGTCATAAGTGCTCTGTTTGTCTTGTGTTATTATTGTCTAATATAGCATTTTTATTGACCGTTCTTATAATAATTAAGGATGACGCCGATTTTGTCAATGTAATTTTGATGGTTTGGTGAAAAGTCCAACTTTCATTTTTGAACACAGAATCTTGACGGGGATCTGTGATCAGTTTGCAGGGAGGTGTGCCTGGGCATGGAAAACAATTGACACCGGTGGCATCTTCTATTAACTATGGCCCTACCTTTTAAAATCAGGACTTGGTTCCAATACCTTCGCCAATTTTGTTTTGATTCAAATCCTATATATGGAGAAATTATGGAAAGCATAAAAGCATTGTCCGTGCTTGATGGAAGATACAAAAGACTGACCAATGAACTGGTGGATGTTTTTTCTGAATATGGCTTGATCAGACACCGGGTTCAAGTTGAGATTGAATGGCTCAAATTTATCCTCACCGATCTGAAACTGGCGACATTGGATGAAAACAGGGTGGATGACGTGGATGCCATTCTCAATGATTTTGCCGAGGAGGATGCTCTCAGGGTCAAAGAGATTGAACGTACCACCAACCACGATGTCAAGGCCGTGGAATATTTCATCAAAGAAAAATTGGATCAAAAAGGCCTTGGTGATATCGGTGAATGGGTCCACTTTGCCTGCACATCCGATGACATCAACAATACGGCCTATGCCCTTATGCTGAAAAAAGGCAGGGATATTGCAACGGCGCTTCTGGCAGACCTGGTGGAAAAGGTTGAAGAAAAGGCCATGGCCTATAAATCTGTTCCCATGATGTCCCGCACCCACGGTCAGCCGGCAACCCCCACCACCGTGGGAAAGGAGTTTGTTAATTTTGCCTGGCGCTTCAACCGAGAGGTGACCATTTTAAAAGAGGCAACGGTGCAGGCCAAAATAAACGGGGCAACGGGAAGTTACAATGCCCATTTTTTTGTTTTTCCGGAAATTGACTGGATAGCGGCCGGGCAGCGGTTCCTCACCACCCATTTGCACCTGGAACCTCTTCTTTATACCACCCAGATCAATCCCAATGCCTCGCTCTCATTTATCCTCCACGCCTTGATTAGATCTGCGGCGGCTGTGGTGGATCTGGACAGGGACATGTGGGGGTATATTTCCCTTGGGTATTTCAAGCAGCAACTGAAAAAAGGGGAGACCGGCTCTTCCACCATGCCCCATAAGGTAAACCCCATTGACTTTGAAAACAGTGAGGGGAACATGGGCATGGCCATCTCCATGATGGAACATATGGCCGTGAAGCTTCAAAAATCGCGATTTCAGAGGGATTTGACGGACAGCACCGTTTTAAGGGGTCTGGGTTCTCTTTTTGGGTATTATGTTATTGGCATTAAAAATTGCATCAAGGGATTGGGAAAAGTGGATTTAAATCTGGCGGCCCTGGAAAAGGATCTTGGGGCCAACCAGGAACTTCTGGCCGAACCTTTCCAGACTGCCATGCGGGTGTTTGGAGAGTCCAATCCCTATGAACGGCTCAAAGATCTCACCCGGGGCCAGAAAATAGACAAAAAGACCCTGGATGTTTTTGTGGATAAGCTTGAAAAAGTGCCCGGACCTTTTAAAGAACGCATGCGACAACTGACCCCTGCCACCTATACCGGCCTTGCGGAACGGTTGGTGGACCATTATTTCAATGAAAAGGGTTGATGGTCTTGTAAAAAGTTCGGAGTTCATTTTTTACCCACAACCAATTCTGGTTGACCAATTCTGGTTGAGCAGTGCTTAAGTTCAATATAGTATGGTGAAAATTTCATCGGCCGACTTTTTACAGGTTCATCAGGGTTAATCCATGGGACCTGTCAGCACCTGTCTTGGTTTAGCTCCATCGGAAGGACCCACAATGCCTTTTTTTTCCATGATGTCAATGATTCTGGCGGCCCGGTTGTAGCCCACCCTCAGGGCCCGCTGGATGCCAGATATGGATGCCTGTCGGGTGGCCATGACCACCTCCAGGGCATCTTGATATTTTTCATCGTATTCATCGTTCTGATATTCCTGTTCCGGCTCTTCCTGCTGCTCTGTGATAACGTCAAACAGATAATCCGGCGCCTGCTGGGCCTTTAAGAATGTGGTGACATCAATGAGCTCTTCTTCGGACAGGTAAGTACCATGAACCCTGGTTAGCCGGGCTGTGCCCGGGGGAACAAAGAGCATATCCCCCATTCCAAGCAAGGTCTCAGCCCCATTGGAATCAATGATGGTTCTGGAGTCTGTCTTGGAGGAGACCTGGAAAGAAATTCGGGTGGGGAAATTGGCCTTGATGATACCTGTCAGCACATCCACCGAAGGCCGCTGGGTGGCCAGGATTAAATGGATACCCGCGGCCCTGGCCATCTGGGCAAGACGGGTGAGGGAAAGTTCCACATCCCGGGAGGCAGTCATCATCAAGTCTGCCAGCTCATCAATGATGATGACAATATAGGAAAGAGGTTCCGGTGGTGCATCCTCCCCACCCGTGGATGAATCCATGCCTTTAATCTTCTGGTTGAACTGCTCGATATTTCTCACCTGGTACTTGGCCAGAAGATCATATCTTCGCTCCATATCCCGGACCATCCACTGGAGGGCCGTGGTGGCCTTTTTCATGTCTGTGATCACCGGGGTGATCAGATGGGGGATATCGTTGTACAAAGACAGCTCAATGCGTTTGGGGTCAATCATTAGAAATTTAACTTCATCCGGGTTTGCCTTGTAAAGAATGCTGGTGATCATGGCGTTGAGCCCCACGCTTTTCCCTGTTCCCGTGGCCCCGGCAATTAGCAGATGGGGCATGCTTTCGAGCTGTACCACCACCGGGTTACCAATAATATCCTTGCCAAGGCAAATAGGCAGTTTGGAGGGGCAGTTGATGAAATCCTCTGAGCTGACAATGTCAATAAAAGGGACAATGCTTTTTTTGAGATTGGGAATTTCAATGCCCATGACATCTTTTCCCGGTATGGGGGCAACGATGCGGATACTGTAGGCACTTAAGGCCAGAGCCAGGTCATCGGCAAGGTTAACAATTTTGCTGATTTTAATGCCGGGGTCTGGCTTGTATTCAAAGGTGGTGATCACCGGTCCGGGGGATACCCCCATGACTTCGCCCTTGATGCCGAAATATCCTAATTTTTTTTCCAGCAGTTCCGCATCCCGTCGGATGCTTTCATGGTCAACTTCTGTCTTACTGTTGATGTTTTTTAAAAATCCCAGGGAGGGTAGCTGATAGGCCTCTTCCGTGGATTCTTCCTCCATGGACGGGGTATTATTTGTCTTTGCGTGTGAATAGGTAACTGCCGTATGGATGGGGAAACTGCCCATGGCAGCGGGGGGTTCATGGTAGGAGATATTTTCTTTCCCAGATGTTTTCAACATGGGGGTCTCTTCCATGGTATCTTGTTGCTGAGGATCAGCTATTTTTGCCGGAGGGGTGTCTGATTCGGTATCTTTATATGATGTTTCCATGTTGGCTGGCATGGATGCCGCATGGATGTTCCCTGTTTCTGGAATCCTCATCTCCACATTTTGGGCCTTGCTTGCGGGGACTGGGGCAGCCATTTCCACATCCTGGACGTCGTTTATGGGGTCTGGCTCGGTCATTTCCACATCCTGGACGTCGTTTATGGGGTCTGGCTCGGTCATTTCCACATCCTGGATCTCGTTTGTGGGGTTTGGCTCGGCCATTGCCACATTCTGGACCTCGTTTGCAGGGGTTGGGGCGGTCATTACCGCATCTGGGATCTCATTTGTGGATGACGGAGCTGTCATTGACGCATCCCGGACCTTATTTTCAGGAGCTGGTGCAGTCATTGCCGCATCAGTTATTTCGTTAATGGGGACGTCCACATATGGGACAGCATTCATGATTTTTGGAACCGCATTCTGTGTTTCTGGGGGAGTATCCACAGGAAGCGAGTTGTTTGACACTTCATTGGAAGAGGTGCCGGGAAACTCAGGTGCCGTGGATACTGTTTCTTGAACAGATGGCGGTGCGGCTTGGTATATCCCATGGGCCTCGGACATGGGGGGGGCTTGTGGACTTTGCCCTGGTTCTTTTATCGGCAGGGGGGTGGAATCTGTTGTTGACACTTTGGGCCGTGAAGGTGTTTCTATGCGTTCACGTGTTTCCATGGGGTCTGGTACTTTTACGGACTCAGGTACCTTTGGGGGTCCAGGTATATTTGCCCTTGGGGGACTGGGAATATTCGTTTTTTCAGATCCAGGAGGGGGGGCATGATATTTGCTTGAAATGGGATCTGATAAAGATGTATTTGCTTTCTGATGATTCCCTTCAGTGCCAGATGTAAAAGGCGTTTTTGTCACTGGAGGTTTTTGCTGTGTTGGGAAGGTTTTGTTTGGGATTGGCTCCTGGGATACCTGTTGCTGCCCTTTGGGCTTCACATCTCCAAGGCTTCTGGTTTTTTTCTCCAGGGTCTGTGTCAATGTATCCAGACGATCTCTCATCTCAACATATTTTTTGCTCAGGTTGAGGTTGGCAAGTAACACGAGGACATGGGGATTAACCGATACGCCTGCCTTGCCTATGGATTTCTCCGCTTTCACCAATTCAGAGATCATCATTTGGGCAATGTTGTGAATATTGTCCGTGGAGCCGGAGTCCTCTACTTTAAAGCTGTATTCACCGCATAGGGACCGGATGGTTAATACGTCGTTGTCAATTTTATAGCTGTTTTTTTCCAAAATATTCACTCAATGTCCACACTTTTCAAATGGTTGAAAAAGGTGCCCCTGAAATTAATTAGATTTCATGAAAGATCATCCCCTACATTTTTATCTGCTCGTTTCTATTCCATAGCACATTTTATGTGAAGGGTTCAATTTTTAACTGGACCTGCCAATCAAATAAGGAAGCAATTGCTTTGAAAACGTATGAAAATTTGGAAGAGCTCGGTCCAAAAAGGCTTGAAATTATTTACCAGGATAAGGATCTCGTTGTCGTGAATAAACCAGCAGGACTACTGGTTCATAAAAGTACCATGGACAGGCATGAGACTCGATTTGCCTTGCAGATGACAAGGGAACAGATCGGCCAGCGGGTCTTTCCCGTCCATCGGCTGGATAAACCGACTTCAGGGCTTTTGGTTTTTGCATTGAACCGCAATGCGGCCCGTAAGATTTCCTTTCAATTTCAAAAGAATCAGGTGAAAAAAGCCTATCTGGCGGTGGTCCGGGGATATCTCCAGGGCACCGGCATCATTGATCATTGGTTAAAAAATATTAAAAAAGGTAAGTTTGAAAATAGGGTCGGCAATGGGGGCAGCCAAACTGTGCATAAAAACGGGTATCCCCAATGCAACACCGCCTGTGAGCAAAACCCCGATGCCAGGGGCCATCAGGGGGACAGTATGGAACCCTTATGCCCAAAACAATCCGCTGTCACCGATTATGCTGGCCTGGCAACGGTGGAATTGCCCGTGTGTGTGGATAAATATCCCACTGCCAGGTACTCCCTTGTGGCACTTTATCCCGGCACGGGACGAAGGCACCAGCTCCGGCGGCACATGAAGCATCTCTCCCACCCCATTGTGGGAGATGCCATCTATGGGAAAAGCTGTCACAATGATTTTTTTAAAAATAAGTTTCATTGCAAAGGCTTGCTTCTTTGTGCCGTTAACATCTGTTTTTTTCATCCGGTTACCGGAACAAAGATCAATTTATGGGCAACGCCGGATAAGCGGTTTCAGTTGGCCTTAACCCATCTGGGATGGGAGGATGCCGTGGTGAATTTCAAGAAAAGCCTGGGGCACCAAAAATCCCAAATTTGCTGATCAATCTTGCCTTGTACTCCTTCAAGGCGTAGGAAAACAAGGGATAAGAATCTAAATCCGGCATCCTTCATTTACTGGTTGACAGTTGTTCAAAATATTCCCTTCTTTTCTGGAAATATCCTCAAATAAGTGCCAATTACTTTTGAGGGGGAATGGCGGATGTTCTAAATTCTTATTATTTCAGGGGATTGGTTGCAGTGCTCCATGAATTTAATAAGGTCAGCAGGGGCAATGCTCGTGGTGGCTGTGTTTACCAGGGGATGGAAATTAAGCAGATCATTTTCCATCAGTTCTTCGTCCAGTATGATTTTGACAGGCTGGTCCTGGATGTTAATCACAGCAAAGGGGGTTACTGACCCGGGAATCACACCCAGTACCTCCATGAGCAAGTCAGGTTTACCAAATGAAGGACTTTTGGCTCCTATTTTTTTTGCCAGTTCTTTGATTTGAATGGATTTGTCTGAAAGGGTGACCACCAGGAACAGATTTTTCTTTTTATCCTTAAAAAATAAATTTTTACTGTGAACCCCTTCAATACCCTCATGATGTTGATCTGCCTCTTCAACGGTGTACACCGCCGGATGCTCATGGTTCACATATTTAATACCAATCTTTGATAATACGTCCAGCAATTGATCTTGACTTTGCAGCATGTTGCTCCTCTCTTTTAATTCAATTTATATTTGGAAAAATAGACAGTATGTAGCGCTGTGAACATTGAAAATCAAGTTATGATCTTTTTTGTGATAAAGTCGGGGAAGATTGCAGGCTTGATATTGACTTGGATGAAAAGGAAAATTATACTGGCTTGCAAAAGTCAACACCAAGACCAATTAAGCCTCCGACCGGAAAAATGGGAATGCGCCCGTTTGTTTTTTAACTCCGGCCATTGATTATTGATGTTCAGCAGTCAACAACCCCTGAGCTAAAGACTCAGGGGTTTTCTTGCCGGTTTTCTATAAATGACACAAAAGGAGTTTGATCGTGTTGCAAAAATTATTATGCATTGCATTGGGTGGCGCATTGGGGACATTGGCCCGATATGGCCTGTCCGGTGCCGTCCAGAAATGGCTGGGATCAGGCTTTCCCTGGGGAACGGCTGCGGTGAATATTCTGGGTAGCTTTTTGTTTGGTGTGCTCTGGGCCTTTGCAATGGGCAGAGGCAATCTTAATACCGATATTCGTTCCATGCTTTTTGTTGGTTTTCTTGGTGCATTTACCACCTTTTCAACCTTTATTTCCGAAACAGGTCAACTGATGGCAGCCTCCCAGATGCTCATGGGGATGGGGAATGTCATCTTTCAACTTCTGGCTGGAACTGGAATGTTTTTTATTGGCATGGCATTGGGAAGAGCCATATAAGCGCCACGGTGGACAGATGTTCTGACCAAATCCTAAAAAACAATGCCAATGATTTAAGTGATAGGATAAACCGGGAGTGATACAAGCATATGCAAAGAAAAATGGAACTGCTTCGAATTTACATTGGTGAGAGCCAGCGATGTGGACGCAAACCCCTTTATGAAGCCATTGTGGAAGAAGCCCACAAGCGTGGTCTGGCCGGAGCCACAGTGACCCGGGGGATCATGGGGTTTGGAAAGAACAGTGAAATCCGCACATCAAAAATTTTAAGACTATCCGAAGACCTGCCCCTTGTGATTGATATCGTTGATGAACCTGACAGGTTGGCACAATTTGTTTCCGTGCTTAATGACATGGTCAAGCAGGGGCTTGTGATATCGGAAAGCATCAACGTTTTGATAAATCGCCATGGACAACAGGAACAAGAAGATCTTTTTCCCTCAATCACCACTAAAAAACCTCCGGGGGCCTCCACCAATGATATTCATATCTATACAGACGGCTCTGCCATTGGAAATCCGGGTCCCGGTGGTTATGGTATTATTTTGATACTTGATGGCGAAAACACGGAATTTTCCCAGGGGTTTGAATATACCACCAACAATCGAATGGAAATGCTGGCAGTCATAACGGCCCTGGAAAAAATTCCGGAAAGCCTTAGAGCAAGGAAGGTAGTTGTTCACAGCGATTCCCAGTACACCATTAATGGCATCACCAAAGGGTGGGCAAAGAGCTGGAAAAAACGTGGGTGGAAAAAATCGGATGGGAAACCCGCACTGAATTCTGATTTATGGAAAAGAATGCTTGGCATCACTGAACAATATTCGGGGTTGACGTTTAAATGGGTCAAGGGCCATGCTGGCCATCCCTTGAATGAAAGGGTGGACCAGTTGGCCAACAGTAGTGCTCGAAATACTGTGGGACGTCTGGTGGATGAGGGGTATGATCGGAAGTGAGCTACCAAAGGAGTCTCGTATGAAGCCGTGCAGCACCGCCATCAACAACGCAATGGTGATGACCATGGAACCCGGAAAAGCCATTATGAAAGAGGGGTCTATTTTAGTTGAGGGGGATTGCATTGCCGATATTAGATCCGGGACCGGTTTTCCCTCTGCCCCCCACCGCCAGGTCATTGACGGCACCAACCTTTTGGTGATGCCGGGTCTTGTGAACTGCCACACCCATTTGCCCATGTCTCTGTTCCGGGGTCTTGCCGATGATCTACCCCTGGATATCTGGCTCCATGAGCACATGTTTCCTGCAGAAGCAGCCCAGATGAGCCCGGCCATTGCCGAAAAATGGGCGCTGCACTCCTGTCGGGAACTGCTTTTGTCTGGCACCACCTGCTGCTGTGACGGTTATTTTTATGAAGACCATGTGGCAAAGGGGGTTGAAAAATCGGGCATTCGGGCGGTACTGGGCCAGGGGGTCATGGATTTTTCCGCACCCGGGGTTCCAGATCCCGGTGAAAATATCGCTGTGGCAGAAAAATTCATTGATAAATGGAAGAATAAAAATCCTCGAATCCACCCTTCCATTTTTTGTCATTCCCCTTACACCTGTTCGGCCAGAACCCTGAAATGCGCCAAAGAGATGGCGGACTCCCGGGAGGTTCTTTTTCAGATTCATGTGGCAGAAACCCACAATGAAATGGAACTTATCCTTTCCAACCAGGGAGAGAGCACAGATTCTGTGGTGCAATATCTGGATGGGCTTGATATCTTGGATCGTCACACCCTCATGGTCCACTGTGTCTGGTTGGATGAAAAGGACATTGACATTGTAAAAGGGAAACATTCCCCTGTGGTGCATTGCCCTGAAAGCAATATGAAGCTGGCATCGGGGATCGCACCGGTGCACTCTCTCATGACAGCGGGTATAGAAGTGGGCCTGGGAACGGATGGCAGTGCCAGTAATAATAATCTGGACCTTTTTTCAGAAATGGATATGGCGGCAAAGCTTCAGAAGGTTGCCCTGGATGATCCCTGTGTTCTCAAGGCAAAATCCGTGGTGGAGATGGCCACCCTGGGTGGTGCCCGGGTGTTGGGCCTGGACCAGCGTATCGGGTCCCTTGCCGTGGGAAAACAGGCAGATCTCATTGCCATTAATTTGCGCCAACCCCATCTGGTGCCCTTGTATGATCCCTATTCCACACTTGTTTACAATGCCAGGGGATCGGATGTGATTCATGTGATGGTGGGTGGTGTTCTCCGGATTGAAAACCGAATATGGATGGCAGAGTGAGCTACCCAAATATAAAGACCATGGGCTATGAACTTAACTCTTTGTGGGTGCCTGATTGTTGGGCATCCAGTTTGCTTTTAAAGGAAGGCGCATGGTCGCTGCTGTCCATTGATTTTTGTTTTGTCTGTGAAGAAAAATAGAAGAGAATATTCTATACTCTGCCCCAATAAGGTATAAAAGCATCATGAAAATTCCCAAAAGAATACAACCTCTGATTAATGAATTAGCTTGTTTTTCTGGATTTTTTTACCTCCTCCCCCATTTGGGGGATGTTTTTTTACCAGATTTACCCTATTTTTAAGACCTGACCCGTCCTCGGTAAGATCCAGAAATACAACATTAACTACTTTGTTTTAAACAAGAGGTTAATCTGATTTAGTAAATACACGTCTTCCAAACTTCTTGAAAAAAATAATTGTAGGAAAAGGAGACAAATCCATGCTTCAAAAGTCTGCAATATTTGATAAAAACTATGAAGGTTATGTAGAACAACTCAGCAAAATCAACTTTAAATCAATTGAGGCGAGACTTGGGATAATATGCCATGACGATGAGGTCCAAATTGATTTTTTAAATAATAGGTATTGGGTTTCAAGGAACGGAATCAAGGATGCTTCAGGCAACAGGCCTGATTACGGAATCTGTGTCATACTTTCAAAATATATTTTGCTGTGCCCCAATCAAATACACATCGATACCCAATGGGTATCTTTTAAGGATTTTAAACTGACCTCCCATTTTACCAATGTAAATTTTTTTGCCAGTGACACACAAGCGGTACTGGTCAAGCATTTTTCGGGCAGGCTTGAGGCGCTTTTAAAAATCAGTGAAAAACTGGGCGGTGTTCCCTGTGAAATGGAGACCCCATACGATTTGTCAATGCAGTTTAACGCGCTTCCCCGGATATCTCTTCTTCTGCTTTTCAATGATGGTGATGAGGACTTTCCCGCCCATTGCAATGTACTTTTCCAAAAGCACGCTGAATTATACCTTGACCCGGAATCTTTGGTTATGACCAGTGCCGGTCTGGCAAGGAGTCTGATCAAAGCAGACCAGAATTGTTAGAGTTTCAATGTACGCATTCCCATTTTCCTGGTCTGAGGCTTAATTAACTATGGGATCAGGCTTGCGTTATTGGCATTATCGGTGGTTTTGGAGTTTGCACAGGCTATGGTCGATAACGCCAATAACACAAGCCTGACCCCGTTGGCCCATCAATTATCATAGCTGGCCTAACCCGGGGGGTATCGATACAATGCCGGAACAGGCAAGGGCAAAGGCCTCTGCAGCCGGAAAGGACTCTTCGGAACCGGCACACAAAGAGACCGGTATCCTCCCCGTAGCAGCCAATCTCCTTCGGGGTAAGGCGCAATTAGGTCCCCACAATCTTTTTTTCCCCGGCACTGAGGGCCACGGCCTGTTCATAGACCGAACCTCAATCTGTTTCAGGTATGTTTCATCGAACAACAAATGGGGCAATACCACTGTCACATTTTTTTTGGTTTTTTAATTCATATTCTGGTTCATATGTGCTGCTATTCTCCCCACAACCATGTCCTTACATTCTCAATGTGTGCCTGAATAATTCAGGTTGCCTATCCCTATTATAAAATTCATTGAAGAATCAAATTTAAAATTTGACTAAAAATCACCAAACCCATTAAAAAACAATATCAGTCTGTGTGAAGATGATGCTGGCCTTATTTTTATTGCTAATGTTTACGCCGTGTTTGTCAATCATGAACCCTGATTGTCGTTTCCCTCATGAATCTGTAATACTCAAGAGTCCTAAGTTCTCATAACTCATTGGAATCATTAAGGCCTATCAAATCAAGCTTTAAGGCGAAGGCTCTATGATTTCAAGAGATTAGCAACGCTCCATACACAACATGCAGAGAACTTAGAACTGACGATTGTAATACTGCACGTTAGGAAACATTATTGACACAAAATGGTCATGGGTATAAAGAATAGTGCTTTTTGTTTATATAGTATTCATAGAGTCAGACAACAATACACAGATTTTAGTAAGTCGTTGCTTAAAAGCTGAAATAATGGTCTGAACATTTCACCAGAAATGATAAAATAGGTTATGATGTTGCACGAACGGCATGTGAAAAATATAAAGAAACCCATTGAGAGTTTTTATGAAAAAAAAGTTATCAGTGGCTTTATTGGTTTTATCATCTTTTGCTAACTCAACAACGTGGGGAGAGGTAGAAGTAGATGACCCAATCGTTAAGGGTGCAAAATGTGCGGTTGCTGAGCCTGCAAGCTATGGTGGTTATATTTACAGTTGGCCATCAAAATATGATCAGGTGTTTTGGCCGCATACGGATAGAAATGGCATTTGGTTTTGCGAGACATCGGGTTTTATAGCTTTAATTGGTGATTTTGACGAACTTAAACCTGCAGAAATTGAGAGAATAACGGAATTTCTTGCGTCTCAACACATTTCGAAGCCAACTCTCGAGCAAAAGTTAGCTTTGCTCGAGCAAACTTACGCACTTCGCGAAAAAGATGAATTTTTTAAAAATAAGTTGCTAAGGATCCTTGCTCGTTGGCAGCAGTCTTTAGGGTACCTTGATAAGGCAAATAGCTATCGAGCTAGAGCATTTCAAGAGATTCAACATGCCCTAAATGGAGATTTAGATGGATATAAACGACTTGAATACCTTTATTTGGCGACGAACTACTCAAAGCAGTTTGCAGAGCAAAATAAAACTGTAGGTTACTTAGACGATTTGGAAACATCATTGAAATTGGTGACTGATCCTGAGTTAAAAGGCTATGCAGGGTACTTGTCTGAATTGATAAAGGACAGCGTTTATATTAACGAAGGCGGGAAGCTCGACCCTGACTTACCGAAACAGTAATGAATACCGAATAACAAGGTTGATTATATGAAGTACAGGATTCTAGTGTTGTTAATGCTTGCGTCAAGCTTTCAGGCTAAATCGGTTCAGAAGCTGTCTAATACTGAACTTAGCTTTATATTTTCTTCTATGGAAGTGCTTTATAAGAATAAATCTTTCC
>CAKZLA010000458.1 GCA_937124525.1 uncultured Desulfobacterium sp.
GCGATCATCACTAAAATATCTTCTTCTCGCTTACTCAAACTAATATGCATGTGTTCAGAGTTACTACTATTATCCGAATCGGACTGTCGCACCCGCTCCAATATCTTTCTGGCAATCAATGGAGATAGAGGGGGATCACCCTTCATTACCCCGTGCAATTTGTGGATAAGCAACTCTTCAGATTGATCCTTTAACAAGTATCCTATCGCTCCTACTTTAATCGCCGAAAAGCTATGCTCATGATCATCAAAGACTGTCATAACGACAATATGTGCTTCGGCGTTTTGCTGGCGGATAACGGGAATCAAATTCAAACCACTGCCATCCGGCAAATTCAAGTCAACCAGCGCCAAAGCCAAGGTTTGTTTGCCAAGACATGCTTTTGCATCGACGATTGACTGGCAAGAAATCGTTCGCGCATCGGGAAATGCTTTCTTAAGCAACATTTTCATCCATATAGAAGTTGCTTCAATGTCTTCTACTATCATTACATCAAACATGACAAGTTTTCTCTCAATTGTGGGTTTGTCGGAAAATAGCTTATTTAAAGGAAATGTAATTTCAATACATTGATTAATATATAGTTTATTTTTTTAATATATATGAATTCAAGGATATGTCAAGCCGGAAAAAGTAAAATTTGATGATTCGTTTTTTTGTGTTGGTAGATACCTGGGAGGGGCAGGTTTTGCTTTATTAAAGGGTGTTCTGAAAAACGTGATCATCGAGTATCAAAAAATATGGATCGATTGTCAAAAAATGATAATGGCGGGTGGGATTGGCACCCTCTGACCGTTTCATCTCTTTGGGATAGGGTATTCGTGCAACGGACAGAGGGGTTATTGCGATTCATGCTGATATGCTGATAACTATCAAAAAAACCAGTGATAATAGGGTGTTGAAAAGTTCGTCAAAAATACTAATCATTATCTCTGGGGTCTGCCAGGAGTTTTTCCGTTTCTTTCTGAATACAGTGATAGATATCGTCATCACTGCCGAAAATATCAATAACATCCCTATGGTTGATAAGTTTTTCAAGGATAAATGCGGTGAGATATATGCTGACTATATTGGGATTCTGCACCAGGGTTCGAAAGGGGGCAATTTGAAAATCAATGTCAAAATCTTCGGCTTTGCACAGAGTGTCAAGGCATTTGGCAATCTGTTCCTGGATGGCATTCTTACTCAAGGTTTCCACAATGCCATTTTCCACAAGGGTCATTGATACCTTGTTGCTGAACATGTCAATGTTTTCCCGCACCGCATGGATGGCCCGGCTTCTTTCCCGTTCTTTGGAGGATTCTATTTTTGAAAGCAATTTTGCTTCTCGGTGTCCCACATTAAATGTTTTACCCATATCCTGTCCCTCTTAGCGCCTTTTTAAATATGATTCCCGATGGAGCCTGTGTTTCACGGCTTCCTGGAAAAGCAGTATTTATCATTAATTGCAATTATTTAAAGTTCATAAGAGCCTGTTTAAATCTTCAACCTTTTTCCATGTGGAAGTATAATCGGAAATGAACATGGGTGACAAGATAAAAATCATATGGCCTCAATAATAATTTGGGGAAAGCTTTTGCGGTTGAATCGATTTATTCGAACCCGGAAAGCAATTTTTTCAAAGTACATGGGAAGGGGTTGCTGGACATCAATATTGAATTGAAAGGCTTCAATGGTTGCACAGGTTCCCTGGGGAGATAATTTTTCAAGGGTCATTTTCCGGTGTTTATCTGCAATGATGAAAGACGAGGCCACCTTAAGGTCATTGCAGTAAAAAAGGGGTTCTGGATTATCCGTGCCAAAGGGGCGGAGCCGATCCACCTCTTTGATGAAATTTTCTGTTATTTCATGGGGCTCCAGGGAGCAATCCATGGCTAACTGTTTTTCCAGGGGGTGTTCCTGGACGGCCAAGGATACTTTTTCTGCAAACAGATTGGAAAAGTCTTCAATATTTTTTTCCAGAATGGAAATACCGGCCGCCATGACATGACCGCCAAATTTTTCCAACAAGGGGGTACACTGGCTGAGAATGGCGTGGATATCCACCGAGGCCACGCTTCGGCAGGACCCAGTGGCCGGTGTGGCCGCAGTGGAGATCAGCACCACAGGTCTGAAATATTTCCGGGCGGTTTTTGAGGCGGCAATGCCAAGCACGCCTGGGTTCCATTTCTCATGGGCAAGCACAATGGCCTGGCGGTCCAGAATGTCGGGCTGCCGGTGTATTTGATTTTCAATGTCTTCCACAATGCTTTTTTCCGTCTGTTGGCGTTTCAGGTTCAGCTGATCCAGAAGGGAGGCGGTCTGTTCGGCACTGCTTTTTTCCAGGGTGGTTAGCATACCTACACAGATGCGGGCGTGGGCCATGCGTCCTGCAGCGTTGATTCTCGGGGCGATGCGAAAGGAGATATCATCGGAGTCAAACAGGGTATGATCCACCCGGCTCACATCGGCAAGGGCCTTGATACCCGGTCTTTTCCCCTGTTGAATAACCCGGATGCCAGCGGTGGTGAGAATACGATTTTCGTTTTTCAGGGGCACCATGTCCGCCATGGTGCCAATGGCCACCAGGTCACAATAGGTCATGAGGTTGGGTTCGGTGATCTCATTCCAGAAATTTTGCTCCCGCATGTGTTTTCTCAGGGCGATAACCAGATAAAAGGCCACCCCCACACCAGCCAGGTGATCAAGTTTTGCCATGCAGTCCTCCCGTTTGGGGTTGACAATGGCAACGGCCCGGGGAAAAGGAGGCGAAATCTTATGATGGTCGGTGATGATGACATCAATGTCTTCTTTGGTTGCCGCATCCACGGCATCGTGGTTGTCTGAACCACAGTCCACGGTGATGATAAGATCAATGCACTGTTCCACGGCCATGGCAATGTGAGTGGGCTTCATGCTGTACCCCTCCTTTGTCCGGTGGGGAATGTACCAGGAGACCTCGGCATTGACATGGGTTAAAAAATCATGGAGGATGGCGGTGGCAGTAACACCATCGGCATCAAAATCTCCAAAAATCATAATTTTTTCCCGGTGACAGATGGCCGTATAAATTCGTTCCACCGCAGACGTCATGTCTTTCATGGAAAAAGGGGGGGTAAGATTGTCAAAGCTGGGGTACAGAAAAGAAAAAGCCTCTTCTGGTGTGGTGATACCTCGATTCACCATAAGTTCGGCAACGGCCCGGTGGCATCCGATGATGCGGGAGATTCTGCTCACCGTGTCAGGATCAGCTATCTTATATATCCATTCCATGTCCATAAATTTTTCCTGAAATTTTTCTTTATATCCAATTGGCCATATAAAGTCAAAATATAAGGTAATTCTAACAGTGCTGACGCATGAAATTTTTCATGATTTGCTTTGAAATTAATGGTTTATTAATTTATATTGTTCGGATCAGTGCGAAAGGTTATTTTATAATAAATTGATATCTAAGGATTTATTGGTTCATGCGCCAGCACTGATTCTAATAATTGCCTTAAAAATCTATTGGTCAACCATTATAAATGGTGTTATATATGTAGATTTTGGACTTTTCAGGTCAAACATAGGGGCAGGGCTGATATGAACACCATCATAAAAAAATTCCAGGTGGATAAGACCCGAATTGGTTTTTTAAAATTTATTTTTGAGGCCCATGACGGGCTTGCGGTTATCACCACCCTGGAGTCGGCTTCAGGACAGGTACAATTTGCCATTGCGCCGGGGTGTCTCACCGAAGTGGAAGCCATTTTAGAAGATTTAAAAAAGGACGTGAAGATCAATGAAGTGTAAGGGGTACGCATATATTTATACCATTGGCTGTCAGATGAACAGCTATGATTCTGAAAAATTATTTGTTATTCTGGAAAAGATGGGGTACGAAAAAACAGAAGATCTGAACCAGGCAGACATTGTGATCTGTAACACCTGCTCCATTCGAGAAAAGGCCCAGGAAAAGGCCTTTAGTTTTCTGGGGCGACTTGCCGATAAGAAAAAGAAAAAACCCCATTTGATATCCATAATGGCAGGATGCGTGGCCCAGCAGGAGAAGGAACAGGTGTTCAAACGAATCCCCCATCTGGATGTGGTTCTGGGAACCCATGCCGTGGCCAGACTTCCCGAAATCATTGGGGCTGTTCAGTCCGGAAAAACCCACATTAGCGAGACCCTGGAGAATCACACTATTTTTGAGACACCACCCCGCATTGAAGACAACCCTGTTCATAAGGTGTCTCGATTTGTAACCATCATGCAGGGATGTGATAATTATTGCACCTATTGTGTGGTTCCCTATGTCCGGGGCCGGGAGCGCAGCCGAACCCCGGAGAGCATTGTGGAAGAGATCACCATCCTTGCTGAAACAGGGGTAAAAGAGGTGACCCTCCTGGGGCAGAATGTCAATTCCTTCGTACAAAAGGAGGGGTATTGTTCTTTCTCCCAACTGCTGTCCAAAATCAACGAGATCCCCGGCCTTAAACGTATTCGGTTTGCCACTTCTCATCCCAAAGATCTTTCCGATGAATTGATTTTTGCCATCCGGGATCTTGACAAGGTGTGCAACCAGCTCCATTTGCCGGTGCAGTCCGGGTCCAATGGGATTTTAAAAAAAATGCACCGGGGCTATACCCGGGAAATATTTCTGGAGCGCATTGAAATGCTGCGCACCCATTGCCCGGATGTGGGACTTTCATCGGATATGATCGTGGGCTTTCCCTCGGAAACCCGCCAGGATTTTGAACAGACCCTCTCCCTTGTCTCCACCGTTGGATTTGATGGATTATTTGCCTTTGCCTATTCCGATCGACCCAATGCACCGGCGGCTAAATTTTCCGGAGCTGTGGATGAGGTGAAAAAAATGGCCCGGCTCAATGAGCTTTTAACCCTCCAGGAATCCTTTACCGAACAGAAAAATAACGCCATTGTGGGGAGTGTTCAGGCGGTTTTGGTGGAGGGCGAGAGTCTTAAAAAACGTCATACGGAGCCGGGGGAAAATATCACCGCGCCCCAGATGACCGGACGTACAGATACAGGTAAAATTGTCCATTTCTCTGCCACAGGTGTGGGACCAGGAGATATGGTGAACATAAAAATAGCACATGCCTATTCCCATTCTCTGTGGGGAACATGTGCAGGGGAGTTAACGTGAGGAATAGAGTCAAGAAAGAAAAGGTAGGCAGGAACAGTCCCTGTCCCTGTGGAAGTGGAAAAAAATTTAAAAATTGCTGCATGAACCCGACACCCAAACCAATGACCCTTAAGGAAGAGTATAAAAAGAAATTTGATATCACCCTTAAGGAACCCCATGAAATTGAGGGTATTCGGGCTTCGGGGGTGCTTCTTTTGGATATCATGGACAAGGTGGAACAGATGATTGCACCGGGTGTAAAAACCGATGACATCAACACCCTGGTCCATGAAGAGACCCTGAAAGCCGGGGCTGTGCCTGCTCCCCTGGGGTATCGCGGGTTTCCCAAGAGTGTCTGTATATCGGTTAATGAGGTGATCTGCCATGGTATTCCCGGGGATCTCATCTTAGAAGATGGGGATATTGTTAATGTGGATATCACCCCTATACTCAAGGGCTTTTATGCCGATGCCAATAAAACTTTTTTTGTGGGAACCCCCACAAGGGAAGGTGAAAAAATAGTGGCCGTGGCCGCTGAATCCCTGAAACGGGCCAGGGATATGGTCCGACCCGGGGCCCATCTGGGGGACATTGGCTGGGCCATCCAGACCTATGCCGAGGCCCAGGGGTGCTCCGTTGTCCGGGAATTTGTGGGCCATGGAGTGGGGCTGGATTTCCACGAGCAGCCCCAGGTACTTCATTTTGGTAAAAAGGGCCGGGGGATCAAGCTGGTGCCGGGCATGGTGTTCACCATTGAGCCCATGATCAATCTGGGGAAACGGGATCTTCATATCCTGGAGGATCAGTGGACCGCCGTCACCAATGATAGCTCTTTATCTGCCCAGTTTGAGCAGACCCTTCTGGTGACTGAGACCGGTTGGGAGAGTTTGACACCTTACCCCTTATAAGTAGCCACACATATGTTTCTCAGTATTTTCTTTATATGAAAGAGTAGGCACGCCTAATATTCTTTCATGCTTCGTTGTGGGCAGGCCAAATCCTCAATACGGTCTGCCCGTGGCAGTTATAAGAAAATTAATTTTTCATACTGTGGATGGGGGCGGGAATCCTGCCACCCTGTTTTACAAAGGTATCCCGGAGATGGGCATGGGGGACATCCATGATTTGGGATTCTCCCAGAAGGCCGCCAAAATAGACCTTATCTCCGGCTTTTTTTCCTGGAACAGGAATAATACGCGTGGCAGTGGTCTTGTTGTTAATCATGCCAATGGCCATTTCGTCGGCAATGATGCCAGCCAGGGTTTCCTCTGTAATGGCACCGGGAACAGGCACCATGTCCAGCCCCACGGAACAGACACAGGTCATGGCTTCCAGTTTTTCAATGGAAAGATATCCGTTGGCTGCGGCCTCGGCAATGTTTAGATCTTCCGTCACAGGAATAAAGGCTCCGCTTAAACCGCCCACATGGGAACTGGCAAAGGCCCCCCCTTTTTTCACAGCGTCGTTGAGCATGGCAAGGGCTGCGGTGGAGCCGGGAACGCCAATGGCGGTGAGTCCCAGGGCCTGGAAGATTTCACCAATGCTGTCCCCCACTGTGGGGGTGGGTGCCAGAGAAAGATCCACCACACCAAACCGAATATTTAAGGTGTCTGCCACCTCACGACCGATGAGTTCCCCCACCCGGGTTACCTTGCAGGCAGTGGTTTTGATAATCTCTGCGATTTGCCCCAGACGTAGCCCCGGGGATTTTTCCAGGGCCCGCTCAATGGCCTTTTTCACCACACCAGGACCGCTGACCCCCACGTTGATCACGGCATCCCCCACCCCCACCCCGAGATAGGCCCCTGCCATAAAGGGCATATCCTGGGGTATGTTGCAAAAAACACACAGCTTGGCGCAGCCAAGGCCGTCATCATCCGCTGTCAAGGCTGCGGCTTTTTTAATCACCCGTGCCATCTCATACACGGCATCCATGTTGATACCGGAGCGGGTGGTGGCCACATTCACCGAGGCACAAAGCCGCTGGGTTTCCGCCAGGGCCTGGGGCAAAGCGTCCATGAGTGCCCTGTCCCCCGGGGCAATGCCCTTTTCCACCAGGGCGGAAAATCCCCCCATAAAATCAATGTTAACGGTTTTGGCAATATCGTTGAGTTCGTGGGCAATTTCCACCATCTGGGGGGCGGAAAAAGGGGCACCCACCAGACCAATGGGGCTCAGAGAAATGCGTTTGTTCACCACGGCAATGCCATATTTTTCACCCACAAAATCACACACCCGGACAAGATCTGCGGCATTTTTGAGGATTTTGGCACGAATGTTCTTCTTAAATACAGTGAGGTCATGGCTGACACAGTCAAAAAGACTAATCCCCAAGGTCACTGCACGTACGTCAAGGTGTTCATTTTTAACCATTTCGATGGTTGATAGTATTTCCTGCTCATTATACATGATTTTTCCTTCAATTTTTATGCTCAGCCATCACCCGGGGGCATGACATTAAATTTTATTAATGGTTTCAAAAATATTTTTATGTTGAATGGAGATATCCAGGCCCAGTTCCGCAGCCTTGGTTCTCAGGGCTTCAAACAGATGGGCCTGGTCTGTGGTGTGAGTCACTGCGATTTCATACACCATGATATTGGCATTGGGGTCATCCCCTCCTTTGAACACCGCTGTAAGGTTGGTGACGTTGACCTCATGGGCCGCAATGATTTGCGTAAATCTGGCCACAAGCCCTTTCTGGTCAGGGCCAATGGTGGTGATGAGAAAGGTTTCTGAAGTCCCGGATACCTGTTTCTCATCCGAAGGGGAGATCTGATCAATATATATCTGGAGTCCTTCACCGGAAATATCCTGATTGAGGCGTTGATGCAGCGTCTTCATCTCCAGTGACTCCGGCGGTTCTACAATGAAAAAACCTGAAAATTCATTTTGAAGGATCATTTGATTAACATTTTGAAGGTTGCAGTCAAGCGCATATAAACTTGCAGATACCTTGGCGATAATTCCAGGCCTGTCCTTGCCCAGAACGGTGATAATTAATTTTTCCATGGCTGAAAACTCCTGATTCTTTTATCCCTGGACCGTAAATATTCGGGTTGATAATATAAATGTTTGGAGTTTGGCGAGTGCCCCATATTCGCCATTGGGACTGCGTAGCATACTAATGCTATGTGAGCAGGCCAAACCATAGGTGAATATGGGGTGCTGGCCGAATATTTACTGGAACTCCTGGGATCTATTATTTAATTAACAGCACAAAGGACCTCCGCCCCCGTGTGCCAAAGTTGAAATCCAAAAATTGAGTTAATAAACCATTCCGGCAAAGAGGTAAACTAAAAATATTGATGTTTGATAAAACTATGATTATACTGATTCCCATCCGGTTTTTAAAGTCATGTACCAGGGGCATGGCAAAAATTTTGTGGAAAGAGGTTGATTTTAATGCCCCAAAAACGGATTCCGGGTGAGCGATGGGGTTATGAAATCCGAAAATGAGGTAAGGGATGCAGCCTTTTTATGGATGGTAAGATCTGTCCGGCTGTATGGAGTTTGTCCTTTTATTATTTACCCATTGGCCTTAAGTCCTTCCATTTGCATCCCATGCTGTGTTCAGTGAGATGTTAACACATCACATGCAGTATACAAATGGAAACGGCCCATGGGATATTTGGAGTAGGAAAGTTAAATGTCAGAAAAAGGCTGGTCAGCGTTTATCAAGGACTATAAGGTTGTATTGTTGATTGTCATCGTTGGTTTCTTTCTCATAGAACTACAGATACTGGTGATGTCCTCCATGAAATCCGGCAGACAATCCTGGTTAAAGGTGGTGGATGACGGAGGGCAGATTATTTATGAGGTCAAAGGGTCTACCCTGACCAATTTTAATAAATACTATTTTGAAAATACCTTCGGGGCACTGGACCAATACCAGGTGAAACTTTATACCAAGGAGATTCCCTTTCCCTTCAGGGCATGGCTGTCGGCATCTGTGGGAATTCCTGTGGGGCTGATTCTCATGCTGGCCTTTGTGCTCAAGGCTGCCAAATCGTTGCTCCAGGGAAAAGATGAAGACGTTGATGTGTTTGATAATAAGGGAGAAAATCCCCAGGGGCGTGCCAGGAAACTGCTCTTTAGTGCTGGCCGTCTCAATATTTTTATCATTGGATTTTTGCTCATCAGTGCGGTGCTGCTCTATTGGATTATACCCAACATGCTCACCTTTCTTGCCAAGGCTGGCATTGAGACCTTTGAACATTACAAATATTTTTTCATGGCCATCATTGGTGTCCTGTTTCTTTTGTTTGCCTGGTTCATGTATATGAGATATCAACTGGCCCGGAAAAGCATGGATGCCCAGACGGAAATTCGTAAATTTGAACTCCAGCTCCAACATGAAAGACAATTAAGCGGTATTCCGGCCCTGGGCTATGATGGCGGTGAAAAACCCCAGCTCATTGGATATGAAGATGCCGATGTGAAAGATGTCTCCGGGGAAGCCAGGATGGAGACCCAGGCATGAAAATTATCACCACACATAAGGGAACGGACTTTGATGCCCTGGCCTCCCTGGTGGCGGGAAAATTGCTTTATCCTGGAGCCAGGGCTGTTTTGCCCCATGTGATTAATCCTAACCTTAAGGGGTTTCTTTCCATTCATAAGGATTTTTTTGGTTTTTATTCCCCCCGGGAAATCAATCTGGATGAGGTCACAGAACTTGTGGTGGTGGATACCAATACCTGGAAGCGACTGGATGGCATGGAGGCGTTGCAAACGCGTAAGGATTTGAGAATAACGGTGTGGGACCATCATGTAAATGGGGACATTGAGGCCCATGAGCTGCACCGGGAAGAGTGTGGGGCCAATATCACCTTGATGATCCGGGAGTTAAAGGCCCAGCGAAAACTATTGTCCCCCATACAGGCCACTCTTTTTCTCATGGGGCTGTACGAAGATACCGGTAATTTGACCTTTGCCTCCACCTTGGCCGAAGATGCCCTGGCCGCGGCTTATCTTCTGGAACGAAAGGCTGATTTACAGATTTTGTCCACCTTTTTGCGCCAGGCCTATGGCAAGCAGCAAAAAGATATTTTATTTGAAATGATTCAACAGGCAGACAGAAGCGATGTGGCAGGATTTAATGTGAGCATTGTTTCCATGGACATCACCGGACATATTCAGAACCTCTCCATGGTGGTTCAGATGTATCGCGAGATTGTCAATGTGGACGCGGCCTTTGGTATCTTTAAAGATGGTGAACGAAATCGCTGCATGGTCATTGGCAGGAGCAACATTGATGGGATTAACATCGGTTCGATCATGCGAAGCATGGGCGGTGGCGGTCATCCCGGGGCAGGTTCAGCACTTTTGAAAAATACGAATCCAGCAGTCATCCAGGAGATGATTGAAGAGATGCTCAAAGGCAACCAGTACTCGTCGGTGCAGCTATCTGATATCATGTCCTATCCCGTTGTCACGGTGGATGAGAATACCATTGTGGATGACGTGGCCATGATATTGCGTGAGCAAGGCTGTACTGGCATGCCCGTGGTGGACAGCGATAACCGCATGGTCGGCATCATTTCCCGCCGGGATTTTAAAAAAATAAGAAAAGACTGCCACATGCGTTCACCGGTAAAGGCATTCATGAGCCGGGATGTGGTGTCCATATCTTCCCACAGCAGTGCCATTGACGCTGCACGCCTCATGATCAAGCATGATATTGGCAGGATTCCCGTTATCCACGATGATAAAATCATCGGCATTGTCACCCGCTCTGACACCATGGTGTATTTTTATGATATCCTTCCAGACTGATCATTGGCCTGACAATTATGACGGCTGGCTGATATTATGACCAAGCCCCCCCCCCCTTAGAGTTGTGGAGAAATAAATGGAAAATGTAAATTTTGATGGTAGAGTGGCAATCGTGACAGGCGCAGGGCAGGGTATTGGCAGGATGTATGCCCTGGAACTTGCCCGCAGGGGTGCCAAAGTGGTTATCAATGATCTTGGCGTCAGCCGGGATGGCGTTGGAACCGACACATCCGCTGCAGATAGCGTGGTTGAAGAAATCCTTTCAACCGGGGGGCAGGCCGTTGCCAATTATGATTCTGTGGCCACCATGGCAGGTGGTGAAAATATAGTAAAAACCGCTGTGGACACCTATGGAACGGTTGATATCCTGATTAACAACGCCGGAATTCTCAGGGATAAATCTTTCATGAAAATGACCGAAGATGAATGGGACCTGGTCATTGGCGTTCACCTCAAGGGAGCATTTTGCGTCACCCAGCCCGCCATCAAAATAATGAAAGCCAATAACTATGGCAGGGTTGTTTTTACGGCATCTGTATCTGGTCTTTACGGCAATTTTGGTCAGACAAATTATGGGGCCGCCAAAATGGCGCTGGTGGGAATCATGAACTCCTTAAAGCTTGAAGTCAGCAAATATGATATCAAGATAAACACCATTGCCCCCACGGCATGGTCCCGCATGACAGCAGATGTATTTCCTCCGGAATTTGAAGAAAAGATGAATCCCCAATTCAATGAGCCCATGGTTCTTTATCTGTGTTCCCAGGAGAATACTGTGTGTGGACATACCTATGCCATGGGGGCGGGCTGGTACGGACGCACCGCCGTTGTTTCCGGAGACGGTATGTGCATGGGCGATGCAAAGCGCCCCATAACCGTTGAGGAAATCAGGGATAATTTTAATAAAATATCCGATATGGAGAACAAAAGAGAGCACCAAAGCGGACTTGGCATGTTTGAATACATGGGACCGCTGTTGGGTTAATGGGTTAAGACACTCATGTCTTAACTTTTTTATCAGCCCACAGGGCCAGTTTTTCCCTGAAAATTTTGGAGTTATGACGGATATCCACGGGAAAGGCCGGGTGGATGAATATGTGCTCAATGGCATCGGCCAGGGGATGTTTGTCTGCCATGGCATACAGCTCTTCCAGAAGTTTCTGGGTGTTTGTCACGCCGGACTCCGCCTCAATGCACATGACAGCCGTCTGCATGTCCCGGGGACCCACACCGGTGAGGGCACTCCTGAACACCTGGGGATGATTGTTGAATACGGCTTCAATCGGAATGGTGAATAGCGGACCTTTACCGGTGGTAACCCGGTGGCTTTTTCTGCCGCAGAACCAGATGCGTCCCTTGGTATCCCTCCAGGCCAGATCTCCCATGCGGTGCCAGACACCCCCATCTCCATCTTCAATTTTAGCCAGCAGGTCCGCCCCGGGATTGTTAAAATAGCCGGAGGTCACCAAGGGGGCTTTGACCACAATTTCCCCCACCTCATTGGCTGGTATTTTGAGATCATCATGCCATTGGTCAATGGGATCATCGGTGATGGTGATGATTTCAATGGCCGCATCACCAATGGGATAGCCCACACACATGCCAAATCCCTGTTCGCTCAAATGGCGGGTTTCGGAAAGGATTTCCTTGCTGCCAATGGAAATAATGGGCACCGCCTCTGTGGCACCATAGGGGGTGTGTATTTCAGTGTCCGACACCAGCATGGTGGAAAATTGTTCGATATTGGCCGGGGTTACCGGTGCACCGGCAGACACCACACGCTTTAGGGAGGGCAGTTTAACCCCCATCTCCTTTCCAAATTTTCCCACCCGGTTGAGCAGGGCAGGGGAGGCAAACATGTTGGTCACCCCCTGGTTTTCAATGGCTTCAATGATTTTTTCCGGGTTGACCTGGGCCGGTTTTGTGGGGTCCATGTCCGGAATAACCGCAGTCATACCAAGAGCCGGATCAAACAGGGCAAACAAGGGAAAGGTGGGCAGATCTATTTCATCCGGACCTATGTGAAAGTGATCCCGGATTTGCCGAAGCTGGGCATCAAAGTTGGCATGGCTGTAAATGACCCCCTTGGCAGGGCCGGTGCTGCCCGTGGTAAAGAGAATGGCTGCGGTTTCATGGGGGGCTGTGGACACCGTGGGAAAGGGGGTATCTGTCTCATGGGCAAGCAGTTGGTCCAGACTCAGCCCCCCCCACAATATGCGTTTACCCACAGTGACACAGGTGGTGACGGTTTTAAAACACCACGGTTTGAGTATTCTTAAAAAATGGGCCTTTTCAATGCCGATGAACGCGGAGGGGGTTCCCTGTTTGAAACAAGACAGCATCCTTTTGACCCCCATGCCGGGGTCCACCACCACAGGCACGGCACCCACCTTGAAAAGGGCAAAAATAATGGTGAAAAAATCCAGACCCGGTGGCACCATCAAGATGGTCCGGGTCCCCCGGGTGATGCCGTTTTCCTCAAAGGCAAAGGCCAGGTTGTCCGAGGCCATGTCAAGCTGGCTAAAGGTCATGTGGCTGTAAAGTACCCGCCCCTTTGCATCCCTGGAGTTGGGAACCACCACCGCTCTTTTATAAGGAAAGGTTTCTGCGCTTTTTTTCAACCAGGAGGAAATATTCATAATATCATTCATAAAAAACCTGTTCTGCTGTGTGTGACTTGATTAGTATGTGTTATTGGTTGATTTATGTCAGACGTATTAACTTTTAAAGTTCAGGGTTGATCGTAACGTCAGCTACCTATGTTAATCGGGGGGCGACTGCCAAACAGAAGCCCCAGAATGCATCCCTGACACCTCAACTTTCCTTATATCGGCCAACAAATATTGAAAATAACATAATGCCGCCCCCAACGGCTGCCCTGACCGGAACGGGAACGTCGGAGGCTCTGCTGTGGGCACTCCCCGGTGCCACATTTTTTTATAACTGTCACGGGCAGTTATATAAAAAACATCTCATTTTCGGATGTTACGTACTCTGGACATTTATTTCAGATTTTATCTGTTTTGTCAGTATTTTTTTTCTAAATTCATTGAAAAGCTATATTCGTTCCAAACAATGGAGGCGCTCCCTTGACGAACAAACTTGACCCATGTACTCTAATCTTGCTTGATAATTCTTGTTCAGGGGTTATTATATCGTCAACTACCCAAGCCTGAAGAGCTTGGTTTTGAAAAAGTTCAAGTTCAACAAGTTTAGAAATCGCTTTTACAGAATTTCTGGTGTGTCCGAAATTAAGAATTGTTGTTCGGAAAAAAGGCGTTAAAAGGTGAAAAAACAACGTATAAAATCTTCCATGAAATGGACACTTCCAGATATTGTGGACCTTGAATATTTTTTAGAACAGGACCATGGGACACAGGGGGAAGAGATCCTCAAAAAAAGGGATAGACAGTTTTATTTGGACCGGATTCGATGGGATCTGGATGAATCAGCTTCCCACGGTTTGGCGCATCCAGAGGATGGATCTCTGGCAAGACAGGCCATTTTAAAATGGCTTGAATTACGGCGGGATGCAGAAAAGAAACAAAAAAAGACTGCACTTCTTCCCGGGGCACTCTATAAAGAAACCGCCACTTTTCTGACCTGGCTTTTTTTATTTGGAGGCCTCTTTCTTGGCATCACCGTGGTGGCCTCTTTTTTTTCCTACGCCGGAGCCCGGCCTTTAAATATTTCCTATTATCTTACCCTGACTCTTCTGGGGCAACTGATACTGCTTGGGGGGTCCGTGGTTGGCTTTATGTTTGCCCGCACCGGTGGTGTTTCTACGCCAATGCCTTTGCTCCAGCGCTTTTTGGCCCTTTGTGTGCATAAAACCATGGAAACGCTCAAGCAAAAATCCCAGGTGCATATTTCCCGGGATCATCAGTATGCCATGGCCGGGGCACTGGGCTTTATCCGGACAAAACACCGAATTTATGGTCCCCTTTTTTTCTGGCCCTTGTTTATCCTGGCTCAGGTATTTGCCCTGGGGTTTAATGTGGGGGTGATTGGCATGACCCTGGCCCGGGTTTTTTTTTCCGACACTGCCTTTGGCTGGCAGTCCACCCTCCAGGTGGGGCCGGAACTGGTTCATGGGGTGGTTTCCGTGGTGGCACTGCCATGGTCCTGGCTTTTCCCCCAGGGAATTGCCTGTCCTACTCTGGAACAAATAGCAGGCAGCCGCATGATCCTGAAAGATGGTATCTACCATCTCACCACCGGAGATCTCATTTCCTGGTGGCCCTTTTTATGCCTTTGCGTTTTTTTTTATGGGCTGTTGCCCCGGCTTTTTCTGGCGGGGATGGGGCAGTGGATGAAAAATAGGTGCCTTGGAGGTTTGTCTTTGAACCACGCCTCCTGTCAACGCCTTTTGGCCCGGATGACCACGCCGGTGGTCTCCATTGAAGGATCACTATCCTCCTCCTTTTCTGGTGGTTCGCCTTCTTCTTTATCCCTGCGTCCTGGTGGAAAAGAAGAGTCTGTTCCAGAAACACTTGCCCCTTCACCGGGTAAAAATGACGCTGAGCTTTTATCTGGACGTATTAGTGAAAAAAGAAAAAAAATGTTTAATTTTCCAGATTCTGAAAATGAAAGCGTAGACCAAGCCCATGCACCGGCGTGCACGGATATTGGAATTTCTCCCCAGGCAGACAAGACAGACAAAAAGGATAAAACCGGTGTCCCGGTTCATGGAGAACACCCCCTCCCATCGGGTCCTGATCCATTGCTTGTATCCCGCCGGGCGCTGGTGCTGGTGTCCGATGATCTGGAAGAGATGCTGGACGGGGATGAACTGCCCCACCAGGTGTTAATGCAGTGTGGGGTCACCCTTGTGGAGCAGATGCTCGTGGGGGTGGACAGCCCCAGGGAATTAGAAATGATAAAATTTATATGCAATCCTTCCCATGCTTCGGCAGATAATAAATTATTGAGTTTAACAAAAGGTATAAAAAAAAATATCACAATCGACCTGACAGAAGCTGGCACCCAGAACCCAGCATCCAATATCCAGCACCCAATACCTGAAATCCAGCCAATTTCCTCCATTGTATGGCTGCACGAGGCATGGCAGCCCCCCATCAAGGAGACATTGTCTTTTCTCCAGGGACTTCGCAGGGTCGCAGGAGATGGTACGGATATCATCGTCGGACTGGTGGGAAAACCATCGGCGGACACCTTGTTTACCCCACCATCTGCCATGGATCTGTCCGTGTGGCAGAAAAAACTGGATGCCCTGGGGGACCCTTGGCTTCGCATGGCATCCATGGAGAAAGAATCATGAGGAATCAAGAGGTGCCTGAATTTGCCATCATCGGTCATCCCAACGAGGGGAAATCTTCGGTGGTCTCCACCCTGAGTGAGGATGACACGGTGCGCATCGGCCCATTCCCCGGAGAAACCACGGTGTGTCAGACCTTTCCGGTGGTGGTGGACGGAAAAGAGATCATCCGGTTTGTGGATACGCCAGGGTTTCAGAATCCTCGTCAGACCCTGGCATGGATGCAGCGATACAAAGGGCCGGGGCATGGCATTGTGGAGGCCTTTATTGAGGCCCACAAAGATGACCTTGATTTCATGGATGAGTGCGAGCTGTTAAGCCCCATTGCCCGGGGCGCTGGCATTATTTATGTGGTGGACGGGTCCCGCCCGTTGCGCAAGATGGATCGCGTAGAAATGGAGATTCTTCGCTTGACTGCCCGCCCCCGCATGGCCATTATCAATGCCAAGGAGAGTGATACCCAATATCTGGACGTCTGGAAAATGGAGTTTCGACGTCAGTTCAATGCCATTCGTCGCTTCAATGCCCACCATGCCACCTATGCTGAACGTCTGGATCTTCTGGAGAGCTTAAAGCGGGTGGACCAGGACTGGCAGCCAGCCTTGAACCTTGTGATTGATGTCTTTAAAAAGGAGTGGGATCACCGGGTCTCCCAGACAGCCCGGATTATTCTTCAGTTGCTGGAAGAGACAATGAGCCTCACCCTTACGGGAAGTATCAAAAAAGGCAAGGATGCCCGGGAGGTCAGGCTGGAACTGGAGGAAAAGCATCGTAAAAGAATTGAAGCCATGGAGAAAAAAACCCATGCCGGTATTCGAAAATGCTTTAAGCACAATATTTTTAATCTCACCCTTCCCTCCAACAGCATTCTCCATGAAAATCTGTTCAGCCATGATACCTGGCGGTTCTTAGGTTTGAAACCCGGGGAAGTCGTCCTGGCCGCCGGTGTGGCAGGGGGGGCCGCCGGGGCCGCCCTTGACGTGGCCGCAGCAGGCCTTACCTTTGGTATCTTTTCCACCCTTGGGGGACTGGTGGGGGCCGGATCTGCCGCCTTGAGTGGGCGGCGCATGGCTGCTCTCTCCTTTAAGGGGGTAAAGCTGGGAAGGGACCAAATCCGGGTGGGGCCTCCGTCCTCCATACAATTTTTCCATGTATTATTAGACCGGGCCCTTATTTATTATGCAAGTGTGATCAACTGGGCCCATGGGCGAAGGGATGGGGATCATGGCGGTGACCCGGAAATGGCCAGTCGCCTGAAAAAAGGATACACCGCCTTTTGGGGCTCCCGGGAAAAAAAAATCTGTAAAGATTATTTTGAGTCCATCACGGAAAACAAATCAAAAAAGCGGGAGGCAGCCGGTAAACAACTTCATTCCCTACTGGAAACAAAGCTGAATCAATTGTCCGACAGGTAAATTTTATCGAGCTGGGTACTGACTGGGTACTGGGTGCTGGGTACTGGGTGCTGGGGCATTGAGAACCCAAAACCCACACACTATATCCAAAGTTATTGGTATGGTTTTTCAAAATATATAATTTTGTGTAGCCCGGACCATGGCCGACATATAACGCTCATGCCAAGCCCTCTTACCGCGACAAAAAAAAGCCCAGCACCCAGTACCCAGTACCTATTACCTATTAACCCAAAACCCAGAACCTGTTTTTGAATATATAATGAGGTGACTTTGAAACAGTTCCAATTACTGAAACCCTATCTCCTGGAGCGGAAATTTCACATTGCCGTTGGCCTGCTTTGCCTTTTGCTTGTTGATTTGTTTCAACTGTTTATTCCAAGGATCGTCAAATGGGCCATTGACGATATCACCCTGCAATCCAGCTCCCGGGGTGAATTGTTCAAATATGGGCTGTACATTGCCCTGTCTGCCATGGCCATTGGTGTTTTCAGGTTCTGCTGGCGTTATCTTATTATGGGCACGGCCCGGCGCATGGAAGAGGGAATCAGGGGACAGTTGTTTAACCATATCCAAACACTGCCCACCCGGTTTTTTGATACCACCTCAAGCGGTGATATCATGGCCCATGCCACCAATGACATGACCAACATCCGCATGGCCCTTGGCATGGGCATTGTGGGATTGACAGACACCATTGTCCTGGGCTGTGCCGCCGTTTTTTTCATGGCATACATTAATCTGGAGCTCACCTTTCTGGCACTTTTGCCCATGCCTTTTATTGCGCTTTTTACCAAAATATTGAGTAAAAAACTCTTTATGGCCTACCGGGAAGTCCAGGAATCTTTTTCCAATCTCATGGAATCCACCCGGGAGCGCTTTGCCGGCATTCGCATCATCAAGGCATTTAACCGTGAGGCCACCGAAGTGGCAGGCATGACCCAGGAATCCAACGCTTATATCTCCAGTAACATGAAGCTTGTGAAACTACGGGGATTGATCTTTCCCCTGGTGATTTTCCTTAATAATGTCAGCCTTGCCATCATATTGGGGGCCGGGGGCCGAAAGGTGATCCTGACAGATATCTCCACCGGCGATTTTGTGGCCTTTATCAGTTATCTCAATCTTCTCACCTGGCCGGTGATGGCCGTGGGATGGGTTACCAACATGATCCAGCGGGGAAAGGCCTCCATTGACCGCATAATTGCCATCTTAGATGTGCCAAAAGAACAGGAAAAGTCCGGAGAAATATTTACCCCGTCAAAGATTCATGGAGAAATTGTCGTGGATAATATCTCTTTTTCCTTTGATCAAAAAATTCTTGACGGGGTGGATTTTAAGCTGAAACCGGGTGAGGTTCTTGGCATAGCTGGGCCCCCGGGAAGTGGAAAAACCACCCTGGCAAACCTTTTGCCAAGGCTCTATGATACAGACAGCGGCACCATTTTTATTGACGGCATGGACATTGGTCATATTTCCCTTAATCTCTTGAGACAGTCCATCTCCTTCATGCCCCAGGAGCCCTTTCTTTTCTCCGGCACCATTGAGGCCAACCTGCGATTTGGTGATCCAGGAGCAGATGATGAAAAAATCAACAAGGCCCTTTCCATGGCTGGGCTGACACAAACCATTTCAGGACTCCCCCGGGGCCTTGACACCATTATAGGAGAAAAAGGGGTGATGCTTTCCGGTGGCCAGAAACAGCGCATTGCCCTTGCCCGGGCCTTTTTAAAAGATTCCCCCATCCTGATCCTGGATGATCCCGTGAGCCAGGTGGACATGGGCACAGCATCGGATATTGTTCGGATCATTGATGCCATGTCAGGTAAAAAGACCATTGTTATTATCTCCCACCGGTTTTCCATTTTTAAGAATGCAGACCATGTGATGGTATTGGACCAGGGCAGGATTGTGGAACAGGGTACCCACCGGGAACTCATTGACCACAATGGTTACTATGCCCGATCCTGGCAGATGCAGGAGACTGAAGCGGCGTTGGTAAGGAGTGACTCATGAAATTTGGCCTTGGCGGATACCAGGAAGAAGAACTGAAAAAACAAAAAGACATACGCCTTATGGCACGTTTTGTGCCCCTTTTAACCCAAAACCTCACCATGATTGTTTTTTCCATTCTGCTCATGGTGTTTTTGTCCCTGTTGGATATTGTGGTTCCCTTTGTCACCCGCATGGTGGTGGATGATTATATCATGCCATCCATGGCAGACCCCGACAAATCCACATATCTCATGGGGGCCTTCTGGGGGGGGATTGCCCTTTTCGGGGTGGCCCTGGCACGGTTTATTTTCAGTTTTATTCAGATCATGATCATGGAGCTTGCCGGCCAGCGCATGATGCATGAACTGCGTATTAAGGTTTTTTCCCACATCCAGGCCCTGCCCATCTCCTTTTTCACAAAAAACACCGTGGGACGACTTTCCACACGGGTGACCAACGATATCCAGAACATGCAGGAGATGTTCACCACGGTGATCACCTTTGTGATGAAGGATCTTTTCACCCTCACCGGCATTGTCATCATTGTGGTGGTCATGGATGTAAAACTGTCCCTGGCTCTTTTTTTCGTGATTCCCCTGGTGATTTTATCCACCTGGTTCTTTTCCCGGCACTCCCGGGCTGTGTTTCGTCGCCTCAGGGCAAACATTGCGGAAATTAATTCCATGTTTTCCGAGTCCACCGGGGGGATTCGGGTGATCCAGCTTTTTTCCCGGCAAAAACGAATGATGGAAGAATTTGAAGAAATTAACCATGAAAATTACCTGGCCGGGGTCAACCAGGTGAAAATTTTCGGGTTGTTCATGCCGGTGGTTGACCTGTTCAGCTCTTTTGCCCTGGCCATTGTGATTTTTTATGGCGGGGGGCGGGCCGTGTCCGAGGCCCTGAGTCTT
>CAKZLA010000459.1 GCA_937124525.1 uncultured Desulfobacterium sp.
CTGATCATATTCTTGAAGGGCGCTCACTCCTTCCGACGATACACGGGCAGAAGAACAAGCCTCGCGAATATGCCATTTCGGAGTACGATTATTCGACCCGCACGCATCTACGCCACCTCAGCCCGAACGCCAAGTCTTGTCTTCTGACAATGGTTTTCGATGGACGTTGGAAGATGATCTGGGTCGAAGGGCATCGCCCGATGCTTTATGATCTAGACACCGACCCCGATGAATTCATCGATCTTGGTGCCGATGAAACCCACGCGGGCGAAGTCGCGCGGCTTTCATCTGCGATGTTCGATTGGGCACGCCGCCAGCACAACCGCGTCACCTTGTCGGACGACAAGATCGACAAAGACATGTGCCACGATGATGCTGTTGAGGGCGTCTACCTTGGCTTTTGGGACGAGGCAGAGCTTGCGGCTTGGAAGGCCGAAAACGACGCCGATTAAGTCACGGCGCGTTTTTCGTTGAATTCAGGGCGCTGCCATTCGCCCGTTTCCATCACCTCGCGGATATGCGCGATTGAATCCCAGATATCGACGTAGCGCACGTAAGGGGCGGCAAATCCAAAACGCAGGATGTCGGGTGCGCGGAAGTCACCGACCACGCCGCGGGCGATGACGGCCTGCATGATAGCATAGCCGTTTTCATGCGTGAGCGAGACCTGAGAGCCCCTGCGCTCGGGATCTTTCGGGCTGGCAAGTGCAAAGCCCATATCGCCCAACTCTTGTTCGACCAAAGCGATAAACAGGTCGCCCAACGCCATGTTCTTCTTGCGTAGGACAGTCATATCGACGTCGGCGAAGACCTCCATCGCTTTTTCCAGTGCCAGCGTCGCCAATTGCGATGCGGTGCCTGTCAGCATTTGGTCGATGGTCGGGTGAGGCTTGTAGTCTTGCGTAAAGGCGAATGGCTCGGCATGACCATGCCAGCCGCGCAAAGGTTGGTTCATCTCGTCAAAGTGACGACGGGCGACAAAAACAAACGCCGGGGCACCGGGGCCTCCGTTGAGGTACTTGTAACCACACCCAACCGCGAAATCTGCGTTCGCTCCGTTGAGATCGACCGGAATGCCAATGCCTTCTTCGGGTGTCTGGAACACGATAAATGTCGCATCGCCGCCGTTCTGGAAATTTGAAAGCAGTGAATCTTCCAAGATTACCTCCGCGTAACAGCCGTCAGAAAAGCAACGCACAAAGTAAGCCCGACCGATGTCTTTGCCGTCGATGTTGATCTTGCGAAGGTCGCTCATGAATCAATTCACCCTGAGTAACGCGCCAATTTGGCTCGATTTTTTGATTTCCGCACGCCCAAGCGTACAATAACTTTGTTTAAATGGACCTGACTTGATTTACCCCAAAAATTACTTATAGTCTTTAAAATATTACTTATTCAAATGGTGCCGAAGGGGAGACTCGAACTCCCACGAACATACGTCCACTAGTCCCTGAAACTAGCGCGTCTACCAATTCCGCCACTTCGGCCCTTTGACCAATCCCCCAAAAGGCAATCCAGAAAAAGGATTGATTTGAAAAGATAGGTGGTTTATATATGTGTTTTTTGGCTTTGTCAAGCCTATTATTTCAAAAATGCAAAGGGAATTATGGAACTGATTGAAGACATTGATTCACTGAAAACACCCCCGTTTGACGGGGTGATCACCATAGGAAATTTTGATGGGGTACACAAGGGTCACCAGGCCCTTTTCCATCGGGTAATTGAGTTGGCAAAACAGAACAATGCCACTTCCATGGCCATCACATTTGAGCCCCATCCTTTAAAAGCTCTGAGCAACAACGGTCCCCCTTTGATCACCAGAAAGGATCAAAAAACCGAACTCATCGCTGCCACCGGCATGAACACCTTGATCTATATTCCCTTTACCCGGGCCTTTGCCGCCATTTCGGCCCATGATTTTGTCAAGGATATCCTCCTGGACCGCCTGGGAATGAAAATTATTGTTGTGGGACCGGATTACACCTTTGGTAAAAACCGGGAGGGGGATGTCCCCTTTCTTAAAGAAATGGCAGGAAAATACCAATTTGAGGTTATTATTCCCGACTGGGTCAAGGGTACCGATTCAGATATCAAAAGGATCAGCAGCACCCAAATACGTGAACTTGTCATGCAAGGCCGGGTGGATGAAACTGAACCTTTTCTGGGACGTCATTATCAGATCCGGGGAAAGGTGGTAAAGGGCCGGGAACGGGGGGGCAGTCAATTGGGGTTTCCCACGGCAAACATCAAACTCCATGATGAACTCTGCCCCAAAATGGGCGTGTATGCCGTCACGGTGGAAACCACAACCGGCACATTTAACGGGGTTGCCAACATTGGGTACAGCCCCACCTTTGATGACCACATTTTCACCATTGAAGTCCATATCCTTGATTTTTCCCAGGATCTTTACGACACCCGCATCCGGGTGAACATGATCAAGAGGCTCCGGGATGAAATTAAATTTCCTGATATTGATGCCCTTTCCGCCCAAATCCGTGCTGACATTGAAAGTGCAAGAAAAATCCTGGCATAACAGGCTGCAATGTGGCATCCTTTCTGCCGATTTTAATGAAACAATGGGCTTGATCGCGCCCCCTGCTATTTGGGGTGGGGTCAAACTTGAGTTATTGGCGCTTTTGTAAAGTTCACCCTTTTGTGTCCGAGCTCTCATCAAAAACATACCCTGATCCCGTTGGCGCACCAGTTATGACCCATGGACGACACCGAGATCAAGTCCTTATAACTGCCACGGGCAGACCGTATTGGGGATCTGGCCTGCCCACAACAAATATCGAAATTCCGGTTATTACAAATCATTGGACAGAGTTTCTTATAAACCCACATGGCAGTAAGCACCTGCCACAACAAAAAATGAAACCCCAATCATTCCAGTCGTTTGGACGGAGTTTCATATAAAAGGTATATAGCTACAGGTAAACATAAATGGCAATTTTAAAAATACTGGAATATCCTGACCCGTTCCTGGCCCAGAAAACCAGACCCGTGGAGCACATTGACAAAAAAATTCTCAAGCTCATTGAAAACATGGCAGAAACCATGTTTGATGCCCCGGGTGTGGGGCTTGCCGCTCCCCAGGTGGGCAGTAATTTGAGGCTTATTGTGTACAACCCCGATGCGGGGATGGAAACCGAAGACGAGACGTCAACCCGGAAAAACAACTTCACCGCATTGATCAACCCCGAAATTATTTCAGCTTCGGGACAAGTCATCTCGGAAAACGAGGCCTGTCTCAGTGTGCCAGATTACAGTGCCAACGTGAAACGATATGAAAAAGTGACGGTGAGGGCTCAAAATAAAGAGGGGAAAAATCTTGAATTTACCAAAGATGGCATTCAGGCGGTGATCATGCAGCACGAAATCGACCACCTGGACGGGATCCTGTACATTGATCGAATCAGCAAATTAAAACGAAACATGTACCGAAAAAAAATAACCAAAAGGCAAAGCCGGTGAGTAAAAAATTTAACATTATCTTCATGGGGACCCCGGACTTTGCGGTGCCCCCTTTAAAATCCCTGGCCCATGCGGGGCATCATATATCCCTGGTGGTCACCCAGCCGGACCGGCCCAAGGGACGCGGGAAAAAACTTATGCCCCCCCCGGTGAAACAGGTAGCAAAAACCCTGGGGCTGGACATACTTCAGCCAGAAAGCATGAAAGGCCCGGAGATTAAAGAAAAACTCATGGCCCTTAACCCCGATTTTTTCGTGGTGGTGGCCTTTGGGCATAAACTTTCCCGGGAAATTCTGGACATCCCCCACATGCATCCCATCAACATCCATGCCTCATTGCTCCCGGCCTGGCGGGGCTCCTCCCCCATACAGGCCGCCATCCTGAACCAGGATAAAGAGGCTGGGGTCACCACCATGATCATGGACACCGATCTTGACACCGGGGACATGCTGCTCAAGGCCCGGACCCCCATTACCATGGATGACACGGCCCAGACCCTCCATGACCGGCTGGCCCCCATGGGGGCGGATCTCATCGTTGAGACCCTTGATGCCTTTGCCCGTGACAGCATCACCCCCCAGCCCCAGGACCATGCCCGGGCCACCCATGCCCCCATGCTGAAAAAAGCCGACGGGTGTGTTGACTGGACCATGGATTCAAAACAAATTGATGCCCATGTCCGGGCCATGACTCCCTGGCCCGGGGCCTATGGATTCCTGGGTGACAAAAGAATTAAAATTCTGGAAGTCGCCCCCCTTGATATCCACACCGACCATAAACCCGGCACCGTATTTTCCTGCGACTGCCATGAGATCCATGTGGCCACCGGTTCTGGAGCTATTGCCATCTTACGACTCCAGGGGGCCTCGGGTAAGTGCTTGTGTTCCGAAGATTTTCTCCGGGGAAACAAACTCCAGACCGGAGAGTGTTTTGCCGATTTTGACTGACACACAGATATGCCAAAAACAAAGAACCTCTGCCACAAAAAATAAAATCATAATGATTCCAATAGCCTGGACTGGGTTTCATATAACTGCCACGGGCAGACCGTATTGGGGATTTGGCCTGCCCACAACGAAAATTGAAACTCCAATTATTCCCATCTTTTGAATGGAGTTTCATATAAAACCCACATGGCAGTAACCACCTGCCACAACGAAAAACAAAACTCTAATAATTACAGCCTTTTATACGGAATTTCAGTAAGTTCTCAATAACCTCGGGCTGATAAAGCCTGATTACCTTTAAACACCAGGTGCTATTCAAAAGGATTCACTGAATACCCGGGCTTATTGAGAACTTACGAATTTCATATAAAAAAGGACCATGGAGAATAATATTACAGTGGAACATGAACCCCGCCGACTGGCATGGATGGTATTAAAAGAGAGCACGATTTCACAAAAAACCCTGGATCAAACCCTGGAGGAATTTACGATTCCCCTGGAAAGCCTGACAAGGCTGGACCGGGCCCTGGCCAACGCCCTCATCCATGGCACCCTGAGATGGAAGGGACATCTGGACTGGATCATTGCCCCCTTTTCCCAAAAAAAAATGGAACAGGTGGACCCAGAAGTGCTGTGGCTGCTACGCATGGCTCTTTTTCAGATTATCCATATGGATAAAATCCCCAGCTCTGCCGCCGTTAATACCGCGGTAACCGTGGCAAAATTTCATATTCATAAAGGTGCTGCAGCATTTACCAATGCCGTGTTACGAAAGGCTTCCACCCATTGGCAAACCATTGCCCCCCCAGACCCTGACACCACTCCGGAACTGTTTGTCGCAGTGGAAAAGTCACTTCCCCTGTGGATTGCCAGGCGATGGATAACCCGATTCGGCATGGAAAAGACACTGGCCCTGGGGGATGCCATAAATAAAATTCCCCCCATCACCCTGCGGGTAAACACCCTTAAAATCAGCCGGGACGACTTGGTTGAAGCACTTTTACCCCATGCAAACCGTGTGTGGAAGACCCCATCAAGTTCTGTGGGGATAAGCCTTAAAAAGCCTTCCATGGCCATCCATGAACTGCCAGCTTTTAAGGCAGGAGAGTTCCAGGTCCAGGATGAAGCGGCCCAGCTTGTCACAGCCCGTTTCCTGAACCCGCAACCCGGGGAACGAATTCTGGATGCCTGTGCTGGCCTTGGGGGAAAAACCGGCCACATTGCCCAACTCATGGAAAACCGGGGAGAACTTGTGGCAGGGGATACCGACCCCAATAAACTCAACCAATTAGAGCTGGAGATGACACGCCTTGGCATTGACATGGTCTCCATCCGGAAGATCAATCTGCTGAAACCAGAAACCCTGGATTTTACGATCCCCTTTGACCGGGTGCTTGTGGATGCGCCCTGTTCCGGTCTTGGGGTTTTGCGCAGAAATCCAGATACCAAATGGAAACGATCCAAAAAAGATGTTGCCAGGCTTGCCGTAAGGCAGGAAAAAATGCTCTTCCACGCGGCGGACCTGGTGACCCCCGGCGGCACCCTGGTCTATGCGGTGTGCTCCTGTGAACCCCGGGAAAATCAAGCGGTGATCCAGGATTTTCTGGCCCGACGAAGCGATTTTACCATTGACGTAAAAGCGGCATCAAGCCATGATGCCCACAATTTAGCCCCTGTGTCAGCCGATGGGATGTTCTGCACCTGGCCCGGGGCCCTGGACATGGACGGTTTTTTTGCCGTGGCCCTGCACCGGAAAAAACTCTAAAAAGGGCTTGGTTCTAATTTCTGCTACCCCTAAGCAGCCCCAAGTGGATGGACCAAGCCCCATGAAAATACCAGCACATAACACCATAAGGTGTACTTGGTAATGCCCGACGATCCAAAACCAAATAATTAAATTTCGAATTATAGAATAAGGAAAAAACTCAAAATGGCCATTATTGCACCATCAATTTTATCAGCAGATTTCACCAAACTGGGAGACGAGCTTAAAGACATTAAAGCCGCCGGGGCCAAGTGGGTCCACATTGATGTCATGGACGGACAGTTTGTTCCCAACATTTCCTTTGGCTTCCCGATTATCAAGGCGATTCGACCTTTGAGCAACAAGATTTTTGATGTGCATCTAATGATTGCCACACCCGATGATTTTTTGGAGGATTTCCAATTAGAAAAAATTCCTTTTAATTCAAAGCAAGATGATTTCAGCCCGATTATTTTACCTGATGGATCATTAGTTTTCTCCCAAGGCAAAACAGGAAAGGTTTATAATTGGTATGTTCCTGTTTATGAGCCATTTAGCATAGATTTTGTTCAAGTTAAATTGATGCCCGCGCCAAATGATGGCTATACTTTAG
>CAKZLA010000460.1 GCA_937124525.1 uncultured Desulfobacterium sp.
AAGGTCACTTATCATGGCATTGGCAATGGCTAATTCTGTTTCGTTGACTCCCATCCATGAATACTCAGAACCGCTATTGCCTGAAGCAACGTACTAGCAAGTGTAGCTGTCTTCGTTAAATACCTGAACATTGGTGTCTGCGGCGCGTGATTTCCAGAGTATGGGTCTGCCGTCGGTGGTGGCAGAACCATTGATGATGCCAATAGTGCAAGCCCACGCTGAGGTAATAGAAATAATAAAAAGAAATAAAAGGAAGATAATAAAGGAGAAAAATCCCCTTCGTATGGAAACAAAGCGATTCCATTTCTTCCGGGTCAGGGGGTTGATTTTCATTTAAACCTCACCCGGGGGTCCACCAGGGCCACACAAACATCAGACAAAATATTTCCCAGCATGAACAAAAGGGAGGAAATCACCAGAATCCCCATGACAACGGGGTAATCTCGGTCCACCACAGACTCATACCCCAACAACCCCATGCCATTGATGTTAAACACCTTTTCAATGAGAAAAGAGCCCATGAGAATAATGGACACGTTATTACCAAAATGGGTGGCAATGGGAATCAAACTGTTTCTCAGGGCATGGCGAAACACGGCCTGTTTAAAGGATAAGCCCTTGGCCACAGCCGTTCTCACATAATCAGCCCCCAGGTTATCCATGAGGGTATTTTTCATCAACAACGTCATGACGGTGAAGGAGCCGAGCACATAGGCAAGCAGGGGTAAAAGCGTATGCCAGGAAATATCCCGGAGCTTTTCAAGCAGGGTCATCTCCTGGAAAAAATCCGACACCAGCCCCCCCAGGGGGAAAAGATCCATGTTGGAGGAAAAAAGCACCAGCATCATCACCCCGGCCACCCAGCCGGGAATGGCATACCCCGTGAAAATAATAATTGAGGTAATATTATCAAAATGGCTTCGGTGTCCAATGGCCTTGGCAATACCAAGCGGAATGCACACCCCATAAACAATCAAAGTGGTGAGCACCCCAAAGTACAGGGAAATGGGAATTCTCTCTTTGATCATCTCCCACACCGGGTCATAATATCTTGTGGAACGGCCCAAATCGCCTTTAAGCACCTTGCCAAGCCACAGCACATAACTTGTCAGAAGCGGTTTATCAAAACCGTAATACACCCTTAGTTTTTCAATTTGCTCCTGGGATAAAGGTTGCCCGGCCCCAGCTCCACCCGGGCCTACCATGGCTCCACCCCCCGGTCCCATGGCCTGCATCTGCCGGGCATTGGCAATGATGCGCTCCATGGGTCCCCCGGGTACAAAACGGGTGATGGCAAACACCATGATGGTGATCCCCACAAAGGTGGGAATCACCAGAATAAGACGTCTGATAAAATAGGCGATCATGGATGCAATAAGCCTTTCATAGCTTATTTTGCCGCGGCATAGACTGATTCCAGGGCATCTGTGAGATGTTCCGGTTTAGAGCCACCGGCCTGGGCCATGTCCGGCCTGCCGCCACCGCCGCCACCCACAATTCCAGCAGCGGTTTTAACTATGTTACCGGCATGGAAAACCTTTGTCATGTCCTTGGTCACCACACAGATCAACAGCGCTTTTCCATTGGATTCAGCCCCCAGAAGCACCACACCAGAGCCAATTTTAAGCTTGAATTTATCAGCCAGATCCCGCATCTGGGAGGGATTTTCCACCTCAACCTTTTTGGCGAGCACCTTAACCCCATTGATCAGGCGAATATCATCGTCCATGCTGTCAACGGATTTAGAAGCGATTTTTGCCTTAAGGGAGAGGACCTCCTTGTCCACTGCCTTTTTGGCTGCCACCAGGGTTTCCACCTTTGACAAAAGATCTTCCCGGGATGATTTAACGGCTGCGGCAACATCATGGATAAGTGCCATAGTCTGGTGTACATACTCCAATGCTTTGGGGCCGGTCACCGCCTCGATTCGCCTTATACCAGAGGCAATTCCGCCCTCGGACACAATCTTAAAAAAACCGATATTCCCTGTTTTGTCGGTGTGGGTACCGCCGCACAGCTCCCGGGAAAAATCCCCCATGGAAAGCACCCGGACCCGGTCCCCGTATTTTTCTTCAAAAAGGGCTGTGGCACCGGATTTTACGGCCTCATCCATGGTCATTTCCGTGGTGGTCACCGATGCATTTTCCCGGATGTATGCATTGACATTTTCCTCAATGGCATTGATTTCTTCCCGGGAAATGGCAGAGAAATGGGTAAAGTCAAACCGAAGACGATCACTGGTCACAAGGGAGCCGGACTGTTTGACATGATCCCCCAATACCTTTCTAAGAGCTGCATGGAGCAGATGGGTGGCCGAATGGTTCTGGGCGGTCAGTGAACGTTGCTCTTTATCCACAGTCAAAAGTAGTTCTATATCAGCAGTAAGGGTTCCCTCTTCCACCATGCCCTGGTGAATACGAAGCCCCGACGGATCGGCAATGGTATTGTGAATGATTACCCGACCCTTGTCTGCCTGAATCCAGCCAGCATCACCGGCCTGACCACCGGCCTCGGCGTAAAAAGGGGTATTTTCGGTGACGATTTCCACCGGGTCTCCGGCGGTCACCGAATCCACCTGCTTCCCATCTTTTACCAGAAGAAGTGCTTTGGAACGGGTCGAAAGCTCATCATACCCGGTAAATCCGGTGCGAATGCCTTGGGAGGTGAGTGTTTTATAGGCTTCCCCCACACCTGCAAAGGTTTTTGAACTTTTAGACCTGGCACGCTGGTCAGCCATGGCCGCTTCATACCCGTCCAGATCCAGGGTAATATCCGTGTCTTTGATCACATCGGTGATGATGTCCACGGGAAACCCATAGGTATCATAAAGCATAAAAATAAGGTTTCCGGGGATCTCTTTTTTATTCTCCTGTTCCAGATCCACAATGGTGGTCTTAAGAAGCTTTAAGCCCATATCCAGGGTTTCAGAGAATTTTATCTCCTCATTTTTCACCACATTCAAGATAAACGCAGAGGATTCCTTTAATTCCGGGTAGGCCTCATCCATGAGATCAAACACCGTGGTAACGGTTTCATGGAGAAAGGGGCGAGTTAAACCAATGTGACGACCATAACGAATGGCCCGGCGCATGATGCGTCGCAGCACATATCCCCGGCCCTCGTTGGAGGGAAGGATACCATCGGAAATAAGAAAGGCCGATGCCCGACTGTGGTCGGCAATGACCTTCATGGCCACCTCAATCTCCCGGGAATCGGTTTTCTTCTTGCCCGTAAGTCTTTCAACGGTTTCCATGATGGGCACAAACAAATCGGTATCATAATTGGTGGGCACATCCTGGAGCACTGACACAATACGTTCCAGCCCGAGTCCCGTGTCAATACTGGGTTTTGGAAGGGGGGTCATGGTGCCGGTCTCATCCCTTTCATACTGCATGAACACCAGATTCCACAGCTCAAGGTAACGATCGCACTCACACCCCACGGCGCAATTGGGATCATCGCACCCAAAGACCTCTCCCCGGTCAATGTGGATCTCACTACAGGGACCGCAGGGGCCGGTGTCCCCCATGGACCAGAAATTATCCTCTTCACCCAGACGTACAATACGATCTTCGGGAACACCGATGCGGTCCCGCCAGAGGTTGTAGGCTTCATCATCGTCCAGATAAACAGAAACCCATAGTTTTGCCGGATCAAGCCCATAGCCATTGGTTAACAGATCCCAGCCAAAATCCAGGGCATCTTCCTTAAAATAATCGCCAAAAGAAAAATTACCCAGCATTTCAAAAAAAGTGTGATGCCGGGCCGTGTAACCCACATTTTCCAGATCGTTGTGCTTTCCACCGGCCCGGACACATTTTTGTGACGTAACAGCCCGGGAGTAGTCTCTTTTTTCATCACCTGTAAATACACGCTTAAACTGCACCATACCGGCGTTGGTGAACAAAAGCGTCGGATCATCCTGGGGAACAAGAGAAGAACTCCTCACGACCTGGTGATGATGTTTTTTAAAATATTCAATAAATATTCTGCGTGCCTCTTTACCTGTCATTTTGTACTCCTGAACTGTTTTCCTTGAAACGCCATTTAAGGCGATGTCATTATAAGTATTGGTGTTGGGGGTGGCATTAGGGGCTTACAAGAATAAAACTGCCCATTTGTGAAGTAAAGATCCTTTAATTACAGGGACCTTCAATTAAACTTGGGTAGATTAATTTCTATGAACTCCCTTATACGATTGTATTATTTTTCAGGTTTTGTTCCGGCAGCATCAGGGGTACTGACCGCAATGCCAAGTTTTTCCCGTACCTGCAGTTGAATTTTGTCAAACAGGTCAGGATTATCCAGAAAAAATGCCTTGACATTCTGCCGTCCCTGACCGATGCGCTCCCCATTAAAGGAGTACCAGGCACCGCTTTTTTCAATAATTTCCAGATCCACCCCCATGTCCAGGAGATCACCGGTTTTGGAAATACCCTCTCCATACATGAGGTCAAACTCCACCGTCTTAAATGGAGGGGCCAATTTATTCTTCACCACCTTTACCTTGGTGCGGTTGCCCATGACGTCCTGGCCCTCTTTAATGGCGGTTGCCTTTCGGATCTCCAGTCTCACCGAGGCGTAAAATTTAAGGGCATTACCACCAGTGGTGGTTTCCGGGTTGCCATACACCACACCAATTTTCATGCGAATCTGATTGATGAAAATAATCGTGGTATTGGTTTTGGACATGGTGGCTGTCAATTTTCTCAACGCCTGGGACATGAGCCGTGCCTGGAGCCCCATGTGGGAATCCCCCATCTCCCCTTCAATCTCTGCCCGGGGGACCAGGGCCGCCACGGAGTCCACCACCACAATATCAATGGCACCGCTTCTTACCAACATATCTGCGATCTCCAGGGCCTGCTCACCGGTATCTGGCTGGGAAACCAACAACTCATCACAATCCACTCCAAGTTTCCTGGCGTAGCCGACATCCAGGGCATGTTCAGCATCGATGAATGCCACAATGCCGCCCTGTTTCTGGGACTCGGCCACGGCATGGAGGGCCAGGGTGGTTTTACCCGAAGATTCAGGACCATAGATTTCAATCACACGGCCCCGGGGATATCCTCCCACACCAAGGGCTTTGTCCAGGGCAAGGGAGCCCGATGGAATCACCGGTACGGCCTGGATTTCCCTTGCGCCCAGTTTCATGATGGAGCCTTTCCCAAACTGCCGTTCAATCTGACTCATTGCCGATTTTACGGCTTTTTCTTTTTCCGTTGATTCAACCATCTATTTTATCTCCCAGCCCCAGTATTATGTAAAATATTATTTTTTATCAAAAAAAGAGTCGCAAAACAAGCCCGGTATAAAGCCCGGCAAAAATATCATCCAGCACCACGCCAGACCCTCCGGAAAATTGTCGTTCAAAATATCTTATTGGAAACGGTTTTACAATATCAAAAAACCGAAACACGAAAAACCCCACTGCCAGGGAAGGTAAGGTCACGGGTAGACCGCACAGGGCCACCAGATATCCGGCCATTTCATCAATAACAATGGCACCGGGATCTTTTTTCCCAAAGATAGGTTCAGCCTCCTGGGCTATCCAGATGGCCCCCATGATGAACAGCACCACGGCAAAAACCTGCCATGACGGAGCCAGAAAACTGCAAAGAAAAACCAGGGAATACCCACCAGGGTTCCCCAGGTGCCCGGGGCCACCGGGGCATATCCCACCATGGCACCAGTGGCTGCAAACACAAAAAAGCGTTGTTTAATGGTCATTTTTCAGTTTCTTCCCTGTTTCCTTTTCCATGATCCTGGGTGAATTGTGCTCCCTGTCCATGGTGATGTTGGTTATGGACATGTGGATGATCATGGTCATGGCATTGCCCCTGTGCATGAGGATGATCGTGGTCATGGCATTGCCCCTGGGCATGTGGATGGTCATGGTCATGATAATGGCCCTGACCCAAGGAAGGCTTCGAGTCATGGTCCACATGAAAATTCATGGAACCGCCATGGTGGAAATCATGGGCGTTATCATGATCGGCACCGGCAGGGTCCATGGCTATCCCCTGCACACTGACAAGCACCTTGGTGTAAACATCCCGCAGGGGCATTTTCTGCTCTTCAGCTACCCTGCGGCACACCTCGTACTCTGGAACAATGCGCACGGCCCCGGTGGGGTCAACAATTTTTTTGGCCTTCATTATACCAAAGCAAGTGGGCACCTCCACCATTTCACGGTGCAGCACCCCCCGTTGAACCTTGTGGAAGCGCACCCCGGTGGAAGAACTCTGGGTTAAAACCAAATTAATCAAATCATTTAACCGGGCTTCGTGACAAATCACCTCCAAGCGTGTGCCTGGGCGGTTTTTCTTCATCTGCAACGGAATATGGCACACATCCAGGGCCCCGGCCTCAAACAATTTATCCATGAGATACCCGGACACCTCGGGATTCATGTCATCAATGGTGGTTTCCACCACCCACACCGTCTCTTTTTTAATAAAAGAGGTATCTTCAGGTGCCAGGGGTTTCCCCACAATGATGCGAAGCAGATTGGGAATGCCTGTGTCTGATTTTCGTTTGCCGGACCCATACCCCACCCCGTCCACCACCATGCCAATGGTTCTAGGTTTGTCTGCGCTCTCGACTTTGACAACAATAATCACCGTGGTCGGGCCGTGGGGTATGGTCTCCATATTAAAACGCTTTCGCAGGTCGATAATTGGAACGATAGCGCCCCGCAAATTCATTACACCAAGCACAAAGTCCGGCGAATTTGGAATAGGCGTCACGGTGTCCCAACCTTGAATGCCTTGTACA